>CAYZPY010000030.1:3446-20521 GCA_964480425.1 uncultured Planctomycetaceae bacterium
GGACGTATTACGTCTGGTACACCCGCAGGGAGACCGTCTCTCCGCCTGTGGGCCCGAAAAATGCCACCGACAAAAAGCCGTCGTTCGATTGGGACCTGGGCGAAATCTGGTACGCCACCAGCAAGGACGGATTCACCTGGACCGAGCGTGGCCCGGCAGTGAAGCGCCCGCCTAAAGGCGAGTTCAGCTGGCGGAGCGTCTCCACGCCGGACGTCCTGGCATGGGACGGCAAGTACTACATCTACTACCAGGGCTTCAACGAGATACCGGGCCGACGCGGCGACCGGGCATGCGCGACGGCGGCAGAGGCGCCCTCTCCCGACGGTCCGTTCAAACCCCTGGGCAAGCCCGTGGTGGATTTCGGAAAGCCGGGCCAGTGGGACTGCGGCGCCATTCACGACCCCTTCCCGCTGGTCTACAAGGGCAAAATTTACCTCTACTACAAGGGCTCTCCCGGCAGGGGAGGCAGGGGCGGCACGATCGTCCGCGCGCAGGGACTGGCCGTAGCCGACCACCCGTTAGGCCCCTTTCAGAAGCACCCGCTGAACCCCGTGATAAACTCCGGGCACGAGACGTGCCTTTTGCCCTGGAAGGAAGGCGTCGCCGCCATGGCGCTACTGGACGGACCGGAGAAAAACACCGTCCAGTACGCCCCGGACGGGGTGAACTTCCGGATGGCCTCGCTGATCCAGGTGCCGCCGATTGCCCCCGGTCCGTTCGTTCCCGACGCCTTCGCCGACAACGGCGACGGGCGCGGGCTGACATGGGGGCTGTGCCACATAAATCCCGAAGGCGGCGGAGGCGCGAACTATTCCATCCTGGCGCGTTTCGACTGCGACCTTAGCCGCGACGTGAATTGGCCTTACTTCAAGCACAACAACCTCCGCTTCAACGAGCAGACGTACTTCCAGCGACGCGTGGGATTGCCCGACGACTGGAAAAAACATATCCTCAACCAGCGCGAAAAACTCGACTCCGACACCGTCATGGGAGGCGAAACCCCTGTTGACAGAGAAAAATAAAAACAGGAGAAACAGAGCATTATGAAACGCAGAGATTTTCTAAAGACGGCGGCGGCGGTGGGCGGTGGAGTCATGTTGCACGGACATACCAAAGGCGCCCGCACCAGGCCGGGGCACAGACCCAACGTTGTCATCGTCAACATCGACAACCTGGACGAATCGGTGCTGGGCCCGTACGGAAACACCTTCGTCGAGACTCACAACCTGGACGCCCTGGCGAAGCGATCGGTCATCATGAACAATCACGTCTCGGTCGGCAGGTGCGCGCCGTCGCGGGCGTCGCTGATGACAGGTCGGCAATCGCTGCGGACCGGCGTGGTGGAGGTCTGGCACGGCCACCAGGTCATGCAGCGCGACGAAAAGACCATCGGCAACCACTTCAAACGCGCCGGCTACGCCACGGCAATGATCGGGAAGTGGCACATCGGAAACGTCTACCCGTATCGACCCGAGGACCGCGGCTTCGACGAGGTGCTGACGTATTTCGGCTCATACTCGCCGCGCACGCCCGAGCATTTCCGCCTGCGACACAACGGCAGGTGGAAAAACTTCAAGGGATTCCGCGGCAAGCCATGGTTCGATTACGCGGTGAAGTTCATCCAAAACAACGCGGAAAATCCGTTCTGCCTCTACCTGGCCACCAGCATGGTGCACGAGTGGAACATAGGACCGCAAGACCTGTACGAAAAATACCGCCGGAAACTACAACAGGCCGGACAGTACAACGACGTTCTTGACGAAAAGCGCAGGCACCTGCGCCGACGATATAAAGGCCAGAACCTCGACAAGCAGGCCCGCAAACACGTCGACAATCTGCTGCACCTTTACGCCGAGATAGATTTCATAGACCAGGGGCTGGGGCGCATCATCCGAACGCTCCAGGCCCGCGGGCTCGACGAGAACACCATAATCATCTTCTGCTCGGACGGCTCGGGCGCCGGGGCGCCGGCGATACACCGAAGCAAGTCCGGCAAAGCCAAACCGAAAGACCACAGGTACTCCCATCCGTTCATGATCTCCTGGCCGGCGGCGGGATGGCGCAGCGGCAGTTACGTAAACCGGCGCACCGCAAACTTCGACGTCCTGCCCACGCTGACGGACCTGTGCGGCGTGGCGCCCATCGAGACAGTGCAAATGGACGGGCAAAGTTTCCGCCCGCTGCTGGAGAGCGAC
This sequence comes from uncultured Planctomycetaceae bacterium, assembly GCA_964480425.1. Taxonomy (GTDB): domain Bacteria; phylum Planctomycetota; class Phycisphaerae; order SM23-33; family SM23-33; genus CAYYMD01. The sequence goes on from CAYZPY010000030.1 coordinate 5,642, forward strand.
CCCGACCGGTGGAAAAAGCGATTCTTCATTATGGACGACACCAGCGCATACAGCCCCGAGCCGGAATGGCCTGTCATGGAAATCAAGCCGCTGTTCCAGACCACGCTCTACCATCCCGACGGAGGGTCGGCAACCTGGCGAAAAGGCCGGCAAATAGGCAAAACCGACCTCACCGTCGGGCAGCTGGACCAGGTAAAGGCGCGTTACCTGGACTTCTGGTCGCAGGCGATGTACGGCTACCGACGCCACAAGCACATGGTGGCCGGCACAAAGCACGCTAATCCGCTTTTTGTCCATAACCAGTACTGCGCGCCGCTGCCCGACCCGCACAGCCACGGACCACACCCGGTCAACTACAAGTGGCCGATCGAATTCGCAAGCGACGGAACGTACAAAATAGAATTCTGGGACAACGGCACGCGCGCATATCCGCCCGAAAATCCGCCAAAAGAATACAGCCGCGCCGACGAAGCGCATTTGCTCATGGGAAAAAACGAACACCGCTGGAAGGCCTCGACGAGGGACAAGGTCCCGAACTTCACCGTCAAGGTCAAGGCCGGAAAGTACCTCCTCGACGCCGTCGTCAATCCCGACACCGAACCGTCGGACCCGAATTACGTCGTCATAACCAAAACATGACCAACGCCTGAAACTGTCCAAACCGTTAAAAACAATATAATCCAAAGCAATCCGCACTATCCCCAAACGCGCTGCATGAAGGACTAAAGATATGAGGAAATTCCTACTGGTACTGTTGATATCCGCCCCGGTTTTACGCACCGCCGCCGCCCCGGCCCAGGCAAGGGGATACAAACCCGACTGGGAATCCCTGCGAAAGCACCAGGTGCCCGACTGGGCGCAGGACGCGAAGTTCGGCATCTACGCCCACTGGGGTCCCTACGCCGTCAGCGGGCAGTGGATGGATCACAACGACGGCAACTACTGCATCTGTTTCTACAAGGGACTCTACAGCACGAATCCCGGCCACGAGCAGCGGGCGGCGTTCGAAAAGCACATCGGCAAGGTAACTGAGGGCTACGGCTACAAGGACCTCGTGGCGCGATTCAAGGCGAGCGAATTCGACCCCGAAAAGTGGGCGGACCTGGTGGCAAAATCCGGTGCAAAGTACGCCGGCATCTGCGCGGTCCACCACGACGGGTTCTGCATGTGGGACAGCGACGTGACCGACTTCTGCGCGGGCAGGATGGGACCCCGGCGCGACATATACGGGCAGATCGCCGCAGAGATACACAAGCGAGGCCTGAAGACCTTCGCCTCCTTCCACCACGCTCGGACCTACAAGCACTTCCAGGGCATCGTCAAAAACCTCCGCAAAAACCCCGACATGAAAGGCGCCGATCTGCTCGACCCCAAATACGAAGACCTCTACTGGTTCCTCGGCGAGAAGGACGAGTTCGCCGAAAAACGCGGCAAACTGACCATCGAGTTCATCGAAAAGTACAAGCCGGACTGCATCTGGTTCGACGGGGGCGGAGGCGCGTTCGGCACCGAAAAAATCATCGCACGCTTCTTCAACGTGGGCCTGGCCGAAGGAAAGGAAGTCTGCGTCCACAACAAGGGCAATTTCGGAAAGAACTTCGGCGTGTACTCTTTCGAGAACGGGCACGGAAGAAAGCCGGGCCTGACCTGGCCCTGGGAGGATGACACCCCCTCGGGCGCCGGATGGTGCGACTGGCCCTGGTTCGCCGGCATCGAGTACAAAAAGCCGCGCGACATCGTCGTGCGCCTCTGCGACCTGGTCGCACGCAACGGCGGGCTGCTGCTGTCGCTGAATCCACGACCCGACGGGACCTTCGACGAGGGACAGGTCGACCTGCTGGAGGGCATCGGGGGCTGGCTGGAGCAGAACGGCGAGGCGATATACGGCACGCGCCCGTGGAAAATCCGGGCCGAAGAGGACGACGAGAACCTCAGGTTCAAGCCAGGCCGCAGATGGCAGCAACCGGACCCCGGGAAACTACAGTGGCACGACGTGCGCTTCACCACAAAAGGAAACACGCTCTACGCCATCGCGCTGGGCATCCCGCCCGAGGGCGAACTCACCATAAAAACGCTGAGCTCGAAGACGAAAATATCATCCGCCGACGCCGTCGAGTCCGTCACGCTCATCGGCGCCGGGGCGGTCAAATTCACACGCGACTCCAAGGGCCTGCACCTGACGCTGCCCGAAAAGTCGCCCAACGACTACGCCCTGGCGTTCAAAATCGCCGTCAAAGGCAAACTGGACAAGTAGCACCGACGAGCCGGAAAAACGAGAAAACGAGGCGCAAAATTGAAGATGAACGGTTTATTCGCGATTATCTGCGTCGTGGCGTTCTCTGCGGCTGTGTTCGCCTCGCCCGCGCGGGCACGGGCAACCGGGCAAGGACTTTCCTGCGCCGCTGCGACTCCGACGAAAACGGAAAAGTCGCCCGCGAAGAATGGAACAAAAACAAAAAAGGCTACGATCGGCTCTTCGGCCCGGTCGACAAGGACGGCGAGGGACAAATCACGCCCGGGGCGACATGCGTCGAAAACCGAAACGTTGATATTCCAAGAGGGTTAATGTTATATAGAACACGGTTGCTCGTCATGGCCCGTCGACGTCGGCCCGCGGAGGCAATCATTCAAACGACAAAAGTTGAACCCTTAACGAAAGGATAGAACATGAACACGATGCAAAAATTTGTAGTCGGCGGCATTGCGGTTATTCTAACTGCCTGTATGGGATTCGCCGCCAAAAACAAGCCAAGCGCCGAAGAAATGAAGCAGAAATTCGACACCGTCGAAGACGCCAGGCACGTAACGGTGTACCAGGAGAAGGGGCACTTCGCCGGTTGGCCCGCCAACAACGGCGCGTGGATCTTCGAGGGCGACGAAATGCTGGTGTGTTTCACCCGCGGGGATTACGAACTCCGCGGCGGGCACAATATCGGCGGCAACCAGAAGACCTGGCTGGCGCGAAGCACCGACGGCGGCGAGACCTGGAAGGCATACGACCCGGAGGGCTTCGTCGGCGACTTCGGCAATCAACCGGACTGCAAGCCGGTCACAAAGCCGATAGACTTCACCGCCCCGAAATTCGCACTGCGGATGGTCGGCACCGCCTATCACGGTGCGTTCGACCCCAAAGGCCATTTCTTCTACACCTACGACGCCGGAGAAACCTGGAAAGGCCCGCACCGCTTCGGAGACATCTACGACGATCCGCACATTCAACAGGCCTTCCCCAAGGGCAAAGGCGGCTACCACGACGTCGAACTGACGCCCCGCACCGACTACGTCATCGAGGGCAAGCACCAGTGCCTGCTGTTCATGTCCGTACGCATAAAGCTCCGGTTCGGAACCGACAAGGTCTTCTGCGCCCGAACTAAAGACGGGGGAAAAACTTTCGAGTTCGTCAGTTGGGTCATCCCGCCATATACCAAGGATCTCGACCAGTCGCTGGAGGTGGACCTGGACGGCGACACAATCCACCCCAGCAAGGCGCGCGCGGTGATGTCCCAGACATTTGAACTCAAAGACGGCACGCTGATAACCACCATGCGCCGCCGTCACGGCAAGCACAACTGGGTGGACGCGTACGTCTCGAAGGACAACGGGAATACCTGGAAGTTTATGGCCAAGGTCGGCGACACCGGCTCGGGCAACGGAAACCCCCCCGCGCTGAACATGACCGAAGACGGGCGTCTGTGCGCAGTCTTCGGCGACCGCGCGCGCGGAACAATAATGATCTCCTACAGCGGCGACAACGGAAAGACCTGGAGCAAGCCGAAAATCCTCAGAGACGACTTCTGGTCCGAGGATATGCAAACCAACGACCTGGGCTACCCGCGCCTGCTTCGCCGTTCCGACGGAAAGATGGTCGCCCTGTATTATTACTCCACCAAAGAGGCCCTGCACGGCATCCAGGCGACGATCTGGGACCCCGCCAGAGAAAAATAACTCCCCGCCAAAGGTCGGCGACGAAACCCTCTACCGCCGCGACGGTGAATTAATCAGCGAGGCGAACTTCGAAAACGGGAAAATGAAACAGGCGCTGCCGTTGAGCGGGCGCATCTCGTGTGCGATTAGTCGCCGGAATCGTTCGAGGCGGCGGAATCCACGCCGGCTTCGATTTTGCCGTAGCCAAGAGCGGCCAGCAGGAGGGCGGCAAGGGCGGCGATTTTGACGGCTGTGTCGGAGATGGCGGATTCGTGCTCGGGCCAGAACAGCGCAGCCACGGCGGCGATCTGCACCGCAAGGGCGGTCAGGAATTTCCGAGACGTTATCCTCTGCAAAAATGAACGCATGATGTTTCTCCTGTAAAGGTAAGCGTCCAGCGGACTCGGGTTAATATAGGACTCGGCGTGCGCCGAAGAAGCACGCCCTACGACTCACATCGCCAGCACGGCGTTAATGACAGGACCGGCCGCCTCGGCCAGAGTCTCAATCAACTGAATCTCGTTTCGTGCCTGGTGATACTGTCGCACGGCCCGTTCGTACTGCGGCGTTTCGCGCAGGCGCACCACGGTCCTTTCGGTGATTTTGATGCGGTCAATCACCGCCGCCAGAGACGGGTGCCTGGCCGACCAGTCCTCGTACGCCTGCCCGACCGCGCGCTCGACAATCTGCTGAATCTTTTCATTTTCATTTGCCTTGGGTCAGTCTCCCGTAAATGTCCAAAAGACGCTGCTTGAGCCGCCCGGTCAGCGACGACTGATAGACGATGAGTTCGGCTGCCATCTCGAGCGCCTCGTCGGCGGCGTCGAGATTGTCCGCGTCGTCCTCGTGCGAGGCCTGCTGACGATTAATCTGCTCACCCAGCACATCGCGCGCCGCGGCGTAGCCCCGCCGGGCCGATATCACCCACTCGGCGTCGAACTCCACCGGCCGACCCGACGAATCCGTAATTTTCCCGGCCTCGACCAGTCGAACGTCGCGGTCGAACGCATCGTCGAGCGCGACCGACTGCGATTCCATCTGAGCCACTATCTGCTCGTGTTGCGCCTGCTGCGCCCGGCGCGCCTGGTCAAGCCCCTTTTGCGCCTGCGCGATAAGTTCCAGCGCCGCCGGGGCGGCGCCGCAGCCGCCAATCGCCATCGCAAGCGCCGCAACGGGCAATATCCATCTAACGTGTCGTGTCATGATGCAACTCCTTTGTAAGGTCCCTGATTGCCTCGACGACCTGCCTCTGGGTCTCGGTGAAGCGTGCGATGGTCTCGGAATTCCGCTGGACCACGTCGGTGAGTTTGCCCAGCCGCTGCTCGTCGCGGATGATTCGCTGGTGCGCATCGGACAACTGCGCCTCGCGCACGCGACTGAGCCGGCGCTCCCACAGCCACATCGCGCCCATCAGCCCCGCCGCCCCGAAACTCGCCAAATCCGATATCACGCCGATAAACGTCATAAAATCACTCCATTCAGTTGGGCGGGCTGTCCAGGTCGAATTCGACGACCGCCTCGGCCGAAACGATCTCGACGGTCTCGGCGCCGCTGTCCGCTCTGCGGACAAGAAAGTTCTGCTCGGCGCCGTTAATCATGGCGTCGAATGCGTCGGCGACGGTCCCTCCGGTCAGCGTTCCGACCTGGCCGGCGGTCAGGTCGATCGAGCCGATAAGCACCGCGTCGCCCGCGCCCGTCCCGCCGGGGGCGTCCCACGAGGCAGAGGCGCCCGGGTCATATTCGTTCCACGTGGGCGGGTCGGACTCGAAGTCAATCTCGCGCAGGCAACGATAGACCTCGACGGTGCAGTCGGCGTCGACGGTGATTTCGAGTCGGCCGGCGGCGCGGGCCGACACGCCGACCAGGCCCAGAGGCGACGTGTCTTCCGTGCGTATCACGGCAAAGCCCACGCTGCGCAGTTCGTTCGACCCGTCGTTGGCTACCGCCTCGCCTATCCACGGCGTGTCGGGCAGGACCGAGAAAATGCCCACGGAAAAATACAACGGCAGCCGCCACCTGCCACGCCGCAGCCACTCGATTGCCTGACGCAGTTCGTTGAAGTGAACCGCCCGCACGTCACTCTGCGCCGCGACAACGTCTGCGTCGGTCCAGTCGTCGCCGGAGTTCAACTTCCCGAACAGGTTCACCTCGCCCTGCCCCGGTCCGCCGGTGACGATTATCTTGTTCTCGTCGTCGCCCGCCACAGGCCAGAGCCAGTCCATCGCCGCCGGCGTTGCGGGCGACCCGCCCATCGCGCCCACCGGGGCCGAGAGTATCCCCTCGACCAGCGCATCGCGGAAATTATCGCACGGCGGCGCCTGGGCCGAGTCGAGCGAGGCCTCTTTCACCGGCGCGCCGCAATACAGGTGCGACGAATAATCCTGCTCGCTCTGATAAGTCAGCAGGCGCCTGCGGTTTATCGCCGCGGCAAGTTCCGTTCCGTCGGACAATGCCACGAAATGTTCGCCGGCGTCGAGGCGCCCCTGCTGGTTCGAGTTTGTCCAGATGGCCGTGTAGGTCATGACTAATCCAGGTATTTTGCGTATGCGGGATGGTCGAACATGTATCGCGTAGTGGGGGGTTCGCCGGTGTCCGTCACCGGACGGACCACCACGATGGTCTGTTCGTGCACCGCCCCGCCGGGTCCCAGGGACAATTCTGCCAGGTTATATGCGGTCACGTCTTCGGCGCCGGACCTGTCTTCGAACTGGCCCGGTCCGGTGACCACCTGCCGGCGGGCGGTGTATGCGGCGTCGCCCTGGGACGAAATAATCCTGGCGAAAAACGCCGCCGACGCCCGCCGGAGAAAAATCACCCATCTGCCCTCGATGTCCACGGCAACCGCCTCGGCGCCGGGCGGGACTTCACCCGGCTCATCGGCGGGCTCGGCGAGATTAGTCACCGTCACCGTCCGGTCGGTGGCGAACTGAGTATGTCCGTCGGAATCGAACTCTATCGCCCGCGCGGTGTAGCGGTTGTCCGCCTGGAGTTCGGTTATCCGCACCAGCATTACGCCGACGGCGCTGCCCGCCTGTGCGAGGTGTCCTATGCCGTCGCGAAATGGAACTTCTTGTGACATGGTTAACCGCTCACTGTAAGTGTGGTTGTCTGCGATTGTCCGAACCGGTGACGCACCGAACGGACGTACGGCGTGACAAGCCCCGAGGCGCGCAGGTTCAGGCCCCGCCCGTCCACCCGCTCGATAAGGTCGCCCACGCCGTAGGAAGTATCGGGCCAGGGAAGGGTAAGTTCGGCCTCCATCGCGCCCGTGGCTGCCTGCGCGTAACGCCGGGCGCAGGCAAGAAGCATGTCGGTGTCGTCGCGGGCGACCGAAGCGCCGTCATCGCCGGAAAACATGCTCTGGGGCTGCACGGCGGACCACGCGGCGCGATCGGAAAGGTCGATTATCCGGCGCGGGAGGTTCGGCACGCCCGGAATCTCCACCGCCAGGCGGACATCCGATCGAACGGCGGCGGTAACGCGGACCTCGGCCTGTCCCATCACGGCAGCCTGAAAATATTCGCCGGGTATCGCATCGCCCGCCAGGTAAATCGCGCACTCATCCGACGATACTTTCACCGGACCGCCCCATGCGCGCCACTCATCCTGCTGGCCGCAGCGGAACTGGACCGCCACGCCGAAAGACTCGCCGTCCTGGTTGACCGAGATGCACTGCTCAAACCTGCGCGGGACACGCAGGTAAAAATCCTCGGCGCTTACCTGTGAAAAATCGTAAACATCCAGCAGCCACGGCGAACCGCTATACCAGCCGTGCTCGTTGAGCACCCACTTGCGATAGACGTTGCGGCCCTGCGGCCAATCCTCCCCGTCGCTGCGAATAAAATCACGCCAGCGGGAAGTCTCGTCGCCTTCGTACCATCCGGGCTGCAGATTAAAGGTCGATTCGTACCGCTTGTGCCGCCCCAGGGCGAGAATCGCAGGCCTGTCGCACCGCCGGCGGAATACCACGCTTCCCCGCCAGAGATTGGAATCACCCGCCTGTGCAAGCGCGCCGACGCGCTGAAGACAAACCCGCCTGCGCCTCCCCGTGCGTCCCGGCTGGTAGAATACGAGCCCCAGCGCGTTTCTCCCCGGCGCCGTGGCGAGCCCGCCCCGGCCGGCGACCTTAGCGAGCGCCTCCCACAGCACCATGCCGGTAACGTCCAGCCGACCCAGGTCAATCTCGCCGGCGAGGTCACCGAGTTCCTCCAGACCCGGCGCTTCGACGTATGAGGGCGCGTATGCCGCCACCAGATACCCGAGCGCGTCGGCCACCGTCCAGCGAATCGCGTCGGCGTCGGACGAGAAGACCCGGCACTGCCTGCCGTTGATTTCGCCGACCTGGGACGACGCCCGTCCTTTTAGTCCGTCGTTGAAATTCACCGGCGCGTTTTCGGCCCGCACCGCACCGGCCGAGCCCCACCGCCAACAGTGGTCAATGACGGATTCGAGCGCCTCGGCCAGAGCATGTTCGACCACTACCACCAGTCGTTCGGCCTGGGGAGTGAATTCACTGCGATGGGCCACCACGCGAGCAGGGAGCCGGCCGGAACCGTATCCGCGCGGCGGATGTATCGACACGGACGACCCTATCTGAGGCAAAGACGAGACATCCTCCATGCGCGCGCCGCCGGCGACGATTCGAGGCAGGCGCTTGACCAACGTCGCCCTGGCGAAGGGATACTCCCGCAGCAATCGCCACTCCACGACCTCCAGGTCACGCCGCCTGAGGCCCTCGACGCAAATCTTCACGGGCCTGCAACGGAATATCCTGTCCGAAATCGTCAGCGGTGACAACGTAAGTGTCTGCATCATAAACTCGCTTCAAGTGAAAATATCGGGGCTCGCCGGATGGGACGGCGTGACCGTCACCTCGTCGCTGAGCAGGCCGGGGCGATCATCCTTACGGGTTCGAACGACGAACGTCGCCGGAAGCGTCTGGGATGACAGAACAGTCTCGAATTCCTCTTTATCCGGGTCGAGGTTCTCTATAACCGCCACGGGTTCGTCGAAATTGAACTCCCCGTCCTGTCGTGAAAAAATCTCAAAATGCGTCGGCCTGTCATATCCGCACCGGTCACGATAAGAAAATCCGATCCATACGCCGCCTTCGGGGCAAAGGCGCGCGACGAATTCATCGGGTCGGCCCAGAGGCCCCGGCAGAAGGACGCCTTCGGAATCCACCCCGGCATATGCAATTACGTGCGTGTTCTGCTCAATCACACCGGCGGCGGAGACGGTCCGCAGACCTATCGCGTACTGCCGTCCGGGCGTCATTTCCAGCAGCACCTCGGCGTTTTCCACGCCCCCCCTGGTATAGCCCACGGGTGAATTCCAATCGATGTCCTCCGGTCCGCCTTCGCCCGCGCAGATGTTGTATCCGTCCCGGCGGAAGTTCACCGTCATCCACGGCAGTCCGACAAGGACTGGCGTGTAGTCCAGGTACTGCGCCGACTCGAGGGCCGCCTCGGCCAGAGTCCCACCAAGTCGCAACATTTCAAAGAACGGCCCGGGCCGAAGCGTACATGTGCTCTGGGAAAACCCAAGACCCGACGCATATCCTTTGGTCACCACCGCGTTGTATATTTCACTGGAGGTCGTCATCGCGTCGGCGGAATCATCCGAATCGTCCACAAAGCACACGCGCGACCCGCCGTCGCCAAACCAGGGGACGCCCGTATCGCCCCAAACGAAGGCCGCGTCGTCGAACCGCTCAATCGTGTCGGTTTCTATCCGCAGGCGTTGACAGCCCAGCGACGACTTGAACGTCGAATCGTCGCTATAGAGTTTGTCCGTCTCGTCTAGCGCAGAAAGCGCCGCGACGGCCAGGGCGTTTGCGACTATCGCCTTGGCGTTGGCAAGCGAATTGGCGTCTATGCGTGCGGCCATGTAAACGCCGGCATTGCTCAATTCTGTTGCGGTGATCCTGTCCGACGGCAGGCCGCTGGAGCGGTAAAACGGGTTCGACGTCTCGCCATCAAAAGTATTGCCGTAGTTCATCAGGCGCGATACTGCCGAGTACTTCACCCCCTGGAAGGTGAAGTATCCCTGCGCGCCGTAGCCCAGAAGGAAGCACATGCAGCGGTCGGCGACGGTGGGGAAATTCGCCAGGAATTCGTCCATGACGTCCTCCACCTCGGACCGGAACGTGGGGTAATCATCCAACGTCTCGCCTGTGACAGTGGGCAGGAAAAGGCGGTTGGCGTATGGCAGCGACACCTGCGTGCACACGTAATCGGCGAACTCGTGCCCGTCGTCGGTGTCGGGGCAGATGAGGACAGTCCGGCGGGCAGAGAGGTATTCGTCGGCGGGTTCGGGCGCATAGGGCTCGGTGTCCGTCAGCGTCGTGCCGATCTTGACCTCGTCGAAATCCAGTTGCCAACCGTCGTCCGATAAATAGACATTCCCCATGAGGACTTGGCCTAAGCCGCCGTATCGCGTATCGGTGGGGTAGCCGGTAACGCTGTCTTTCAGGATGCCGTTGACGTACACGTACACGCCGCCGTCGCTTGCGTGACAGTGCGCCATCAGTTGGACGTAGTACCAATGGCCGCTTGGCCCGATGTCGGCGTAAGTTCCGCTGTGGTGAGTCCCGTCGTTTTCCCGCGTGTAGGCCCGAACCTGCCACGTCGAGCCGGTCCACTTGAGGTTAAGCGACGCATCGAGGATATTGCTGTCGTAAATCCCGGCTATCCACGCATAGTCGGTTTCCGCCGGGTCGGCCACCGGCCTGAGCCAGAATCCCGCCGCCAGGCACTCGCCCGCCGACCTTGCGAAGGCCGCGTCGTCCTTGCGGACGTATGCCTCGTTGTCGTCGCCCGATACGGTGCACCGCAGGCCATACGAGCCCCTGTCGGGGAACGACGCCGACGCCAAGCGCGTTACGGTGGACGAGCCCTCCTGGACGCGCGAATCCCACTGTGCGAAACCAGGAACCTCGTTGTCTATGTAATGCAAAAGCATGATTCACCCGGCGGTCAGGTCAGCGCAATCCACCCCTCCCCGTCGTAAAGGTAGACATTGGAATCGGAGGAGTTCTTATAGATGTCGCCGTCAATTGGGTTATCCGGTTCCGAGGCGCTTTGCCCCCGCCATCGGCACGCGGAACCCCGAAGGAGGGCGAAAATCGCCCGCGCCCTGTAGTCCGTCACGTCATCCAGGCCGTATTGACCCTCTGAGGTCTCAATAGAAGCCAGCGGCACGTGCGGCACGTCGGACGGGTCGGGAAACCCGGTCGTGTTGACCGTAAGAGTTCCGTCGTAGGTAAGGTATATGTAATTGCTCGCGTTGTTGGTCAGGGCGTTTTCGTTCGAGCCCTCGTATGAGACCGGCGTATCGCCGTTGACGAACTCCCCCGCGCGCACGCCGTAAGTCAAATCGCCTTCCTTATACACGCGCAGGTCGCCCGCTCGTCGGACCACGTCGAGCAGGCGGTAAAGCATCTTGTAGAAACTGGTGTAATACGGCGACTCGCCTATCGTCGGATACGGCACATCCTGCTCGGGATCGGTAGTTCCCGAAAGGGCGTTCAATTCCGCGTCTGTCGGATATTGTTCTGTCATGTCGTTGCCTCGTTAATTCGTTGACCCGCCTTCGACGGGCAATCTCGTTGATTCGTTATTGAGTCAATCCGTTAATCTGCGTAATCCCGCTCTATGCGTCACTCGGGGATTTGGTCCACGTCAGCGTAAGCGTGTGCTTCTGCGCGTCGTAGGATTCAACGGCCAGGTCCGAAGACGGCGCGGGCGGGGGACAAGCGTCGAACTGCTGCAACCCGGCGTCGGCGAATTGACCGTCGGGGCAGATGGTGCGAATCCTTACCTGGTGTTGGCCTGGTTCGCTCATCGCAAGCGCAACTTTAACAAGGTGCATGTTGAATCCGAACATGCCCGCTGCGAATCCACCGAGCCCCATACCCGCAGCGGACCAACCATCGTAGCCGAATCCGCCCAGGGCGAACGAATCCTCCCCCCACGCCCAGCGACGGGCCCACCCCGGCCAGGCGTCGACGACCAGGTCGGGCGTCGTGGAGAATTGGCCCGTAGCGTGATCGTCAAAAATCGCAAACCTGTCGTCCCCGCCGCTTGCGATGTCGGGAACGAGCATAAGCCGATAAATCCACCCCGTCGGCTGGAATTCGTCACCCGATAATCCGGATATCTCAAGGCGACGATACCGCGGGGGGACCGCCGCCACGACAACCCGGCGAGGCGCCGAATCGAAATCCGCGTAAAACATTCTCTCGCCGGGCGTGTCGGTCCAGTCAACCATCCGGCCGTTGAGATAAAGTTGATGGTGCATGCCCGCATTCCGGCTGCGGAACGAAATCTGCCACTTCCCGGTATCGGCGTGCGGTACGGCCCGGAGAAGCTCGATATTGTCGGTGGTGAAGTAAGCGCTCATGGCAACTGCCTGTAACGCATGTGATAATTGCACCAGAATCCCCTGCCGTGCCGAATCGGCGCCGAGGGGCGGAACATCTCGACGACCACGGGATAGTAAACCGTGTCGTAATCGTCGCTGAGCGTGTGCAGAAGCCCGTCCATGCGGGCTTCGATCTGGCTTATCGTCGCGATCAGCGCCTGGGCGGATTCGCCCTGGAGGCGACCCTGCTGGCGAATCAGGCGGGAGCGCAGACCCATGTCTATGATTATCTCTCCGCCCAGGCCCGCAAACGCGCGCCGGTCAGTCGCGCGCCGCCAGGAGCCGGGCAGTATCGTGTGGGGACCGGAATCGAATAGATTTTCCCCGTCAAGCAGACTCATTGCGAATCCTCCGCGGCAAAGGGCGAATCCTCGCCGGTGTCGGCTTCGGCGAGAAACTTAAGCGTCGCCTCGGCGAGATGGGACTGCTGATACGACAATTCCACAGCGATCAGAACGGCGCGGGAAACCGTTAGTTCCCTCGAGGCCTGACCGGCCGCGGCGGGCGCGACTGTGAGCATCAAATCGCCGTCCTGACCCGGCGTGAGGTTTTCCGCCGCCGATATGTCACGAATGATAAGGTGCACCTCGAGCATCGCGTTGGACGTCTGAACAGAGGTGACGTAGATCCCCCCGGCGCCGGCGGGGTGAACCTCCAAGCGGCGCACCAAACGGGCGGATATCGGGAGCCCCAGCAGCGATGGGCCGAACTGCGCGGACGTTATGCGAAAGTAACGGGGCATCATTCACCTCCCTGCATTTCGAAGTGACAACTGAAATCGCAGGACATCTGGGCCTCGGGATGCGGCACCGAGGCGTTCAACTCGCGCCGATGCGCCCCGGTGGCCTGACCGACAGGCAGATCGCAGCACAACCCGCCCCGATAAACGTCTCCAAGCAACGCCTCGACGGCGAGATGGCACAACTCCTCGGCGCGGATTATTCCCTCGGCGGTCCTGTCGTTACGGGTGCGCACCACGATTTGTCCGCGCAAACGCCCCCAACTGCCCGAAGCCTCGTCGTCGGGGCAAAACACGTCCACGGCACGGAAAACAACCCACGCGCGGGGCACCACCGTGCTCGACGCCGGCGGACCCATCGTCACTTCCGCGAAGTGATCCGAGGCGCGCAGGGCCGAAAGAATGTCCTGGAGTATATCGTTAACGGGCGATGACATCGTCAGATCCTCTTGAGCGTGACGTGGCCGAGCGTTCTGGTTTTATCGGCCCGGCCGTCGCCGTCGGCGTCGGCGCTGAGGCGAAGTTGAAGTTGCAATTGTCCGAACCGCTTGCGGTAGTGCTCCGACTTGATCCAGTTGGTGTCGGCGGCACCGGCGCTTTGGGCGCGGGCGATGAATACCGAAGACAACACCCCGTTGGCCGCCGCCTGGCGAAGTTGGACGGAATCGGCGAAGTCCGCCGCTTTTATCCCGGACAATTCCGCCATCTGGCGAAGCTTCTCGCCCATCGCCTGGGAAACGGCGCGTATCTGCGGGGCGAACGTGCGGACGTAGAAACGCAGGTCCTGACCCGACGGGGGCGCCACCGCTTCGGCGTTCGTATCGGCGCGGAGAACGGATACGGTCAGCGACGTGGCGGAATCCACCGAAACGATCTCGTACGCGCTTCCCTCCGATGAGGCGGACCCGGGCGGGTGAACGCACAAAACGTTACCGGCGGCGACGCCCGCCGAGTTCGCTCGACGACGAAGTGAAAGTCGTTGCGGAAATCACCCCGTCGTCGCCGGAAATCATGTCCTGCGAGGGAAACCCGCCCGAAAGGAAAACCACCGGCCCGATTCCCAACAAGTCCCTGTCCAGGCAAAATGTATCCATTTGATTCTCCCAGGCGGCGTTCCGAAACGCCGGACCCGATCCCGGCGCGCCGGGGCCGGGACCGGCGCTTCGAAAGCGCCGGTTGACGACTACGAAACGTCCAGACCCTTTATCATCCCGTGAGCGTTCTCGTTGCGGAACTCCAGGGTGTACTCTCCGATGACCTCCCCGGCCTGCCTGCCGGCAGGCAGGTCGCCGGCCGGGGCGGCGCCGTTGACGACGGTGCCCTCCAGGTCGCGCAGGAGTTCTCGCAGGCGCTCCTGCTTCTGGTAGTCCAGCCGTGCCTGCCGGCAGGCAGGAGTTCGTCCTCCAGCCACTCGTGGTAAGTGCTCGATGCCGGACGGGGCGCGTCGCCCAGATGGTCCAGAAACGGAGTCTCGTATGGCGAGACGATTGAAATGATGTCCGATACGTCTTCGGCTATTTCCGGCAACTCCGCGCCGGCCGAATATGTCGCTTTTCCTGTAAATGCCATGTGTGCTCTCCTTCTTTGGCCGCGCGGACCGTGTGGTCCGCCGGCCTACTATGTTCGTTAATGATTTGCCGTTTGCCGTCTGAGGCGCAGATATTCGCCGATGTCCTTCCTGTCGCCGCTGCCGGCGGCACGCTGGGCGGCCCGGGCAAGCTGCGACGCCGTCGTGGACTCTCCCTGCCTCGCAGAAGCGGTCATGGGAGGGAGGCACGAACCCGCATCCGCCC
>CAYZPY010000031.1:0-19938 GCA_964480425.1 uncultured Planctomycetaceae bacterium
TTAGAATAATCGTGTTATCGAAAATTCGAAATCAAACGTTGGGACACTCGTGGGTGGATACCTTAATTTAGGATGAACACCTTGATTTTGCGACATTTATTCTTGAGGTGATACGTTGCAGGTCGAGCAACAGAAAAATTTGCAGCAACAGAAAAATTTGCTTAGATTGATTCTTTCGTCGCTTCCCAGGCGTCGGCACTTAAATTTTCACGAGTGGTGGCCTATGGGCACCGTTGGGTCGGTGTTTTCCACGGTGGGAGACACGCCGCCCCCGCGGGGTTTTGACATCTGGGGCTGGCACGACAATATCATCGAAGATTACATGATATACTTCGTGACGGCCGGGAGCGGGCGCTGCGTGTTCGGCGACGAGGAGCACGAGCTTCACGGCGGCAGCCTGGTGCTTATAGGGCCCGACGTGGTGTTTACGCTCGTCTCGTCGCGCCAAAGCCCGATGAAGGTTTATTGCGGGCGTTTCGGAATATACAACAACTCCAGCGGTTACCGCGCGCGGAAGCGATATCCGCTGAGCGTGGTTTTCGTTCCCAATCGGCTTCATTACTACCAGCAGATATTCGAGGGGATAGACCGTCACAATCGCAAGCCGCACATGCCGGTCGAGCCAGGTGTGTCATCGGCGCTGCTGCACGTGGTGCTGGCGCAGGTGTACAACGACCTTTCGGACATTCTGGATGGGGCGAAGTCTCACATGCAGGACGAGATAGAGGGCGTGTGCCGGCTTATCGAGGGCCGGCCGACCGAGCGGATCGCTCTTGGCGACATGGCCGCGATGGTGAACCTTTCCAAGGCGCATTTCATTCGCAAGTTTCGTGAAGTTACCGGACAGACGCCGAATCAGTACCTCATACGCGTTCGCTGCGCGCGCGCCCACGATCTTCTTCGCGAGGGCAATTCTGTTCAGCAGACGGCACAGACGTGCGGCTACCCGGACATGTACAGTTTTTCCAAGCAGTTCAGGAAGGTTTACGGATTCGCTCCCTCGCTGCTGCTTCACAGGAAACGATGAGTCAGTAGATCGGCAAATCGGTTAATAAGTTAACCGGTGGTTTCGTCATCCGCCAAGCAGCGATACGCACACCACCACGGCGATGCCCAGGATAATCGCGCCCATCGCCACGGCCAGGTAGAGAATGAACCTGCGCGGGGAGGGTTTTGTGTGGGGAAACGGCGTATCCGGGCGTTCGAGATTATCGCGATGCTCGGACTGTTGGGGCCGGTTGACGTCGCGTTGGGTGTTTTGCCCCAGCGCGGGGAAAACGTCGGTTTCGTCGGCGGGGTCTTTTATGCGCATGGCCAATTCCGTATCGGTCAGGTCCCGCCCGTCGGACACCTCGCCGCGCCGGTGCTGAGCGCAGGTGTTGCCGACCGATAAATATTCACCGGCTACGGTCTCCTCGTTGCCGCACAGGGGACATTGTTCTTTGCCGCCGGCGCTGCGGTCTTCAACAAAGACATTCTTCCCGCAGTTCTTGCATTCGAATTTAATCATACTGATTTCGCATTCAGGTATGCACGACCCTAACCCTCGCCTGGGGTCAACATTTTAAAGGATTATCCGCCGAGCGACAAAGGTTTCTTTTTTGATTTTGAAATTTTTCGGTTGGTTTTGAGGAATTTCGCGTTTTACCGCAGCGAGGCGATGGCGCGGACGCATTCGGCGGCCTTTTGGTCGTTCATGGTCTGGTCCGTGGAAAACTCGACGATGCAGTCGTTGTCTTCCTCGCTGGTCAGCGCAAGTGCGCGCGGGGCGAAGATTTCCCACGGCGAAGACATCTTGCGGTGTCCGATTATGAAAAATTCGACCTCGAGTTTCTCGGCCAGTTCCTCGATCGTCTGTGGCGTGTGTCCCCGTCCCCACACCCATCGGTATATTCGTCCGCCGCGCCGCAGGTCGTTGTCCTGTGATTTTTGCCGCAGGTCATCGATGCCGCCCGTCGCTTCGTCGGGTTTTGAGGGCAGCGAATGGCTGACCAGCACGCCGTTGGGGCACACCGCCGCCAGCGGCATTGACTTTAGAAACTCCATCACGGCCGAGAGCACCGCCTGCCCGCTGTGTCCGAATGCGTAGTGCACGCCCTGTGCGAATGCCCGGCACGCCCCGCGCCCGTCCTTTACTATCTCTCCGCCGGTCACCTGCGCCAGGTCGTGGTTGCCCATGACGAACAGGACCTGTTGGGGATTGGAGACCTTCATTCTTGCGGCGCGGAGCAGCAGGTCAATACTGCGGTCGTGCCCGCTGCGCGGGTCGGGTGGGGCGTGGATCAGTTCCTGCAGGATAATCCTCCGGTCGGGATAATCGCCAATCGCGGCGTGTGAGACGATGCGCGTGAAGTTTCGCCGGTGCCCGTGGATGTCGCCTGTGACGATGACGTTTTTGCCGGCGGATAACGTTACGAGATTCCCCTCCCTTCGCGGGTCGTTTAAATTCTCCCCGGCGGCTCGCCTGAATGTTTCAACGGCCGGGTCAGGCATTTGAGGCAGGCCTGGATTTGGCCCCGGCGCGGTTTTGATTTTCCAGCGACCTGATTATAAGGTCCAGCCGGGAGGCGGTTTCTTTCATCGAGGCGGGGCGCCGCGACTGGTTGAACTCGATGCAGTCGGTGATAAGTTTGCTCAGGGGCGGAGTGACGTTCGGATTGATTTTCTCCGGGGGGGTGACGTTCATTTCATGTCTCAGCGTAACTTCGCCCTTTTTCGGCATGGCGGTTGGTATTGCCTGCCCGGTGAGCGTCCAGTACAGCGAAGCGCCGAAGTTGAACACGTCGGTTCGTGCGTCCAGCGGCTGGCGGTTGACCTGCTCCGGCGCGATGAAGTCCGGGGTGCCCTGGATTCGCTGTTTGACGGTTCCTATGGTGCAGGCCTGTCCCAGGTCCACGATTTTGACCGTTCCGTCGCCGGCGACGATTATGTTGCTGGGCTTCATGTCGGCGTGGACGTATCCCCGGGCGTTCATGTACGCCAGAGCGGCGGCGACGCGCGAAAATATCCGCAGTGTCCTGTGGAGCGATTCGGGCCTGTCGCCCTGGAGGGATTCGCCCCGGCAGAATTCCATTATCAGGTGCATTTCCCTGACTTTCAGCCACTTCCTTATCTTGCGGATTTTGTAGATTTTCCTGATGGAGGGGTGGTCCAGGCGGGAGCCGATTCGGTATTCGTTAATGACCTGCTCGAAGAACCGATCGTCCGAATTGTCGCGCTTGACGACGCGTTTGAGTGCGTAGTCGCGATTTTCCCCCGGGTCGCGTATCTGCCAGATGGTGCTCCTGGCCCCACTGCCCAATATCTGCACCACGTTGTAACCCGGCACGTCCAGTGTTTGTGAAACACCCATCTGCATCTTTACTTATCAATATAAAGGGATGAATTCGAACAAGCAATCCTATATTAACTGTAAAGTGCCCGCTTGTTAAAGCAAAATCGATAATTCTATTTTTTTTCATGTCGCCCATTGCGCGCACCGCGCCGGCGTGCCGGCATGACGGCGTTTTAACGACCGGCGGTGGGGTGTATAATCCGTGCCGGGCGGATGTGATTTAAAGAGGACGAATGAAATCGCACAAGACACTGCTGCTGGCCGGGAAAATCGCAATAGCCGCCGGGCTGCTTGCCTGGGTGCTCAGTCGCGTCCACTGGCACGATTACGTGGTCCATCGCAGCAGCGGAAATACGTACGCCGTGCTTGGCAAAAGCGCCCGGGGGCTTGAAGTGGCGCGGGGTGTGCTGTGGTGGCGAACGACGGAGGTTCGCCCGGCGGATGAATTTCAGCCGGTCAAAGGCGCCAGGCGCGTGGTGCGACTGGGTTTCGCATCGAGCGTCAAAGGAGTCAGGCCTATTTACCTGGCGGGCGCGACGTTGTCGTTTCTCTGCGCGCTTGTGACGGTGGCGGTGCGGTGGTGGCTGCTGCTTCGGGTCCAGGGGATAAGGATACGTCTCTGGGAGGCGATTCGCCTGATGTTCCTGGGTCAGTTCTTTAACGCGGTGGTTCCCGGCACGGTGGGCGGGGACCTCGTCAAGGCCTACTATGTTTCGAGGCACACCACGCGCAAGACGGCGGCGCTGGTGAGCATACTGGTGGACAGGATGACGGGCCTGAGCCAGCTGCTGCTGCTTGGCGTGGTGATGATTTGCGTGATATGGCTGGGAGGATGGGGGCAGACGCAATGGCTCGCACGACCTGCGATAATCCTGGCGGTGCTGGTTGCCGGACTGCTGCTTGCCGGATTGTTCATATTCAGCAGGCGGTTTCGTAGGGCGCTTCGGATTGAAAAGTTCTACCGTCGCCTTCCGATAAGCCCGCAGATCGCCGCCGCAGGAAAAGCGGCCGATATATACCGGCGGCGGATGGGCTCGCTGGCGGCGATAGGCGCCGGCACGATTGTCTCGCACACAGCGTGGGTGGGGGCCGTCATGCTGGTGGGCATGGGATTGTCTATGCCCCTTCCGTGGTATCATTTCTACGTTTACGTTCCGCTGATATACATCATCGGTGCGGTTCCGCTCACGCCGGGCGGGGTGGGCCTGATCGAGAAATTCTACGTGGTTTTTTTTGCCTCGGGACAGGTCACGCCGAGCATGGTGTTGGCATTGGCGCTGCTGGCCAGACTTATCCCGATGTTTCTTGGTCTTCCGGGTCTGGTGGTGGCTGTTACCGGTCCCAAAGTCCCCGACGCCGATACCATGCGAGCGGAGCTTCTGGCCGGTCGCCAGGGGGGCTGAGGGTCCGTCGCTCACGGCGGGTAAATTATTTGGGGGCGAATTTTTATATTGTTTAAGTCAATACGATAAAGGCACGAAAATATATGTAATACGGGTCGGCGAGGCGTACGAAATACTCAAGGGTGAAATATGGCTGGTTTTAAAGAGTCTACCGGAAGACAGATAAATGAAATTTTATCGCTGGCGGGGAAGAAGCAGGTGCCGGTCACTATTATCGTTCGCACCGAAAAGAGTTGGCTGAGTTTTCACAGCCGTATACTCTCGGTGGGGATGGGTCACATATGGCTCCGCCCGCCCATAGGGGGCGACGTGGACGCCGCACACGAGTTTATCCCTTCCGAAGAGGTGGGTCTGACATTCAAGCTCAAGCATCACAAGTACATTTGCGGCGTGAAGGTAATAGGTATGCGCGCGCTGAGCGATTCTCAGGATGGGCAGGTTCCCGCACTGGTGGTGTGCTATCCCTCGAACATCCGTATGCTTCAGCGCCGGGTGTTTGAGCGGGTGGAGGTTCCCCCCGGAAGGATAGTTCGCGCGTCGTTCTGGCTGGGAGGAAAGGACGCCGAACCCAACGGCGCTTCGCCGGACAGTCCGATCTGGTGCGGTCAGGTGACCGACATAAGCGCCGGTGGTTTCCAGGTTTCGGCGGCAAAGTCGGCGGCGGCGAGTCTCGACGTGGGCGACCTTGTGGGGGTCCGCCTGGTCTTCGGGGTGGGGGGGCATTCGGTCTATACCGACGCGCAGTTCCGCCACGCCAGGGACGGGCAGTCCTGCGAGAATGTGCTGCTGGGCTTCCAGTTCATGGGGCTGGACCAGACACTCAAAGGACGAGCCGCCCTGCGCCTCATCGTCGCGAAGGTAAACGAATTGCGGCTCGATGCCAGGCGGGCGAACACCGCCGTGCGATCGTCGAAATAATGGCGGGACCGCCCCGTGCGGGCCAAACCTGAGTCTTGCCCGTTTTGAAGCGGCGGTTTAAGATGCGCCCATGTCCGCCGGGTCCGGCAATGCGAGTGTGTATTCGGTCTGGTCAACGGCGTGGGGGCCCGTAGGCGCCGTGTCCGGGGCGCGGGGGCTGGTGAGATTCGTCCTTCCGGGCTACCAGCGAGACGAACTGTGCGACATGTTATCCTGGGAGCATCCCGGCGCGCTGCGCGACGACGGGGCGATGGAGCAACTGGCCGAACTTACCCGCAAATATTTCAACGCCGGGGTAGTGGATTTTTCCGCCGTGGCGTGCCGCATGCCGCCGCAAGGTACTTTCACCCAAAAGGTTCTCATCGCATGCAAGGAGATACCCTACGGGCAAACGTGCAGTTACTCATCCCTGGCCGAGCAGATTAACCGCCCCGACGCCCCGCGAGCCGTCGCCGCCGCGCTCGGCAAGAACAAAATTCCCCTGGTCATTCCGTGCCATCGTGTGATTTACGCCGACGGGCGCATCGGCGGTTACTCGGCGCCCGGCGGGTCCGAACTGAAAAAACGCCTGCTGGACCTGGAGCGGTCGGTGACCGGATGCGAGGAATAATTTCCAAAGTCGCCGGACGACGCCGACGGCGAATAATTAAACTTGCATTAAGTGCCGGCCGGCGGCCCGGTCGGTGAGCCGGAATGGAAAAACCGAAGTTTCCGAAATACAATGATGCATGAGAGACAGTGCATTGAAAAAACGCCTGTTGATAGTCATCTCGGCGTGTCTTGTGACGACGGCGTGTCGTGCGGGCGTCATTCGCCACGACGTCGATGACAGTCTGTATCTTCAACTCGCCGCCGAGCCACGGTACGCCTCGGTGGGTAAGGTCGGCGTCTCCGGCGCGCGGGCGTCGGGCAACCTGGTGTCCGACAGGTGGGTGTTAACCGCGGCGCACGTGGTTGAAGACATAACTGACTGGGTGGAATTCACAATCGACTCCCGAACCTACCAGGGCGACGAGTGGTACGTGCATCCACAGTGGAGCGGTGACGTCGCCCAGGCCGATGACGTCGGAATTTTCCGACTGGATACCCCGATTGGGGACATAGAGGCAGCGCGGTTATATCTCAGCGACGACGAGGTCGACCGGATAGCGACTGTCGTGGGGTACGGGCAAACGGGCGACGGACAGACCGGCGCCACACTGCCGTTCGGGACCAAGCGGGCCGGAAAAAACCTAATCGGAGGACTGGGCGGCGTAGCGGGATATCCCGACCAAGTCATATTGGCCGACATGGATTATCCCGACCCCCAAGCCGAGGGCAAGGCGATCAGTCTGGATCTGGAATACCTTGCGGCCCCGGGCGACAGCGGCGGGGGGTGGTTCGTCCAGATAGACGGCGAGACACAGTTGGCCGGGATTACGTCGTTCGCCTTCGCATGGGACCAAGAGATAGATTTCGACTACGGTGACCTGATGGCCGCCACGCGGTTGGGACAGTATCTCCGGTGGATAGATGACTTTATAGATATTCCCGGATTCTTTGT
This sequence comes from uncultured Planctomycetaceae bacterium, assembly GCA_964480425.1. Lineage (GTDB taxonomy): Bacteria > Planctomycetota > Phycisphaerae > SM23-33 > SM23-33 > CAYYMD01. The sequence goes on from CAYZPY010000031.1 coordinate 7,199, forward strand.
CCACCACCCCGGCGACGTGAACGACGACAACGCCGCCGATACCGCCGACCTGTCGGTAATGCTGCAGAATTTCGATACTTATCGCCAGGGGTGGGGCTTTGGCGACATTGTGGACGACGATTTCGTGGACACCGCTGACCTTGCCTCGCTTTTGCAGAACCTCGGGAACGTATATACCGGCGGCGAAACTGCCGGCCTCGGGGTCTCGGCGTCGGGCTCGCAGGTCCCCGAACCGGTCACGATTGCGATGCTGGGTATGGGCGTGCTGGCGCTTATTCGCCTCAGGCGGTCCGGAAGATAATCTGCGGCATCTACAGCAGCGGCAGATATTCGTTCAGTTCGTAGTCGCTGACCTGCACGCGGTAGCGGTCCCATTCGATTTTCTTGTTCTGGACGAACTTCTCGAAAATGTGGTCGCCCAGCGCCTCTCGCACCAGGTCGCTCGATTCGCACACGTCGATGGCGTGTCCGAGGTCGCGCGGCAGCGACTCGATGCCCAGCGAGCGGCGCTCGTCGTCGGTGAGCACATACACGTCGCGCTCCACCGGTTCGGGCAGTTCGTAGTTCTCCTCGATGCCCTTGAGCCCCGCGGCCAGCATCACCGCGAACGCCAGGTACGGATTGCACGCCGGGTCCGGGCTGCGAAGTTCGGCGCGGGTGGCATTTTCCTTGCCCGGCTTGTACATGGGCACGCGGACCATGGCCGAGCGGTTCCGCCTGCCCCAGCAGATGTAGCACGGCGCCTCGTAGCCCGGCACGAGACGCTTGTAGGAATTCACCCACTGGGCGATGACGGCCGAGTATTCCTGAGCGTGCCTCAGCAGACCGGCGACGTATTTTTTGGCCACGTCCGAAAGGTGGTATTCGTCGGAAATGTCGAAGAACGCGTTCTTGTCGCCGGCATACAGCGACTGGTGGGTGTGCATTCCCGAGCCGTTCTGTGCGAACAGGGGCTTGGGCATGAAAGTGGCGTAGACGCCGTTTCGCGCGGCGATTTCCTTGACGGCCTGTCGGTACGTGATGGTGTGGTCGGCCATGCTCAGTGCGTCGGAGTATCGAAGGTCTATCTCGTGTTGTGAGGGGGCGACCTCGTGATGGCTGTATTCCACGGGTATTCCCATGCACTGGAGCATCTCGGAGGTCTGCCGCCGCATGTCCACTGCCAGGGACTGTGCGGGCATGTCGAAGTATCCGGCGTGGTCGAGTATCTCGCGGTCCGTCGAGTCGTCCTTAAAGTAGAAGAACTCCAGTTCCGGACCGACGTAGAACGTGTATCCCATGTCGCCGGCTTTATTGAGCATGCGCTTCAGGGCGTATCGCGGGTCGCCCTCGTACGGTCGGCCGTCGGGTCTGCGAACGTCGCAGAACATGCGCGCCTCGGCGCCGTTTCCGGGGCGCCACGGGAGGATGGCGAAGGTGTTGGGGTCGGGCAAGGCCACCATGTCGGACTCCTCGATGCGGGCGAAACCCTCGATGCTGGAGCCGTCGAAGCCCATACCCTCGTCCAGGGCGCCCCCCAACTCGTCCGGGGAGATGGCGAAACTCTTGAGAAACCCCAGCACGTCGGTGAACCACAGGCGCACCAGCGAGACTTTCATTTCGCGGCATTGCTTCAGGACCCATTCGGCGTCTTTGGCGGTGTCGTTCAAGGTTTTTCCTTTCCGATGTTTGCGGGGGGTTTTCGTAAGGATGAGATTATTCTCGCCGCCGCAGCGGTGTCAACGTTCGATTTCTCATCGTGTTCCCGCAGGCGCTCCGCCGGTTTATAAAGGTCGCCGACCGAAACAGGGCCGCTCGCCATACCGGCGGTAACATTCCGCCAGGGTGCAAAATGCTTCAGGAACGTAACAGACCCGCGATAATTTTGATCGTTCAATTATGTTAATGGTCCACGCGGACCAGTCCGCGTTGAGTGGCGTAGTGGCGCAGTGAGTTTACCGTTTGTCGGGAGACGGGTTGTGTAAGTTCGGCAAATTCGCCGGCGCGGTACGCCGGGCGCCACTGGCCCATGACGTTGATGGCGCAGGTGGGCGCGTTTTCGGACACGATGTCTATAACGCGCCTGCTGTCGGCTGCGTCCGACGGCATCACCAGGTGGCGGACGAGCAGGCCTCTTTCGGCCAGTCCGTCTTCGCCGACCACCAGCGGTCCCACTTGGCGATACATCCGGGCCAGTGCGACGGTGGCGACGGACGGATAATCATCCACGCCGCAATATTTCTTTCCCGCGTCGGGATCGGCGTACTTGAAGTCCGGCATGTAGATTTCGACCAGGCCCTCCAGCAGGCCCAGTGTCTCGGTTGATTCGTACCCGCCGCAGTTGTAGACCACGGGCACTTCCAGCCCTTGCCGCCGGGCTATGTGTATGGCCTCGGCCACGGCGTGGGCGAGGTGGGTAGGCGTTACGAAGTTGACGTTTGCGCAGCCGTCGGACTGGAGCGACATTGCGACCTGTGCCAGTTCGTCGGGCGTTACTTTTAGGCCGCGGTCGTTGTGGGAGATGTCGAAATTCTGGCAGAAGACGCAATGCAGGTTGCAGCCGGAGAGGAAAATCGTTCCGCTTCCGCGGTTTCCCACGAGCACCGGTTCTTCGCCCCAGTGTGCCCCGTCCGAGGCGACGACCGCCTCGGTCCCGATTCCGCATGCGCCTTTTTCGCCCGCGGTGCGGTCCACGCCGCAGGCGCGCGGGCACATGCGGCACCGGCGGAGCATTTGTTTTAGACTGGCGATGTTTTTGGTCATGTTACACGTCATTTTAGCACATAAATTTTCAAAGGTCGCGGCGGCGTGGGACGCCGCCGCGCCGGGGATGGTAATCGGACCGGGGATAAATTTACTTTTGTTAATGCTTGCTCATCGAGCGGTAAAAAAGATAAACTAAAGACCATAGACCAGCGCGCTCTCATCGTTAACCGGGATTTTGCAAAGGGCTCCGGCATGAAAAAAGTGCATTTTGTGTGGACGTTATGGATGGTGGCGATGGTCGCCGGCGGTTGCGGGCAGCAACTGGATTTTCAGAAAATATTATCCAACGCCAAGAGCCGGGTATACCCGACACTGGTGTTCGTCAAGCCCATCCGCGAGACGTTCAGCTCGGGCGAGAGGCAGCGTGCGGAGGTATTCGGTTCGGGCGTGATTATCTCCCAGGATGGGTACGTGGTGACGAACAATCACGTGGCCGAAAAGGCCATTGAGATAAACTGCGTTCTGGGCGATCGGGAGCAGATTCCGGCCACGGTGGTGGGGCTCGACCCGGAGACGGACCTTGCGCTTTTGAAGCTCAAACTGCCCGAGGATCACGCTCCTCTTGAGGTTGCTCCGCTGGGCGACAGCGACAACGTCGCCAGCGGTCAGTTCGTGATGGCGCTTGGCTCGCCGTTCGGGTTCACGCGGAGCATTTCGCTGGGGATTATATCCAACACCGAGCGTTACCTCGGGTTTTCGTCCGAGCATCGCTACAACCTGTGGTTCCAGACTGACGCGGCGATAAATCCGGGCAATTCCGGCGGCCCGCTGGTCAACACCGAAGGAGAGGTAATCGGAATCAACACGCTTGGCACGTGGGCGGAGAACATCGGCTTCTCGATACCTGTCAACGTGGTCAAGGACATCATCCAGCGCCTCAAGACCCAGGCCGCCGACACCGACGAGGACAAATGGCCGGTCAAGGTCCGCCGGGCATACACGGGTCTGCAACTCCAGGCGCTCAACGATTTCCAGACGAACACTTTCACCGACAGTAAGTGCGGGGTGCTGGTCAGGAGCGTGGACAAGGACTCTCCGGCCGCCCGCGCGGGCGTCAAGGACGGCGACATACTGCTTGCGGTCGGTTCCGAAGGCGGCGCGGGAATTCTCTCCCAGAGCGCCCGCGTAAACGGGCTGTACGTCGAGGACCTGCCCGCCATCCGCGTGATGCTGGCAGACCTCCCGTTGGACAAGCCGACCACGCTGCTTTTGGCCAGAAAGGGCGTCGAGCGCGAAAAACCCGAAAATGATCACAGGGTGTTGGAAATCACGCCCCGGTCGGTTTTCCCCGCAGATAAGGTCGGGGGGCGCGGGCTGGTGAAAGTTAAGATTACGCCCACCGTTCGTGGCAAGTTCGAGGGCGAGGACTTCGACTGCAAGCGTTGGAACATGACGGTCAAGGAGATAACGAAGTTCTCGAACCCGCGGCTGCACTTCCTCCACGGCGGCGGGGGGGTGTTCATTCAGGGCGTGCGCCAGCCCGGAAATGCCGCCGACGCGGGCCTGCAGGTCAATGACGTGCTGGTGGAGATAGGCGAACACAAGATCAAAAATCTCGACGACGTCGAGAAGGCCTACGAGCAGCTGCTCAAGGCCAAGAAAGACAAAGAGAAGAAGGTTCTGATAACCATCAAGCGCGGACGGTTCATTCAGTGGAAGACGCTCGACTGGACCAAGGATTATCTTAAGGAAGATTAACGGTAATGCAGGACAGGCCCGCGGTCTTCTTGGCGTATAAGACAGGTGGGACGGGTGTCCCACCGGCATACGAGGATTGAAAAATGTCCACACGCTTTAGATTCAGACTGTTGATCGTGATATTTTCTGCGGCGCCGGCGTGGGGCTTGACGAGCCCGGCGTTGCGTGCGGACGAAGCGCCCGCCCGAACCGTGCCCGCCGATAAGGACACGCCCGCCGCCAGGGTTGATGAAAAAGACTCGCCCACCGTGCCCGAGGCATTGGTGAAGGCGGCTAGGGAGAGTTTTGTAATAGTCCGGGTGTGGTACAAAAAAGACACCTCCGAACCGATATCGGCGCAGATTGACAAGCGCCGCGTGCAGCATATCTACAGCAATTACTACGTCGACGAGAATCGCCCCCAGGAGGATACCGGGCTGGTGCTGGACGACGAGGGACACATCCTGGTCAAGGACGAGGGCATCGAGGACCGCTTCATCGACAAGATAATCATCGAGGCGTCCGACGGAAAAAAATATCCCGCCGAACGGGTCAAACTTCTGCTGGACGCCCCGGCGGTGCTCCTGAAGGTCTCGCCCGAGGCGGCGGAGAAACTCACGCCGCTGTCGTTCGCCTCGCCGCAGGACGAACTGGTGCAAGACCCGCTGGTATGGGCGTCCATGCAGCGGATCGACGACAAGTGGCGGCTGTTTTTTGCCACGCAGCATCCCGCCATGGAATATACGCCCGCCGGGAAGGAGAATTATTTCTACGGATATCGCTCGCGCGGCGGATATTTCCAGTCGGGCGGGGGCGGCACCCCGGCGATAGTCGCCAACAGCGACGGGGACGTGCTCGGTTGCGCCACTGCGGAATTCATCGACGCGCGTCAGAAAGAATGCCTCTGGAAAGGTCGCGACCTGCTTAAGGCCGAGGTCGTGGAATGGCCCCAACTGGTCAAGAACAAAGAGCGGGTTCGCAAGGCACTGATAGAGGCCACGCAGGAAATAGTCATTCGTTTTCGCCGCGGCGACGACAGCGGAATGTACGGCGGCAACGAGGCCGCCGGACGTGAGATGAATGTTTACGGCGTGGCGATAAGCCCCAGTGAGGTGCTGGTTCCCATGGCGCTGGAGCGCAAGATGGCGGGGCAGATAGACAAGATCTACATTAAATATTCGCCCAAGCGGCGCGAGCGGGTGGAGTTCGTGTGCGCCTATAAGAAGTTCGGCGCTTTCGTGGTCGAGCTGACCAAGGGCAGTCTTCCGGCGCACGTAAAGTTCGCCGATCGCGACCCGAAGCAGATGAAGCCGTTTTTCATAGCCGGGGCCAGGAAGCGTTTCGGCGACAAGTACGTGGACCTGTTGTTAAACCGCCTGGTGGGCAAATCGCGCGGGTACGAGGGCAAGTATCACTGGAAGCCGACCCGGGACATTGAAAACGGCTCGATACTGTTGAACTTCGCCGGTGAGCTGACGGGCATGTACCTTAAGCCGAAGATCGAGCACGAAGAAGAGCGCCAGCTTCAGCAGAACTACCGCTACTACTACGGCGGTTCCGAGCAGCGCGTGTTCACCATTTCCGAACTCCGCGAGGCGCTGGCTAGTCCCAGGAAGCACGCCGACCCGCGCATAGAGGTCAAGCCGCCCCAGATGGCCAAGCGGCGCGCGTGGCTGGGTGTGGAGTACGTGGCGATGAACAGCGACCTGGCCGAGCAGTTCAAGGCGGAAAAACCCACCAGGGACGGACAGTTGGGATTCGTGGTCAACGCCGTTTACCCCGATTCGCCCGCCGAGAAGATGGGCATAGAGGTCGGCGACATTCTTCTGCGGATGCAGGCGCCGGGCAGGCCTTACCCCATCGAACTGAACACCAAGATGCTGGCCGGACGCGACTATATGTCCGGCGGTTGGGGCTTCTGGTACGACACCGGCGAGTCGGGCGCCGGTCCGCTCGAAGCCGCGTGGAAGGACCGCGAAAACATCCTGACAAAGATGATGGACGCCATCGGCGCGGGCGAAAAAATCAAGATCACCTTTTACAAGCGGTCCGGGGAAGGTCCGGCAAAGACCGTCACAAAGAATTACAGGATCGAGATGTCCCCGCCGGACTTCGATTCGGCCCCGAAGTGGAAGAACCGCAAGATAGGCCTGACGGTTAAGGACCTGACGTACGAGATTCGCTACGCTCTGAACCTGGACGAGACCGCTCCGGGCGTGGTGCTGGCCAAGACCGAACCGGGCTCCCCGGCGCAGATTGCGCGGATTTATCCCAACGAGATAATCACCCGCCTGGACGACAGGCCTCTGAAATCCGCAAAACACATGCGCGACCTGGTGGCCGGGGCGCACGAGTCCGGGCGGAAAAAGGTCCGCCTGACAATACTGCGACTGGGCAAGACCCGCTTTGCGGACCTGGACATAAGCAGGTACGACCCCGCCGACGACGAAGGTCTGGCGGAAGAGGAATAAATGTTTTTGACGATCGGGAGATAATATGAGCAAACCGCGACGAAGGCGAAAAATCGGCTCAAAGAAGCGGCGCGAGCGGCGCAACCGCAAGCACCGCAAGTAAAGAAATTACGCCGAGCCGGTAATCGGCGTAATCCCGCTCTCGTTGTTTCCCGAAGGCGCAGTGGTCTTTATCCCCACACGCCTTCGATTGGTTCTCCGCACTTGCCGCACTTTTCATCCTCCAGATTGATCCTGCGCACGGAGAATCCGCTCCGCTCGATTACGACGTTTTTGCAGTTGGGGCAGTAGGTGCTCTCGTCGACCTGCCCGGCGACGTTTCCGCAGTATATGTATTTCAGCCCGGCCTCTTTTCCGATGCGGCAGGCGTCCTGTAGTTTCTCCAACGGGGTCGAGGGCGTCTGGGTCATGTTGTAATCGCCGTGGAAGCGGCTGACGTGCCATGGCACGTGCGGGCCTAATTCGTTGGCGATGAATTCAGCGATGTCGCGCAGTTCCTCGGGCGAGTCGTTCATTTGTGGCACGACCAGCGTGGTGATCTCGACCCATATGCCGGCCTTCATTAGCGCCCGCAGGCAGTCCAGCACCGGTTCCAGGCGGGCCTTCATCACCCGCCTGTAGGTTTCGTCGCGAAAGGCCTTGAGGTCCACGTTTATCGCGTCCAGGTACGGCGCGATGGTATCCACCGCCAGCGGCGTGAGAAAGCCGTTGGACACGAAGCAGTTTTTTATGCCTTCGTCGTGCGCGAGTTTTGCGGTGTCGTAGGCCAGTTCGAAAAACACCGTCGGCTCGGTGTAGGTGTAACTTATCGAGTCGCACTCGTAGTTTCGGGCGGCGGATACTATCTGTTTTGAGCTGACGGCCCGTCCTTCCGCTAACTTGCCCGTCCGGGGCGACTGCGATATCCGCCAGTTCTGGCAGAACTTGCACTGGAAGTTGCACCCGGTGGCGGCCACCGACACGCTCTGCGTGCCGGGAAGGAAGTGGAACAGCGGCTTTTTTTCGATGGGGTCCACGTTCAGCGCGACCACGGCGTCGTACGAAAGCGACTCGAGCGACCCCTCGACGTTTTGGCGCACGCGGCAGACGCCGTATTTGCCCGCCTTTATCACGCAGCGGTGCCCGCACAGATTGCAGCGGACCTTCTGCCCGTCGAGTTTTTCGTACAGCATTGCTTCGCGCGTTTCGCTCATGACTCTTTCCCTGAATCGTCCGTTTCCGTTGTTTAATTCCCGCATGCGGTTTGTGCGCCAGTTTGCACCACGGGTGGGTAAGATTCAGTCGTGCCCGATTGTCGCATCAAAGATACGGGAATTAAACGATTAACCGATCAACCAATCAGTACCCGTAGGCCTCTGCAATTAATTTTACAGGATGCAGGGCCGGTTTTCCGCTTGCGAATGACATTTGCATCCGGCAGGCGGCGCATTCGCTCATGCAGGCCGGTGCGCCGGACGCCCTGAGGCGTCGGGTCAGTTCGCGACCTATTTCCATGGAAGTCTCGAAGTTGCGCTTCTGGAAGCCCCACGTTCCGGCCAGTCCGCAGCATCCGGCCTCGATTACCTCAACCTCGATGCCCGGCACGTCGTGCAGTAGTTCCACGGCGGGCAGGTCGTCCCGCAGCGACTTGAGGTGGCAGGAGGCGTGGTAATCCAGCGACAAATCCACGCGTGCGAAGTCGTCCTTGAGCATTCCGCGCCGGCGAAGGTCCCGCAGGAAACTTCCCAGTTCCCACGTGGCCCGGGATAGACGCTCGGTGTCCCGGCCGGGCTCGACCTGAGACCATTCGCTCTTGAGGCACATTGTCGCCGTCGGTTCGGAGCAGACGATTTTGTAACCGTTTTCCACGTACGGCAGCAGTTGGCGAAGGTTGTACCTTATCGACTTTCGCGCGGATTCGATGTCGCCGTATCCTATGGGCGTTGCGGCTGCGGATTTCTGAGGCGGGACGACCACCTCGATGTCGTTGTGCCGCAGCACGTCCACCACGGCGCGGCCGAGCGAGTGGTCGTTCCACCGCGCGACCAGGTCCACGAAGTAAACCGCCTTATCGGCGGGCGTGGGCAGATCTCCCAGCGAGGCGACGTATTTATTGAGTTTCTTTACGCCGCATCCCCAGGCGAACTTCGGCATGGGCCTGCGTCGGTCTATGCCGGTGAGTTTTTCCATCACCCACCGCGCCGGCGGCAGCGACATTGTCAGGTTCGCAGCCGGCGCGAACCGCGAGCCCATGCGGCTCATTTTCTCCCCGTCGGCAAGGACCTTCTGGGCCCGACGCAGTCCCAGTCGCGCCACGAGGCGCCCGCGGACCTCGGCAATTATCTTCGGTATGTCCACGCCCGAGGGGCAGTCCAGCGTGCACATCCTGCACTGGATGCAGTTGTCCAGCACCTCGCCGAGGCGCTCGCTGTAGAGCATCTGCTCGTCGAGGCGCTCGCTGAGTATCTGGCGAAGGATATTGTTCCTGGCCCGTGGCGTGGCGATTTCTCCCCCCATGGACCGGTAAGCCGGACACATCCGCTGGACGTCGTCCAGCGAACGGCACACGCCGCAGCCGTTGCACGCCTCGACCTCGCGGATAAATTCTCCCTGGTCCCAGTGCAGCACCTGCGCCCCGACCTTGGCGCGTCGCGGTCGGCCCAGGCGGAGATTCTCGCTTAGCATCTGCTCGCCGGTTTTGTCGGTTACCACTTTGTCGGGATTCAGGACGCCGTGGGGGTCGAATGTCCGCTTTATAAGCCGCATGAGTTCATAAGTTTCGCCGTACTGCTCGTGCAGGAACCCGCTCCGCGCCAGCCCGCAGGCGTGCTCGCCGCTTATCGAGCCGCCCAGCGACCATGCCAGTTCGAACGCCCTGCGGGCGATTTGTATCATTTTTTTGCGGTCGGCCGGGTCGTGCATGTCCAAAAACGGTCGGGGGTGCGGCTCGCCGGCGCCGGCGTGTGCGTAGAGGAAGATTCGCACGTCGTGTTCGTCGGCGATCTTGCCCAGGCCGGCGATGTAGTCGGGCATGGTCTCGACGGGCACGCACACGTCCTCGATGAGGGCGATCGGCTGGCAGTTTTCACGCGTGCGGTACAGCAGGGGCGTGGCCTTGCTGCGGATGTCGGCGGCGGCGTCGCGCCGGGACGCGTCGCGGATGACGTTCGCCCGTCCGATCAGGCCTTTTGTTTCGTCCAGCGTCCGCATCAGGCGTTTGAGGCGACGGTCAAGTTCGCCGGTATCGGCGGCTTCGAGGGATATCCACAACGCCGCTTCGGCGTCTGGCAGCAGGTGCGCCTTTTCGGGATACGTCCGCCTGGCAAGTTCCATCAGCCCGCCGTCCATCAGTTCGCACGTGGCGGCGCCGGCGGCGACGATGGGTTTAAGCGCCCGGCTCATTGCCTGTAGCGACTCGAACGGCGCCTCGACGACGACCTTGTGCCGCGGGAGATCCACCAGCGCCAGACCGGTCAGTGTAAACAGCGCCAGTGTGCCCTCGCTTCCGGCCAGCAGTCGCACCCAGTTAACTCGGCCGTCTTTGAGCGTACCGTTCAGTGCATACCCGGCGCGGTTCCTGACGGCTTTTGGCCAGTGGGCGCCTATTCGATCTCGCCACTTTTCCAGAAGACGGGGCGTTTTGACGACGATTGTTTCAAACAGCGGCGTGGGCTTTCCGTGCGGCTCGGCCCGTCCGTCGGCGAAGAACCTGGCGCGCGAGCCGTCGGACAGCACCGCGTCCAGCCAGCGGACGTGGTCGCCGCTGTGCCCGTACACCAGCGAGTGCGCACCGGTGGCGTTGTTTGCGACCATCCCGCCGATTGTCGCCCGGTCGCCGCTGGCCGGGTCAGGTCCGAACTGCAGGCCGCGAGCCGACAGCGATTCGTTCAGTCGTCCTATTACGTATCGCGGCTGGAACAACGCAGAGCCAGTGGATTCGTCAATACCGAGGATGCGGTTCATGCCCTCGGTGAAGTCCAGCATAATCCCGTCGGTGAGCGACTCTCCGGCCAGACCGCTTCCTGCGCCGCGGGCGGCGATGGCAATGGCGTTTCTCGATGCGTATCGCACAGTGTCGGCCGCCTCCGCCGCGTCGGCGGGCAGCGCCACCATCCGCGGGGTCACCTGGAATATGCTTGCGTCGGTGGCGTATGCGGCGCGGGTGACGGCATCGTCATGGACCCTGCCCGGGGGCGATTCGATAGCGCCGGATTTTTTGGGATTGATGCTCATACACTGTGTGTGTCCGGTGAATATAGGATATTTCTACGGGGATTTTAACATTGTAGGCGCATGAGGCGGGTATGTTGCGGTTTACCTTGTTCTCAGCCACCATCCGGCGCACCACAGTCCCAGTGCCGCGGCGGCGAGCATCCACCAGATCTCCAGTCGCCGGCTGGGACTTACGCTTGCCTTCGGCAGGGGCGCATTGGCGGCCTGTAGGACGGGCGATGTTTCCGCCTGGCCGCCGGACAGGCCGAACAGGTTCACGGCGAGAAGTTCACCGTCGCCGCGGCGGTATAGACCGGGCCAGGTCCAAAGGGCGCCTTTGTCGTTTTGGGTGGGGACCGGCGAAGCGACCGGTTGCAGATCCACGCACGGCCCCGCATGCCCTGGCGTTGTGTAGTCGAACTGTTCCCGCCCGCCGCCGGGGGCGAGCCAGTTGGTCGCGTTGGTCATGAATATCACGAACGACTCGGTCAATGCGAAGTTCGTGTTCCGCGGGGCTACGTCGAAGGCGGCGTAAATCCGCCTTGGGCTCCGGGGTTCGGTCGAGGCCGCAGGTTCGTTGCGAATGATAAGGGCGCCTTTGGGTATTTTGGCCGGTGCGACGTACCTGCTGCGCTCGGGCAGGATCCACGGTCTGAGGCGCCTGAACGCCGCGCCGGCGAGATCCACGTGCATGGTGACCGGGTCGTCGGGGCGAACGGATACGTCGTGCAGGACCATGTGCTGGAGTTGGTCGCCGCGTCGGCATCGCGGCGGCGGCGTTCGGGGATTAATCACCAGTGCGGGCATGCCGGCGGGGGGCGGGCCGTCGGCGCCGTCGGCGATTACGATGTCGGCCGATTCGACATCCGTCGCCAGTTCCAGCGCCGGCGAGGCGTTTACGAAACGGCGTATCAGTGGATTGTCCCTGCCGATGACGGCCACGCCGCGCTTAACCGCCCTGCTGCGCGCCACGGCGGCGAAGGTTCCGACGGTGTTTTGACCCTCGCCGGGTCCCTCCAGTGCTATCGTATAGGCCGGGTGCGAATCGAACGTTTCGGCAAGGGCGATTCGTTTTCCGGGTTCGAATGTGATTTGTTTTTGCAACAGGACCGTTGCCTTGTCGTCTTGGGTTGTTATTGCGCGGATGGTGATAGTGGCGATGGCGTTGTCGCCGGTTCGGTTAAGCATTGCGGCGAACAGTTGCACGCGGTCGTCGGGGAGAGTTTTAGCCCCCGCGGCCTCGATGGTGATCGGCGGAAGGGCGGGGGGTATTTTTATGACGGTTACGCGCGGTGCGTCTGACGCCTCGGCGCCGGCAGGGACGAAGCGGTAAGTATGGTCCGCTTTGGCCTGCGAGGGGGGCGTGGGAAGTTGGTCGAACGCCACCGGAAGGGCAGAGAGATTATCGCGGCAGAATCTCGCGGCCGCCGGTGGGCTCAGCGGTTCTGTCGGGGACTGCATGCCGGCCGGAAGTGCCAGGCGGACACGGTCGGTTTTTTCCAGGCGGTCCAGCAGCGTGCGGATTGACTCAAGCAGGACGTGGCGGTTTGTGGCCAGTTCGGCCGAGGGATACACCGCCAGGGTGATTCGTCTTGCGGGCTCTGCCGAGATGTACACCGGCGCCGTCAGCGCCGCCACGGCCGCCACAGCGCCGCC
>CAYZPY010000032.1:0-16553 GCA_964480425.1 uncultured Planctomycetaceae bacterium
GGCGCTTGGTGCGGCGGTTTTCTCCCGACATCGCAGGATTTTCGCCTCGTCGGGATACAGGGCGCCGGCGTATCTCATCCGCGCCGCCGCCGGCGGCGCTGCGGGTATCGTGTGCTACATGGTAATCTTCACGTTGCCCGGGGGGGGATACCTGCTGACCGGGGGTGTTCTGGCATTGTGCGCCCTTGCCGTGGCAGGGCAGATATTCCGCGATTCGCGGAGAAACTTTCAACTCAAATGGGCCGGGTTGGGCGCGCTGCTGATTGGCGACGTGGCGCTGCTGCTGGTCTGGGCCGTGGTCGTCTCGCGCGGCGCTCTGGGCCCGATACGTGCGGGCATATGGATAAGCACCGTTGGTGCTTCGTCGCCGGGGGGAACAGGACCGGGGGCGGGGGGCTTCGACATCCTCACTGCGCCGGGGCGCGATTCCCACCGCAGCCGGACTATTACCGCCATAATTGCGGACCTTATGGAAAAGCACCGCGGCAGGTGGTGGGTTATATCCGGCAACGCGTCGAATTTTCCCCGCAGGGCGCCCCGCGGGGTTCACGTGACGCTCTCGGCGCCGGACCCCACGTCGCTTCCGCCCGGTCTGTGGGGCGGGCTGATTGTTCCCGGAAGCGAGGGTGATTATCTCCAGGCCGCCCACACCAACACCGCCATGTTCGACGGGATACTGCTGGCGGCGCTTCCGGCTGAACATCCCATGCTGTGGCGATGTTATAACATGCGCGTGCTGCAACGTTGTTTCCACAGGACGCATCCCGGCTCGCCGTTTCTTCTTCGCATCCAGGCCGGCGCCGAGGGAACGGCATGGCTGATGTCCGTGGCGGAAACCTTCCGACGCACTGTTGGTCAGGCGTGGGCGGTTGTGTCGGTCCGTCACGACATAGCCGACGTTCTGCTGGGCGGACCGTCCGACATTATCGCCCCGCCCGACATCGTCGAGATCGCCCGGCGCGCGGATTCGCCCGATTCGGTCCCGGACGTTGCGGTGGTGCCGGTGGAAAAACTGTGGCGCAGGTGGGAGCAAATCAGGCCGGTGGTGCTCATCAGGCCAGGGGGACGGATCTGGGCCGAGCGCCCCAGCCCCACACGTCTGGATTACTGGGTCTCCCTGGTCCAGGAGGGACACAGGGGCGATTGAATCGGGGAACATTTGCCGTATTTGTGCGTCTAATACTCATAAACCGGTCCGCCGTAGTTATAGTTGTCGCTGTTCGCCCCCTCGGCGCTTGTGCGCGGCGTGCACAGATATTACCATACAAGGTATTATTGACCGTCCCGAGGCGCCTCGGGAGCGGAGCTTCCTTAAGCATACCCAAAGGCGGTCCGGCAGGATGGGCTATATGTCTAAATTGTTGAAACCTTTCGGCATATGGTGGTTGTCGCCGGCGATTTTTTTTTCGGCGGCGGTTGGCATGGTGGTGGCGGACCTCGTTAGGATGGGGGGGTCTTCCAAGACGGCGACAAAATCTCAGCCGCTGGTCGTTGCCGACGACGAGCTGGCGGGATACATGGAAGTGGCCGAACGTCGCATAAAAAAGGGGCAGTACGACGAGGCCATCGACATCCTCCAGACGCTCGTCGCCCAGCCCGACAGCGGATTCATGTCCGGCAAGGACGAGCGTCACTACACGGCCATCTGGCGGCGTGCCAGTCAGATTATAGGCGGCATGCCGCTCGAGGGACTGGAACTGTACCGTCGCCTGTACGACCCGCAGGCGCGGGTGCTGTTCAGGCGCGCCTCGTCGGGCAGGGACGTTGTGCTTCTGCGCTCCATCGCCTGCCTTTACAGGCACACCTCGTTCGGACCAAAGGCGCTGGAAGAGTTGGGGCGCATATATTTCGACACGGGCAGGTTCGCTCAGGCCGCAATGTGCTGGCGAGAGGCGCTGCAACTTTACGACGACGAAACCCGACAGGCGCCGCCCGAACTGCGTACCGTGCTGCTGGCTAAGATCGCCGTCTGCCGCCACCTCGACGGCGACCGCCGACGCGCCTCGCAGGCCCTGCAGAGTCTTAAGAAAAACTACGACGGCGTAGAAGCGGAAATGTCGGGAAAGAAGCGAGACCTGGTCGAATTCGTCGAGCAGGTCATGGAGATGATCCCGTACGATCCTTCGGGTCTGCCAGAGGTCCTGGATATCTGGCCCGGTTTGGGCGGCATACCCGACGGGGTGGGCGTGATGAAGGATTGCCGGGTCATACTTAGACCGCGGTGGAGCATTGGCGCCGAGGCGGCGGTTGGGCAGGAGATCAGGCCGGGGGATCTTATGGCCATGAAGTCGATGTTCGCCGTTCGGTCGGGTTTTTTTCATCCGCAGATGGGACACATAAGGATATACGGGTCCCCAAACAGTTCCCTGACGCTGCGGATGGACGGCGGGCAGGTGATGATGAAGGCGGTCCAGGGCGGGAATGAAATGACCTCGCCCGTACCTGCGGTTATCAATCCCGTGGTGGTGGGCGAACTGTTCGTCATCCGCGACGACGATACCGTGTCGGCATATAATTTGCAGACCGGAGAGATGGTTTGGAAGCTCGACGCCCTGCCCCTTCCGCTGACCGGAGGGTCGGGATATCCGCCGGGGGGCTATGCGCTTCTGTCGGCCGTGAGCCCGTTTAACAATGCGTACTCGCTGACCGTGGGCGGCGGACGGATATACGCCCTGGGCGGACACGCTTTTACCCACGGCGCCCATGGGATGGGGAGGGGCGTTATAGCGGGTCCCTTGGGCATCGCGCCTCAGCAGGTTAATACTTCCGGGTCTTCCATGCTTCTTACGGCGGTCTGGGCCGACAGCGGAAAAAGATGCTGGTCCGTCGGGTACGTAGGCGCCGGCAGACCGCGCCACGGCGATGAGGTCGTCCGCAACGGAATGTTCCTGTGTCCGCCGACTTATTGCAACGGGCGGCTCTATACCGTCAGCATGCACCTCCAGACGTATTACCTGTTGTGCCTGGACGCCGAGGACGGGTCGCTGTTGTGGAAGGCGGCCATTTCACAGACTCCGGCGTTCGGCGCTTCTTACAGGTATCACCTGGGCGGCTCTATATTCAACTGCTCCAATCCGGCGGTCAGCGACGGTCGTGTGTACGTGCTGACCAACGTTGGGGTGCTGGCGGCGTTCAGGGCGTCCAACGGCAGGGCGCTGTGGGCGTATCAGTATCCCGGCAAATTCGACAACGTAACGCCCGGTGCGATTGGTCCTCAGAAGAATTATGCGCCGGTCAATCCCATAATCGCCACGCGCGGGCGAGTGATATGCCTGCCCGCCGACGGGCGGGAACTTATCTGCCTGGGCGGCGCCGACGGAAAACCGATATGGCGAAAAGAACGCGACGGGGGCAAGTATCTCTCGGCGGTGGACCACAACCGCATACTGCTGAGCGGAAAGAATCTGTTGGTAAGAAACGTCGAGGACGGCCGATTGCTCGTAAAGAGAGACCTTGACGGAGAGGTAATCGGTCGGCCCGCGGTGACCACCGACGCCGTTCTGTCCTCGGCGCGCGGCGAAATATACCGCATGGAGATTGATGATTACTCCCTGAGTTCCATTCCCCTCGCCTGCGCCAGAGGATTTCTGGGCAACCTGGTGAGTGTGGGCGACGTTCTGCTCGCTGCCAACTCCGCGGGTGTTTCGGCGTATTGCCGCTACTCCGTCGTGAGGCAAAGCATGGAGCAGTCGTTGGCGTCCATGGAGCCGCGGCGCCGGTGCGAAAACCTTTTCGAGATGGCGCGCCTGGCGTTCGGCGCGGGGCAGTTTTCCCGGGCGATTGAAGACCTTCGACGGGGTTGGGCCTTGTCCGAGAGGCATAACCTTCCCGGTCTGAAGGCCCGCATGAAGCCATGGTTCTACCGCACGTACGTCGCTCTTGGAAACCGCAGCGGCGACGACGTCAAGATGCTGGAATGCTTCGACAAGGCCGCCGATTACGCCGTCACCACACTGGACGATGGGCACATCGCCATCCGGCGCGCCAAGTGCCTTCGTAAGATGGGGCGTTACGCCGAGGCGATGTCGGCCATCCGCCGGCTTCTGGAGAATTATCCCGATCATCAGTTCGCCGACGTTCCCATCGGACCACAGGCGGACAGTTCGGTTTTCGTCGGCAAAGACGCCCGTATGCATAACGGCGCGCAACTGGTTAAGAGGTTCATACGGGATTTGATAGACAAGCACGGGCGTGAGTTCCACGAAGTGTTCGAAACGCAGGCGCAGCAGGCGTATGAAAAAGTCGTCGAGACCGGCGACCCGGAGAAAATTCAAATGCTGGTCGAAGTCTGGCCGGGAAGCGCCTGGTCCGACGACGCCTTGTACGCCGCCGCCGAACAGTATTACCTCCGTGCCGTCAAGGCGAACAAGGACCAGTCCGGAGAACTTTTCAGAAAGTCCATCGAGTGCCTCACTCGAATCGTGGACGGACACGATCTTGCCGAAAACAACATGAAAGACCCCGCCCGGGCCGCAAGGGCCCTTGTGTGGCTCAGGCGCGGCGAGGCGCTCCTGGCCGAAATCGACTGCCGCCTGCTTGCCGGGCGTGAGTTTTTTGACAAGACGAAGATGTCCTTCAGTGAATTCGAGGGGACCATAGAAGACGTAATCCGCCGCTGCGTCGGGCGCCCGGCGCCGGTCCCGAGGGCGGACTACGACATTGGGCCCCCGCCGTATCAAGAGGCGTTTTCCATCAAGGGTCGGGATTTATGGATTCTGCGGGACCACCAGTGGCGCCCCGCGCGCCTCAAAGGCGACATATTCGTGATGCACGACTGGCGCCTGGTGCGGCTCGATCCCGCAGCCGCAAACGCCGAATCGGCCGTGCGATGGCGCTGCGAGCCGCTCATGGCGCCGACAAAGCACGCCAACTATCGCGGACTGATGTCCTGGCGACGGGTGGTCGGGTGCGTAAGCGGCGACGGCGAAATCGTGGTGGCGGCGGGAAGGCAATCGGCCGCCGCCGTGGAGACCCGCACCGGGCGGGTGATGTGGAATATGACATACGCCGAAGCGGGCATGGAAGAAATGTACGACGTGGCCGCGGGAGAAGGCGTTCTTGTTGTATGCGACAGGAAGGGGAAACATTCGTGGATAAACTGCTTCGATCTGGAAACCGGACGGCTTCGATGGCGGGTGAACTCGCCCGACTTTAATCACCCGCCGGACTTTTCGCCCATGCTTGCCGAGGGTGTTGTGGCTTTTCGGTATGCCGGCATAAGGCGGAAGGTCTTCTTCCGCCTGACGGACGGGAGGGTGATCGCACAGTTGCCCACGGACAATTACACGCACGCAAAAATCACGCCTGATGGCGTGCTGGTGGGCGTCAGCAAGGGGACCCTGGTCGCCTGTCGCCTGGATACTAACCTGCCCGCCGCGTGGAAAACGAAAATTCCGGGCTCGCGTCCGGCGCTACTGGTCGCCGGGACGGACGGGATAATTGTGATGGAGAGCGACAGTGAGCCCGTCATGCGCAGGTTCGTCGTTACGGGCGCCGGCACGTTGAAAAACAAGTTCAAAGCCGACCAGGTGACTCCCCGCATAGGGTGCGTGGAAGGCGGCGAGGTCTACGTAGCCGGACCCATAAGGCCCGATGGTCGTTTCCAGAGGCACGGCGTCGGGCTGCAAGGATGCGAACACGGTCTGGGTGTGGAGAAACTGGACGCCTCCAAGGGCGAGTTGTTGTGGAAGACTATATTAAGCCGGGAGGCGAAGGGATATTACCAACTTTATCCCGCGCATCTCTCTGGCGGGCGCCTGCTGCTTTGTGCACGCCGGCACGTCGGGAGCGACTACGGGTTTTACGTTTACCTCATCGACGGCCGGGACGGCAGCATCGACTGGAAATCGGTGACCACTACGCAGGACAGCGAAAAGGCCGGCCGACTGATGGGCCTGGGCCCGCCGGCGGCGATCTCGCGCAGACTCTGCGCCGAAGATGCCGAGGGACTTACCATTTATCGAGGGAAAGAAAATGAGACACGGGATTCCGATTAGTATTGCGGCGTTTGTGACGGCGGCGATGCTCGCCGCAGGGGGAGGCTCGCTGATGTTGTTGAACAATTCCCCGTCCGCCAAGGCCGAGGCGCCCGGTCCTGTGCTTCCGGAGATAATGGACCGCCGGACGGTTCAGGCCATCGATAAGGGATTGAACTACCTCGCCAAGACGCAGCGCCGAGACGGCGCATGGCTCAACAGCGGCGGGTACGGCATATATCCTGCGGCGATGACGTCGCTTGCGGGGCTGGCCTTCATATCCGGCGGCTCGACGCCCCAGTCCGGACCGTACGCGCGGAACGTCACGAAGGCGATGAACTACATACTCAACATAGCCGAGACCAGGGACGACGGCATGATCGCCGGTCCCGGCGCCGAGTATCGCAGCATGTACGGACACGGGTTCTCCATGCTGTTTTTGGCGCAGTGTTACGGTTCGGAAATAAACTCCGATTACGAAAAGCGCATCAAGAAGGTCCTTGACGGCGCGGTCAAGCTGACTGCCAGGGCGCAGTCCGACCTGGGCGCCAGTCTCAAGCACGCCGGGGGATGGATATACACGCCAAGCGGCAACGGGGATGAGGGCTCGGTCACCGTCACGCAGCTCCAGGCGCTGCGCGCCTGCCGCAACGTCGGCATCGAGGTCCCACGCAGCACCATCGCCCGCGCGGTGGCGTACCTGAAATACTGCCAGATGCCCGACGGGGGCATCTGCTACTCCGCCCAAAGCAGGGGCTCGTCGCGCCCGGCGATATCCGCAGCCGCCATCGCCTGCTTCTACGCCGCCGGCGTTTACGACCGCCAGGCGGGCGGCGGGGGCGCCGAGGCGGAAATGGTCGATAAACTCATCAAGTACGTCCAGTCCAACGTCAGCGTTTCGCAGCACATGTCGCACTGGTTTTACACGCATTTCTACCTCGCCCAGGCGTGGTACCAGCGGGGCGGTTCGGACTGGAACAACTACTACCCCCGCATAAAACGCAGGTTGATAAGCATGCAGGCGCCGGACGGTTCGTGGAACGGCGACAATGTGGGCACCACCTACGGAACGGCGATCGCCACCGTCATTCTACAGATGCCGTACGGATACCTGCCGATTTGCCAGAGATAGGATATTTAAAGATTAAAATTAAAGCCAGAACACGGAAAGGGACGAAAGTGAGCGACAAGGAAAACAAAAATGCCGAACTTCCCGAGCAGGACATCCAGGCCGCCGAGCAGTTGACCGACGCCTACAAGAAGATGCGCCGGGAGATGGGCAGGGCCATCGTCGGGCAGGAAGAAGTGCTCGAGGAACTGCTGATGTGCATCTTCGCACGCGGGCACGCCATTCTCGAGGGCGTGCCGGGACTGGCCAAGACGCTGATGGTATCCTCCCTGGCGCAGTGCCTGGACCTGGACTTCGCGCGAATCCAGTTCACGCCCGACCTGATGCCCTCGGACATAACCGGAACCGAGGTCATCCAGGAGGACCGCGCCGCGGGAACGCGCGAATTCAAGTTCCTCCGGGGTCCCATCTTCAACAACGTGATCCTGGCCGACGAAATCAACCGCACCCCGCCCAAGACACAGGCGGCGCTTCTGGAGGCCATGCAGGAAAGGCAGGTGTCCGCCGGCGGAAAGCGCATGGTGATGAAGGATCCGTTCTTCGTGCTGGCCACGCAGAATCCCATCGAGCAGGAAGGCACATACCCGCTTCCCGAGGCGCAGCAGGACCGGTTCATGTTCAAGACATACGTGGACTATCCCCAGTGGGATGAGGAATTCGACGTTATCCGCCTGACCACCGCCGGTCGCGAGGTTCAGCTGGAGCCGGTTCTGGACGGCGAGGCGATAATCCGCCTCCAGGAGATTATCCGTCGTGTGCCTGCTGCCGACCACGTAATCCGCTACGCGATGAAGATTGTCCGCGCCACGCGGGTGCACGAGGGCAACGTTCCCGAGGTGGTCCGTGATTACGTCACCTGGGGCGCGGGCCCCCGCGCGTGCCAGTACCTCATACTGGGCGGGAAGGTCCACTGCGTGCTGCACGGACGGTTCTGCGTATCGACAGACGACATCAAAGCCGTCGCCAAGCCCGTCATGCGCCACCGCATCATCACCAACTTCAACGCCGATGCCGAGGGAATCACCACAGACGACGTAGTCGACAGACTCATGGAAATAATACCCGACAAGGACTCTGACATTGCCGCAAATCCTAAAACCGCCCCGGCGGTGGAGTGACGGTTTTGTCGAGGTGAACGTTTAATCAAACTGACAGTATGTAACCTATGCCCAACGGCGGAAAAACACAAAAACAGGAATTGCTTAAGTACCTCGACCCGAAGGTATTGTCGAAGATAACGCGCCTTGACCTCCAGGCCCGCCTGGTGGTGGAGGGATTCATCTCGGGACAGCACAAGAGCCCCTTCCACGGGCAGAGCGTGGAATTCGCCTCGCACCGCGAGTACGTTTGGGGCGACGACATACGGAACGTGGACTGGAAGGTCCACGCCCGCACCGACCGCTACTACATCAAGCAGTACGAGGAGGAGACGAACCTCAAGGCGGTCTTTCTGCTGGACGCCAGCGAGTCCATGCAGTACGGGGGCAATGGAAACGGTCTGACCAAGTACCAGTACGCCGCCGCCGTCACCGCCTCGCTGGCGTTTCTGCTGCTCCAGCAACAGGACGCCGTAGGACTGGCCCTGTTCGACCAGACGCTTCGCAGCTACCTTCCGCCCTCGGCCAATCCCGATCGCATCAAGTCGCTGGTGCACGCCATAGATACGATTACTCCCACCGCCAAGACGGACCTGGAGGGCGTGTGCCATTCGCTGGCGGAGAAAATCCCCCGTCGCGGTCTGGTGTGCCTGGTTAGCGACTTTTTCGTGGACGACCCCGCCGCCGCCATGAGGGGTCTGCGGCATTTTCAGCATTTCGGCCACGAGGTCGTCGTGCTGCACATCATGGGCGCCGACGAACTTGAATTTCCCTTCCAGGGCAACACGCAGTTCCTGGGCCTGGAGGATACGGGTCGGCTCGTCGCCGACCCCCGGGCGCTGCGAAACGGATACCTGGATGCGGTGGGGCGGTTCTGCAGGACGGTGCACCGCGGGTGCGTCGCCGCCAGGGCGGACTACAAACTTATATCCACCGGCGAACACCTGGACGCTGCCATGCTGGCGTTCCTGACCGCACGTGCAGAGGCGGTCCGCAAGGCCGGGGCTAAGAGATAAATTATGCCGTTTATACATCCTGGAATATTCTGGACGGGATTAGCGGCGGTGAGTGTGCCGATAATCATCCACATACTCAGCCGCCGGCGGTTCCGGACCGTCCACTGGGCGGCGATGCGTTTCCTCATCGAGTCGCTGCGGCGCAACCGCCGACGGCTTAGAATCGAGGAACTCATCCTTCTTGCGCTTCGCTGCTGCATTATCCTGGCGCTGGCCGCCGTGGTGGCCAGGTTCACCGGGTGCGGAGCCATGGGAGGCGCAATCGGCGGCGACGGGACGGCGACGAACGTGTTCGTGCTGGACGACAGCCTGTCGATGGGACAGAAATTCGGCTCCGGCGAGGTGTTTTCCGTCGCTACCGACGAGGTGACCCGGCGGATCGAGTCTATGGCCGAATCCGACCGCTGCGCGATAATCCTGGCTACGCGCAGCGCGGAGGAGGCGCCGTTTTTCTCCCCGGCGCGTGTCAGCGAGATAGACGTAGAAGATCTTTCGAGGCGCATCGCCTCGCTTTCGCCCACCGGTAGGCGAGCGGACCTGGACGAGGCGCTGGACGCGGCGGAAGATATATTCGCCGGCGTCGTCGGGACAAAGCGCCTGTACCTTGTCGGCGATTTTCGAAAGACCGACCTGTCGGACCCGCAGACGATGCGCGCAATGCGCAAACGGTTCTCGCAGTTTAAATCGCAGGACGTGGACGTGATAGCGCTGGACTATGCGCGCCCTGCGCGCAACAACCTCACCGTCGAGCGGATCGAACTGCTGGACAGGTTCGCTCTGTCCGGTCGGCCTTTGCGGATAGGCGTGAAGGTGCGCAACAATTCGCCCCGCAAGGTCGAGGACGTGGAGGTTCGGCTGACGGCCAACTGGGGTCTCGACAGCCCGGACGAGTCGGAATCCCATGACACGGCGGCGCGGAGCAGCGTCGAAATTTCAACCCCTATTGAAGTTATCGACGCCCTGGCGCCGCAACAGAGCAAGCGGGTCCAGTGGCAGTTGGTGTTTCCCTCGGCCACGGGCAAGGACGGGCGACCCAGAGGCGCATCGGCCCTGATCAGGGCGCATCTGCCCGGCGACGAACTGTCCGGAGACAATACCTCCCATCTGTCGCTGGAGGTCAGACAGGCCGTTAATGTCCTGCTGGTGGACGGGCGGCTGAACACCGGCTGGGAACCTGAGCAAAACGAGTCGTTCTACCTCGCCCGGGCGCTGGTCCCCGGGTCGAACTCGAACTACGGCAATTCCGTGGAGGTAATCTCCCCGGATGACTTCGGCGATGCGGACCTGGACGATTATGACGTGGTGATGCTGCTGAACGTGGCGTCGCTCTCCGACGGCGCCGGCGACGGGCGGCGTCTCGAGGCGCTGGAGCAGTACGTTCGCGCGGGCGGAGGGCTGGCGATTTTCATGGGACAAAACGTGAAAGAATCGTTCTATAACGGTCCGCTTTACGCCGAGGGAGGTGGGCTGCTGCCGTTTCGCTTCGAGAAGATTGTCCGGGCCAAAGCGGGCGACAGCGAGGTCAAGTATTACCGACTGGAGCCCAAAAGCATCGAGGCCGACAGCTTGATGAACGTATTCACCGGCCAGGGCACCATAGGGCTGAAGTTCATTCGCTTTTTCGCATTTTGTTCTGCCGAGGAGTCCCCCGGTGGTTCTTCCGGCGGCGGAATCCGCCCGCCACGCGTCCTGGCGCGGTTCAACGACAAATCACACAGTCCCGCGGTGGTCTCCAGGAAGTACGGCGACGGAAGGGTGGTGGCTTTTTACACCTCCGCGCACAAGCGATGGACGGACTGGCCCGTGGACCCGTTCGGGACGTACGTTGTGGCGGTCAACCGCATGGTCGAACGCATCGCGCGCCCCCAGCGCGGCTGGCAAAACGCGCCCGTCGCAGCGCCGGTGGAATTCGAACTGCCCGAGGATATGAGGGACGCCGAGGTCTGGCTGGAGACGCCGTCCGGCGGCGCGCAGAGCAGCGTGAAGATGCACCCTCAAATCCGGGGCGAAAAATCCGTCCTTGTTTACGAACACACGCGGGATTCGGGCGTCTATAGATTGTGGATGCGCAACCCCGCCGGCAGCACCAGGCGGGTGGTGTTCACCAGGAACATGGAACCCTCCGAGGGCGACCTGACGCCCGGCGGCAGGGAGGCGCTGGAGGCGGCTTTCGGAAGCGAAGAGTTCCATTACCGCCGGCGCCCCGGAAGCGCCGAGGAGGTCGAGTTGTCCGCCGACCGGGAATACTGGACCTGGATGCTGGCGGCCTTGCTGGTGTTTATGATTGCAGAGACAATACTGGGTCGAAAATTCGGACATTATTCATGAGCGGTTTTATTAAATGGCTGTTCGGGGGCTACCCCGGCGGATCCCAGGAGGGTTCGGCGCAGTGGCGCCTGGGATTTGTGGCCGATTACGGCAACTACGTCATCATGGCGCTGATGGCGGCGTTAGCGGCCATGATTTATCTGACGATCCGCACATATCGCCGGGAGGGCGACGCGCCGCGCGGCGCCAAGGCGCTTCTGGCGGGTCTGCGGATTACCGTGATTCTGCTGGTGGCGGTGATATTGTTCCGCCCGGCGATTATCTACCGCTTCACGCGCACGCTGTACAGTTCGCTGGTGGTGCTCCTCGACGACAGCATATCCATGTCGCTTACGGATTCGACCGTCCTGCAGGACGGCGCCGGGCGGCGGGAGAAACTGGCGGGTCTGCTGGGCGTTTCGCCGGCGGACCTGGAGCAGATGTCGCGCGCCGAGATCGTCCGCCGACTGCTGGTGCGCCGTGGCGGCGCCATCGGCGCCCTCGCCGCCGACCACCCGCTGGTGTTGATGAGGTTTTCCACGGACAATCCGGGGCGGGAGTCTTATACCGACGTAATCGAGCGGATTGACTCGCCGTCCATGGCGCCGGGCGAGGTAATCGAGCGGTTGGGCGAGTCCCTGGCGCATATGCGCGCCGACGGATACGAAACCGACATTGCCGCCGCCCTTGGACAGGTCAGGG
The DNA here is from genome assembly GCA_964480425.1 of uncultured Planctomycetaceae bacterium. GTDB lineage: Bacteria > Planctomycetota > Phycisphaerae > SM23-33 > SM23-33 > CAYYMD01. The sequence goes on from CAYZPY010000032.1 coordinate 12,227, forward strand.
AGACGATGCGAGGCCGGCGCATGGCAGGGGTGGTGCTGGTGAGCGACGGGCGGGTGACCTCCGCAAAACCGGGCTCGCCGATGGCGGGCGATTCGTCGTCCGGCGCCCTGGCGGAGGGGCTCGGCGCCGGGGTGTTCGCGGTTATGGTCGGCGACGCCACGCCCAGAAAAAACGTCGCGGTCACCGCCCTTCACGCGCCCGGGGAGGTGCGCACAGGCGCGCTGACGGAATTTTCCGCCGTCCTTTCGTGTCGAAACGCCGAGACGCAAAAGATCAAACTGCGCCTGCTGCGCCGCAATGCGGATTCCGGCAAGTGGACCCCCACCGGGAAGGAATCGATAATAAACGTCAGCGAGCACCTTCCCCCCGCCGAGGGCGACTCCCCGCAGAACCGGCGCAACGGACCGGTGGTCATCACCGCCGACCTGAAGGTCAAGCCGGAGGAGACCGGAAAGTTCGTATACAAGGTGGTTGCCGATCCGCTCAGCGGCGAGACGAACCAGGCCGACAACTCCGCCGAGGCGTCCGTGTCGGTCCGCGACGCGAAGATAAACATTCTGCTGGTGGGCGGGTACGCCGGTCTGGAGTTCCAGTATCTCAGGAATTTCCTGTTTCGCTCGCGGGATTTGTACCGGCTTAGCGTATGGCAGCAGAACGCAGACGCGGACATCAACCAGGTCGCCTCGACGGGCATGCGGCTGTCGCGCCTGCCCCGGCGACTGGCGGAGATTATCGGCACGCAGGAAAGCCCGGGATACGACGTGGTCATACTTTACGATCCGCGTCCTACGCAGGGCGGCTTCGACGAGAATTTCGTCAAAATGCTCAAAACCTTTGTGGTCAGACACGGGGGCGGAATGTGCTACCTGGCGGGCAACAAGCATTCCGAGTCGGTTCTGCGCGGGGGAGGTTACCGTCCCCTGTCCGACCTTATGCCGGTCATGCTGGCGCCCAATCGCATAGACCTGGCAGGGCGGATTGGGCGCGGAAAACCCAGGTCGTGGCAGGTCAGGTTGACGGATTACGGCAGAGAGCACACGGTGACCAGGATCGGTCGTTCGCTGGGCGGCGAGCGCCACATTTTCGACCTGCTTCCTGGGATTTATTGGTCGCATCCCGTTGCCGACGTCAAGCCCGCCGGTAGGGTCCTGGCGGTTCACTCCAATCCGATGCGCCGCGGGTCCCAAAACGACCCGCTTCCGCTGATGGTGTTCCAGCCGGTCGGTATGGGAAGGGTGGTTTACGTGGGATTCGACGAGACCTGGCGGTGGCGCGCCGTTCGCGACGGGTATTATCACCGGCGTTTGTGGGGCAACCTGATGAGTTTTCTGGCGGCGCCGAAAACCAAGCGAGTTGTCCTGACCACCGGCGGGGAGCGTTTCGTCGCCGGCGAGAAGATGACCGTCCGCCTGGAGGCGTACGACGAGGAATACAGGCCGCTGGAGGCAAAGAAGGTCACCGTCAGGATGACCCGCACGTCCGACGGGCAGTCGAGCGACATCGAGCTGAAGGCGGTTCCGGACCAGCCGGGGCATTTCGCCGCCTCGATGGTCCCCAAGCGCACGGGTGCGTACGAACTGTCGGTGAATCTCGGTCCGGACGCCGCCGTCTCGCGGAGAATCACCGTCGAGCTGCCCCAGGCGGAGATGCGTAAGCCCGAGGCGGACCCCGCCTTCCTCAAAACCGTCGTGTCCAGACCGCAGAATTTCCTCGAAGCGCACGAATTCGACAAACTCTCCGGTATGATTCCGCCCGGGCGACTAAAGAGCGTCAGGGAGATACCGCGTGAACTTTGGGACACCCGCGCCGTGCTGCTGCTTATCGTTATTCTGCTGGCCGGCGAATGGATACTCAGAAAGAAGTACAACATGGCCTGATAGAAATCCACCGCCTCCCGGCGGACGGAAAAATGACATGAGTGAGAAGGAATCGAAACACGCCGCGCCTCACCTGACGTTGTGGTCCAAACTGGACCGGCTGCGCCTGAGGGTGCGCCTGCGGCTCGCCGCAGAAGGGCTGGCATGGACGCTGCTTGCGTGCGTGGGACTGATCTTCGCCACACTGGGCATGGATTACCTGCTGCACCTTAGCCGCCCGCAGCGGATATTCGTGCTTGCCGTCGCCGCGATCGCAATGTTGTGGGTGTTGTGGCGGTATATATTGGGACCTCTGCTGGTGCGGATGGGGACAGAATCGCTCGCCCTGCTGGTCGAAAGCAGGTACCGCGTGCTTTCCGACCGGCTGATAAGCACCGTGCAGTTTGCCGCAAGCGGTTTCAAGTCCGAGCTGGCCAGCGGCGCGATGGCGCGTCGCACTGCCCAGGAGGCCGAGCGGATAAGCCGACCGCTGAATTTCGCACAAGTGGTGGAGTTTAGACGACTGAAACGCATACTTGCCTCTGCCGCGTGCGCCGCGATGCTGCTTGTGGGCTTTACGTTCTGGCAGGGACCGATGGTGAAACTCTGGGCGCAGAGGATGATTCTTTTGAAGGAGGTTCCCTGGCCTCAGAGGATATACCTGAAGGTTCGTGGCGGGCCGGATTTCCACGTTCTTCGCGGGGACGACCTTGAGATAGAGGTCGTCGCCGTGCCCGGCGCTGTGGAGCAGTTGCATCCACCGGCCTGGATTACGTTGCACGCCAACTATCCGTCTGTCGGTCCCACGCAGGAGCGACTGGAACTGACCGATCCACAAAACGCCGCTTATTCCAAGGTTTTCCGCGCGGTCTCCGAGCCGTTCGAGTTTTACGTCGCCGGCGGTGACGACCGGACCGACAGCGAGCGTCCGCACCAGGTTAATATAATCGAGCCGCCGGCCCTGCGGCGCGTGCGGTTCGTGGTGGAATATCCGCCGTACATGTCGCGCAGTTTGCGAAGTGTGGACGCCACATCCGGGGTGATAACCGTTTACCGGGGCGGGTGGATTAACGTTTCAGCCGCCGCAAACAAGGCGCTGAGAGAGGCGCGAATGCTGGTGGAATCCGAATCGGGGAAAATTTCCATCCCCATGGAGGTAAAAAATCTCTCCCCCCGCCAGTCCGAATCGCCCGCGCTGGTGAGCGGGAAGTTCCAGGTCGACGCCGGGCAAACGTCCGGCAGCATGGCGCTTCGTTTCGCGCTGGTCGATTCGATGGGCTACCAGAACCGCCGCGGCGCCAAGTACGCCGTGCAGATATCGCCGGATCGCCCCCCGCGCATGGAGATCGACAAGAGCGGTGTGGGACCGGCGATCACGCCCCGCGCGATCATACCGCTGGAGGTCCGCGGAAAGGACGCCTTTGGAATCATAAAAGTCGACGTCGTGGCGCAGTGGACCGGCCGCAGCGCCGAAGACAAGCAGCGAATCGTCGAGAGCGTGCTGGACGAACCCCCCTCACCGGTAAAATCGGTCACTGCGCCGGCGCAGGTGGACCTTGCCGGCAGCGGCGTGACGGTGGGAAAGACCGTGTCGGTTTTCGCCCGCGGTGAAGATTGCCTCCCGGCGGAGCTTAACGGTTCCAACCAGGCGACCAGCAGAACGCTGACGTTCCGCGTGGTCGAGCCGGAGGAGTTGCTGACCGAACTCATCAGGAAACAAAAGGCCCTTCACCTGGAATTTCTCCAGTCGCTGGGGCAGGCGGAAGACGCCCGCGCGAAAACCGCCGCCGTGGCCGAGGATCTTGCTGCCGGTGCGGCGGTGGAGGACGTGCGGGTCGATCTCGCCTCATCGGCGGACCTGACCCGCAGCGTCTCGGCCGAGTGCGAAAAGGCCGCCGACACGCTTTCGGGCATCGTCGAGGAGTTGTTGAACAATCGCCTGACCGAGCCGGGCTCGCCCACCGTCAATGGGCTCGAAGGCAACGTGATAACGCCGTTGCGGGACCTTTCGAAATTTGCCGACGAGGTGGTTTCGGCCCTGGAATCGTCGCGCGACATCAGCGGCGACGATGCGCTCGGCAGGGAGGCCTCACAGATCGCCGCCGACCAGCGACGGATAAGAAACCGCATGGAGGAAATTCTCGAGCACATGCAAAAGGCGCAGAGCCGCCAGGAACTGGCCGGCGAATTGAAAATGATCATAAAATGGTCCAGGCAACTGCTGAAGCGTATAAATAAACAAAAAGAACAGGACATCGGAGATATTCTCGGTCCGACCACGCAGCCCGACCGGGAGGACTGAAATGTAAGGCGCATCGGCCGGGTCGTCGGCGAAAGGCGTGAAAATGAAAACGAACGACACAAAATTGCGTGGGAACTGCGTAAATTCCCTGTTGGTGATTGTCGCGGCGGCTTTGATGCTGTGTGCGTTGCCGCCGTCGCAGGCGGATAACCCCGAGGACAAATCCGAC
>CAYZPY010000032.1:16563-19461 GCA_964480425.1 uncultured Planctomycetaceae bacterium
ACGACGGGAGCGGTTCGGGAGAACTTGTCTCGCGCGTCAAGTTCACAAAAAAGCAGTTCGTCAAACTGACCACCAAGATGCTGGAAGTGGCGGACATGCTTGAGAACACCGAACCGCAGACCTCCGAAATTTTCCGCACGGCGGTCAGCCAGGCGCGGGAGGCGTTCATCGCCGAGGAGATGGACAAGGTGGCCGAATACCTCACCGGGGGCATCACGGCCGCCGCCGCGGAAACCCAGAACAAGGTTGTCGTCCGGCTTCAGGAAGTGCTCAAGACGCTGACCTCCGGCGTGATCGATATGGACCAGCGAATGGAGCGGATTAAAAAGTGGGAGGAGCTGCTGGAGGAGATAAACGAGGCTATTGAAAAACAGAAATCGCTGGAGTTGGACTCGCGCCTCAAGATCGGCTCGAAAAAGATCGACGTGCGGATCGGCGCCGCCTCGAAGAAACTCGACGACATAATCACCCGTCAGAAAAACATTCATTCCAAAACGAAGGACGCCGCCGCCACTCAGCCCGCCGCCGGACAACCCGGCGATGAGTCCACGACCGATCCGGAGGATAAGTCCTCCCCACCACGGGGCAAACTCGCCAAAGAGCAGCAGGACCTCGGGGGCGAAACGGATAAACTCGCAGAGACGTTGAAGAAGATTGCCGACGAACTCGCCGCCGGCGAGGATTCCGACCTTCCCGGGCGCGTGGGCAAGGCGGCGGAGCACATGAAGCGCGCGGCAGAAGAATTAAAAGCGGGGCGCCCTAAGAGCGCCGCCAAATCCCAGAAAAAGGCGCTCCAGGATCTCGAAGGTCAGAAATACGAACTGGCCCGGCTCAAACGGCGCATCGAAGAGAAGAAAAAGTCGCCTCTGTCCCAACAGGCCTCCCGGCAGGACAAACTCGCAAAGGATACCAGGAACCTGGCCGAGAGAATGTCCCGGCCCGAGGATTCGCCCAAACCGGGTGCAAGCGGCGTCAAGAGCTCCAGCGGCTCGATGTCGTCGGCGGCCGGTAAACTCTCGAAAGACGACGCCGGGGGCGCAAACTCCGATCAGCAGGACGCGCTGAAGAAGCTCGCCGAATCGCGCGACAAACTCGAAGTGGCGATTGCCGACGAGTACGACCAGATGAAGCAGGAGATGCTTGCCAAGGTCGACGACATGCTCGAAGGCATACTCGAGGCCCAGAAGGAGGCCTCCGCCGACACCAAGAAGGTCTACGCCGCAAGGGGGCAGGACGACAAATACGCCCGCGCCGAGGAGTTGGAACTTCTGCGCCTCTCGCGACTCGAGCGTCGGCTCGGCAAGGATACGAAAAAGGTTCACGACCTCGTCGAGAAGGAAGGCACCACGTCGGTTTTCCCGGCGGTGCTTAAGGACGTCCGGGCGGACCTTGACAGCGTCTCGGGCATGCTCGCCGAGCACAATGCCGGAGGGCTGACACAGGGCATTCAGGCCCAGATTGAAAAGGACCTGGAAGACCTGATAAACTCCGTCCGCAAGGAACTGGCCGAGCACCGCCGTCGCGGAAAGCCCGGCGGGGGCGGCGGAGGCGGAAAGTCGCCGCTGGTCTCGGCACTGGCGGAATTGAAAATGCTCGCCAACATGCAGAGGCGCATATACAAAAGAACCGTCCTGCTCGAAAAACAAAAGGATGGCGCGGACGTATCCCCGGACGAGTTGGGCGAGCAGCACAGCAATCTGTCCGACCGGCAGGAAGAAGTGAAGAAACTGACCCGGGAATTCGCCAAAAAGATCGGATCGCGGGTTCCCCGTCACAAGGAGTCCACGCCATGAAGACTACGTGCGCGATCGCGATGCTGGGGGCGATATTTTCAGTCGCCGCGGCGCCCTGCGGCGCGGAGGTGACCGACGACACCTCGGACGACGTCGTCGCCCCGGCCGAAGAGGTGGACATCGGCAATCTGATGGAGAACCTCTCTGTGGAAGATAAGGAGTTCATAATATCCCAGGCCGCAAAGGCCCGGCTGAAGATGGAGCGCAACGCCGTCGCCGCGGAAATCAGGGAAAACCTGCTTTACGACCCCAATGACGTTCGCGCCGCCGAGGAAATACTCTCAAAAGACGTTCCGGGCGACGGCGCCCCGGCGCGCCGGGAGAATCTTGACCGCATCTGCCGCGCGTTCGCCGAGGTGGACGAGCGCTTCGAGGCGATGCTGGGGGCCTACGATTCCAAGCAATACAACGCCGCCGCAAAGGCGCCCGTCGGTTTCGACGGGCAGTCGACGTATCTGGCCACGGCCACGCGGTACGTCAAGTCGCGCGCGCTGGCGAAATCCGGCCGGTACTGGCAGGCGGCCGAAACCTGCCGCGACATAATCATCAACGCCCCGGAGAAAATAAGTTTCGCAATCGAGGCGTCGGTGAACGCCGCTGAACTTTACCGCAAGCACCGTCGCGGTCTTTACGCGCTTGAGATGTACGCATTCTGCCTGAACGTTTACGAACTGTCGCTGTGCAAGGACGAGTACGACCTTCTGCGTCGGCGTGCAAAGGCGCTCGAGGACATTTACCGGGACCCTCTGGGCGCGGTGGCGCAGAGGATGGATAAGGTCGCCGGCAAAATCGCCAAGGGACACACCGGAAAAGACACCCAGGACGCACAAGAGCAGGCCGTTGCCATCCTGGAAGACCTCATCAAGTACGTGGAGGAAAAACCCTCGAGCGGTCGCAACTCGGGTTCGTCGTCGGGGAATAATAAAAACAAGAACGGCAAGACCGGGGACAAGACCGGACTGGTCAAACTCCCACCCTCGGGCGCCGGGAACCCCTCATCGCCGGCCACCTGGAGCATGCTGGTTCCCGGTCCGGTGCGCGACCCCAGCGGACTGACGCAGATCAGGCCGATGACCGAAAGCGGCGACTGGGCCTCGCTGCCGCC
>CAYZPY010000033.1:0-19116 GCA_964480425.1 uncultured Planctomycetaceae bacterium
CGGCGTCATGGCGCCAGCCGTCGAAAAAATGCTCCGCGTCGAATATCACTTCACGACCCGCCTCGGCGCAGAACTTCACCGACTCGGATATCATCTGGAGGTTTTCCTCTTCGCTGACGTCGAGAACCTTCCGCACATGGAGGTTCCACGACTTGCCGACGATAGTCACCACGGGCGCGCCGCTGGCGAGCAGCGCCTTTAGGCCTTGGTCCTCGCCGACGCTGCGGGCTTTTCTGCGCGTCATGCCGAAGGCGGCGATGCAAGCGTTTTTCAGCCGGTGGGAAGTCATCTCGGCGAAAAACGCCTCGTCCTTGGGATTGCTCAGCGGATATCCGCCCTCGATGTAATCCACGCCAAGTTTGTCCAGCGCCTCGGCGACGAGGATTTTGTCCTGGAGCGAAAAACTCACACCCTCGCTCTGGGCGCCGTCACGCAGCGTGGTGTCGTATATTTCGATTCGTCTTTTATCGGGCATGCTCGATCTCTCGATACGCACATTAACGATTTATTGAAAACTACAGAGCACACAGAGGACACAGAAAATTCGTGATTAACTTTTTTTACATCGTTCTTATAAAATAGCAGGTCAACGCACGTTTAATTCAGAATAATATTTTACTTTTTATACCTTTAAGTTTCCCTGTTTTCTCCGTGTCTCTGTGACCGATACCAACGTCTCGGTAAAAACAAAGCCCCGAAGCGGCCGGCCTCAGGGCTCGGGACGATTGAAAAGTCCGCTACACCTACCCTAAGAGCATCTAACAAAACGTCTGTGTTGGCCCGAGGTCGAGCGAAGCGCCGAGAAGCAAGGACAACGAAGCAGACGATGCCTCAGCATCGTCGATGCAGTTCGACGCCGCATCTCGGTGTTGCAGCCGACCGAAGCCGGCAGCGTTTTGTTAGAGACTCTAAGGCGCGCAGGTTACTGTTACCGCTATAATCAAAACAGCGATGGCGTCTCGGCGGAGCGCATCGGCAACCGGGCCAGGACGACCCGTCACGCTCGAATTTGAAATCAGCATCCGCATTTCACTTACCTTCCCGCGCACCTTTCGAACTTACTTTAATTTTATCGTGTATCCTGCGGGGGTCAATACAATTTAATCTCAAAATCGTCGTCGGACGACTTTTGCGCATCCCAAACGGTTGCAAATCCGCCCGCCTGTATATAAAGTCTGTTACCCGATGGGCCACACACAGGAAAAATCCGTCGTCGGCGCGGTCGAGCCGCTGATGCGCGGCTGCGACGCCGTCTATTCCCGGCAGGAACTCCTCCAGCGTCTGGAATCCGCCGCCAAAGACGGGCGCCCGCTGCGGGTGAAACTCGGTCTGGACCCCACCGCCCCGGACATCCACCTCGGACACACCGTGGTGCTTCGCAAGATGCGCCAGTTCCAGGACCTTGGCCACAAGGCCGTCCTCATCGTAGGCGACTACACCGCGCGAATCGGCGACCCCAGCGGAACGGACAAGACCCGCCCCGAACTGCCCACCGACAAAATCGAAAAAAATGCCGCCACTTACCTCAAGCAGGCCGGAAAAATTCTCGACACCCGCTCGGGCAAGCTCGAGGTCCGTCGAAACAGCGAATGGCTGGACCGGCTCACCCCCGCCGAAATCCTCAAACTCGCCGGGCAGATCACCGTGGCCCGGCTGCTCGAGCGCGATTCGTTCCAGAAGCGGTACAAATCCGGTAATCCCATCGGCCTGCACGAATTCCTATATCCGCTCATGCAAGGGTACGATTCTGTCGTGGTCAGGTCCGACGTGGAACTGGGCGGCACCGATCAGACATTCAACAACCTCGTCGGGCGCGACATCCAGCGCGCCTACGGGCAGACGCCGCAGGTCGTCATGGTCATGCCCCTGCTGGTCGGCATAGACGGGTCTGAGAAAATGAGCAAGTCAAAGGGCAACTACATCGGCGTCACCGAGCCGGCGGGCGAAATGTTCGGCAAGGCGATGTCCATTCCCGACAAACTGCTGGAGAATTACTTCACGCTTCTGACCGACACGCCGCTGGACCGCATCGCCGAACTTCTCGACCCGGACAAGACCCACCCTCGCGACGCCAAGGTCGCGCTGGGCAAGGCGATCGTGTCCGAATTCCATTCGCCCCACGAGGCCGAAAAGGCCGCGGCAGAGTTCGAAAAGGTCTTCGCCAAAAAAGACCTGCCCAGCGACATGCCGCAGATTCCACTACCGCCCGATGACATAAACATCGTCGAACTTATCGCCGCCGCCGGATTCGCCAAGTCCAAATCCCAGGCCCGACGACTGGTCACCCAGAACGCGGTGAGCATTGACTCGCGCAAGATAACCGACATAGAAGAGGAAATCACACCCGCCGACGGAATGGTCCTCAAGGTCGGCAAGCGCCGCTTCGGACGAATCTCGATTGAATAAAATTATACTTTCGATAAGGTCGGCGTGAGAACGCCGTCGCGCTTCAGGTGTGGTTAAATCCTGACCACCCTATTTCCGCCTCAGGCGTTTGAGGAATTCCTTCTCTTCTATCGTCTCCACCCCCAGTTCGTCGGCCTTGTCGACCTTGGCGCCGGGTGATGCGCCGACCACCACGAAATCCGTATTGCTCGACACGCTCGAGGTCGCACGTCCGCCGGCGTCTTCGACGGCCTGCTCGGCGTCTTTGCGCGAGAAATTCTCCAGCGAGCCGGTGATGACCACCGTCTTGCCCGACAGCGGACCGCCCTTTTTGGTCGCCTTTTTGGCCGAGGTGTTCACACCCGCCTTTTTCAAGCGTTCCACGGCCTTTCGCCCGGCCTTGCTGTGGAAGAAATCATAAACGCTCCGGGCGATGACCGGTCCTATCTCCTCGATTTCGGTCAACTCCTCCACCGAGGCGTCGGCGATTTTGTCTATGTCGCCGAAATGCCCGGCGAGTATCTCGGCCGCACGCGCGCCGACATATCGAATCCCCAACGCGGCGATCACACGCTCCAGCGGCGTGTCCTTGCTGCGCTGAATGGCGTTTACAAGGTTCTGCGCGGATTTTCCGGCCATCCGCTCCAGCGGAGTTATGTCTTCGACCTTCAGGTGGTACAGGTCGGCGAAGTCCTTCACCAGCCCCCTGTCCACCAACTGGTCGATAACCTTCGGACCGAGATTGTCAATGTCCATCTGATTTCGTGCGGCGAAGAACTCCAGCCGCTGGCGTATCTGCGCCGGGCAGGTCGGGTTTATGCATCGCAGATACACGCCGCCCTCGTCCCTCGCAACGTCGCCGCCGCAGGCGGGGCATTTGTCGGGCGGCGTGATTTTTTTCGTGTTTTTCGGTCGCCGCTCTTTGACTATGCGGACGACCTGGGGAATTATCTCGCCGGCCTTTTCCACCACGATAAAATCTCCCACCCGCACGTCCAGGCGCTCGACCTGGTCGAAATTGTGCAGTGTGGCGTTGGTGACCGTCGTGCCGCAAAGCCGGACCGCGTCGAAATGCGCCACCGGCGTGATAGTGCCCAGCCGGCCGGTGTGGAACTCGACCTCATTCAACCTGGTCTGGGCCTGCTCGGTCTCGTACTTGTACGCGATGCACCATCGAGGATATTTCGATGTGGCGCCCAGTTTCTCCCGCAGGTCCAGTTCGTCCACCTTCACTACCATCCCGTCGGTGTCGTAGTCCACCTCGCCCTGGATCGAGGCCCAGTTTTTGATCGCCTCCATGACCTCGTCCATGTCGTCGCACACGCGCGAAAAACGACTGACCGGCACGCCCCAATTTCTGAACTTTTCCATAATCTGGCTGGCTTGCTCGGCAGGTTTGCGGGACATTTCGCCGAAGCCGTGCGCGATGAACGCCAGGCCTCGCTCGGCCACGACCTTCGGGTCCAGTTGCTTGAGCGTCCCGGCCGCGCCGTTGCGCGGATTGGCGAACGTCTGCTCGCCCTTTTTCGAACGCTCGGCGTTGAATTCGCTGAACTTTCCCCGCGGCCAGTATATCTCGCCGCGAACCTCCAGCACATCGGGCCACCCGTCGCCGGCGAGTTTCAGCGGCACCGAGCGGATAGTGCGGACGTTACTCGTTATGTCGTCGCCCTGCCGCCCGTCGCCGCGGGTGGCGCCCAGCACCAGTGAGCCGCCCTCGTATCGCAGCGACATCGCCACGCCGTCAACCTTCGGATCTACAAGGTAATGATATTTTTTATCGCCCAGCGCCCTGGCCACGCGCTTGTCGAACTCGCGCAGGTCGTCCTCGTTGTAGGTGTTGTCGATGGACAGCATCGCCACCGCGTGCGTGACGGTTTTGAAACTTTCCACCGGCCGGCCCGATACGCGCTGGGTGGGAGAATCCTCAGTGACAAGGTCCGGGTGCTTCTTCTCCAGTTCCTTCAGTTCGTCCATCAGGCGGTCGTACCGGCGGTCGGAGATTTCCGGCCTGGCCTCGACGTAGTACAGATAATCGTGCCGGCGTATCTCGTCGCGAAGTTGCTCTATCCGTTCGGCGTCCTTCATCGCTCCTTCCTGATTGCGCACTAAAGAAAAGTTATCTTTACAGAGGGTTTTCGTTCAATCAGATCCTGCCCTGTTCGCCGGCTAAAGGCCCATCATCGGAGAAATTCACACACACCTATTTGCAGTATCATCTTCAATCGCCTGCGAATATTCCTCTATCGCGCTTCGGATGTTCGCAAGGGCCTCCTGTTCCGTAGCGCCCCGGCTCCAGCACCCGCGCAACGCAGGGGAATGCACCGTGTATCCATCTACGTTCCTGGAAAGCACAACCTTATATCGCATAGCAATTTCTCCGTATGTAGTACGGCTTATCACGTTAATTATACCAATTCTGCACCCCTTTAGCATTCAACCACTTTCGCAGGAGGTGATTTTGCGGTAAATTCTCCATCGCCATGATAATCACGATAGACGGTCCCGCCGGTTCGGGCAAGAGCACCGCCGCCAGAAAACTCGCCGAGGCGCTGGGCGTGGCGTACCTCGACACCGGCGCCACCTACCGCGCGGTGACGCTCAAGGCCATGCGCCGGGGCGCAGACCTGCAGGACGCCGATGCGCTGGCAGAGGTCGCCCGACAAGCGGATATCTCCCTCCGCCCGCTGCCCTCTTCCACGGACGTTACGCTCGACGGGCAGGACGTCAGCAAAGAGATACGCTCGGAGGAGGTCTCGGTCAATTCGTATTACATCGCCCATTGCCCGCAGGTCCGCTCGGTGCTAGTGGACCTTCAGCGGCGAATCGGGCGGCGACTGGGCGATTTTGTAGCCGAGGGAAGGGACCAGGGCTCGGTGGTGTTTCCCCACGCCGACATGAAATTCTACCTCGACGCCACGCCCGAGGTTCGGGCACGCCGGAGGTACGACGAGATGCGCGACGCCGGCGAACGGGTGGAATACCGGCACGTGCTCGACAATCTTCTGACGCGCGACGGGCACGACCGCTCGCGGGCAGTGGCGCCGCTGGTCAGGCCCCACGGCGCCATTGAAATAGACACCACCGACAAGTCAATCCAGCAGGTGACCGATGAGTTGCTGGAGCACGTTAAGGCAAAAGGCCTCGGGACATGAAATCTCCGTCAAGCTATCCAAATCCGCGCCTTGGCGGTCTGAGGATGCCGACCGGTGTTCCGGGCCCGAACCTGTGGTATCGCATCATGCGGCGGTTCTTCCAGGTAACCATGTGCGCCGTATGGAAGGTGCGAGTGTTCCAGAGGCGCTACGAGCCCGCCACCGGCGGCGCGCTGTACATATGCAATCACCAGAGCTTCCTGGACCCAATGCTGATGAGCTTCGCGCTGCGCAGACCCATGAATTACATGGCGCGGGAGAGTCTGTTCCGCCCGCCGATTTTCCGGAACATCATCAGGTCGCTCAACGCCTTCCCCGTCCGGCGCGGCGAGGCGGACCTCTCGGCCCTGAAAAACGCCATGCGCCTGCTCAAGGGCGGCGAGCAAGTGGTGGTCTTTCCCGAGGGCACGCGGACCTGCGACGGGCGGATAGGCGAATTCCTGCCCGGCGTGGCAATGCTCGCTCAGCGGGCCGCCGAATGGACCGTGCCGGTGCTCATCGAGGGGGCGTTCGAGGCCTGGCCAAGGTGGCAAATGCTCCCGCGTCCCGGCAGCGTCGTTGTGCGCTACGCTCCGCCGATCCCCGCCGACGACGCGCGCAAAAAATCGGCCCACGAGTTCGTTAACGACGTCCGCAGGACGCTTATCGAAATCCAGCACGACGTCCGCAGGCGAATCGGGAAACCACCTTTGGATTACGGCTGACGAACCACCAGTTTAACTCAATCCCATCTCGCGCAGGTTTCTATAACTTATCGCCAGCGATTCGAACGGGTCGCGCCCGTAGCACTGGTCCTGCTCGATGAGATACCACCGCACGCCGCCTTCTTCGGCGGCCTTGAGTATCGCAGGCCAGTTCAGGTTGCCCTCGCCGATTTCCGCGAACCGCTGCTCGCGCTCGGTCGTGACAACCATGTCCTTAAGGTGCAGCAGCGGCTCGCGCCCGGCGCACTTGCGCACCCACCACGCCGGGTCGCCCCCGCCGGCCTGTATCCAGTAAGTGTCTATCTCGGCCTTGAGAATCTGAGGGTCGGCCGAGTCGTAAAGCATCTCCAGCCAGGTCTTTCCGTCGTACCTGACCAGTTCGTGATTGTGATTGTGATATGAAAAGTCCATGCCCTCGTCCGCCAGGCGCTTTGCCACCGGCGCCAGTTCGTCCACGAAGCGCTTCACGCCCTCGGCGCAGCGGTATTCCTTCGGCAGGCCCCCGATGGCCGGATGCTCGCACTTCCATATCCTGTGAATCTCGATTACCTCGTCCAGTTCGCCCAGGAATCGGTCCCATCCCATGTGCGTGGCGGCGCAGGTGAGGTTGTTGTCTTCGAGAATCTTCGACACGTCGCGCGCCTTTTTAACGTCGACGTCGGGCATTCCCGATATCTGCACCGCCGTGTAACCGATATCGGCCACCTTCCTTAACGTCCGGGCGGCGTCCTCGACTGTCTTTATGTGCTCCCTGAGCGTGAATAACTGCGCTCCAAGAACGTTCTGCGATTCTGACATAGTCTACGCTCCCTGTGCCTCGGTTAAATATTTATTGTAATGCCTGGCCTCGTGAATGCGCTCGCTGACCCAGTATCCAAGAACGCCCCCACCGGCGCCGAACGTCATCCAGTCTATGGGAAGCGCGCGGGCGTAGAACGGGGCACTCATCCACGACTGGGGGTTAGACCCGACTATCGATCCGGCCCCGAGAACATACAACACCACCGCAACCGCGGCCGCGCCCACGGGCGCCAGCAATACGTGATTGGCCGGGATCAACTGGTGAGCAACCAGGTATCCGATAAAGAAACTCCCAAGTAACCCGAACAATATCTGTCCCCTGTCGGCAGAACGGATAAACAGCAGCAACAGCACAATCGCTATTAATACGCCGAAGCCCAGGTTATAAAGGTACTGAACCACGTCCCGGGTTTCAGCCCGGAACTCCTGCTCGCCTTCCTCGTCGTTGGGCGGCAGAACCATCGAGCTGGCCTCGCCTATCGCGTTGCGGATGACGCCCGCTATCAGGACCGCCACGGACATGATTATGGCCATAACCACCACCTCGGCGATAAGCAGAGCATACAGCCCCCCGACGGACCTGTAATTTTCCCACAAAAGCGTTCTTATCTGCGGCGACCTGATACTGACGCCCCCTGCGCCTACGAACACCACGATTAAAGGTCCCACCGGTCTGGACCCGCGCACCAGGAAACTCACTATCGCCACAACGCACCACACTATCGCCGCGAACACCGCCAGTTGTCGGATTTCGCCGGACGCCATGAAAACTATCGGACCGGCAGGGTCCGGCGGCACGAACATGCGCCACAGACCGAAGTACATCGCCGCCAGCACCAGCCCCGTCGCCAGCTGGACCTGTATTTTTTCGCGCCAGTGACGTTTTCTGTATGGCATTATTCCACACCGTCCATTGCAAACCGCATTCAATTACCGTACGCTACTGCATTCGTTCCGCACCATAGCTAAACTTCATCCCCGATGAAACATACCAAAGGATTGATGAATGGACAACGTTGCTTTGCAAAAAATCGTCGAACGAGCCATAGAAGCCGACAAAACCATTATCCTTCCCGAAGCCGACGACCCGCGTGTTATTCTCGCCTCCGACGAAGTCATTAAACGTCGGTTAGCAAACGTCATTCTGCTGGGCAATGAAGAGCAAATCCGCTCCGACGCCGAACGCCTCGAGGCGGACATATCGGCCGCGCGCATTATCGACCCCCTCGACGACGAAAAAAGAGAGCAGTACGTCGATACATTCCACCAGCGCCGCAAACACAAGGGCCTGGAACGCCGCGACGCTGACGAGATTCTCAAGCACCCGGTGTATTACGCGGGAATGATGGTGGACGACGGGCGCGCAGACGGAATGGTGGCAGGAAGTAAATTCCCCACCGGCGACACCGTACGCACCGCGATATACTGCGTCGGCACCACCGACGATACGCCGCTGGTCAGTTCCGCCAGCATGATGATCACCGTCGTTAAGGAAGCAGGCGTCGAGGGCTCATTGATTTTCGCCGACACGGGCGTCGTGCCCGAACCCGACTCTGGGCAACTGGCCGAAATCGCCATTTCCACCGCCGCCACGTGCAGGCAGCTGCTGGGGGTAGAGCCGTGCATCGCGATGCTCAGTTTTTCTTCAAAGGGTTCGGCCAAGAGCGATGCCGTAAAGAAAGTCGTTCGGGCAACGCAAATCGTCCAAGAACGCCGACCGGAACTGCAAATCGACGGAGAATTGCAACTCGACGCCGCTATTGTGCCCGAAGTGGCAAAACGCAAGGCGCCTTCCTCGCCCGTCGCCAGTAAGGCAAACACACTGATTTTCCCCAATTTATCGGCTGGAAACATCGGCTACAAACTTGTCGAACGTCTCGGGAAGGCGATGGGACTTGGACCGCTGCTCCAGGGGCTCAAAAAACCCGTTAACGACCTTTCGAGAGGTTCTAATCAGCGAGATATAGCACTGATAACGGCCATTACCGCCGTACAGGCCTGCGATGAAGGGAAATAAAGATTATTTCCGCATTTTTCGACGCGGTAAATAATTTAGTAGCATTTCATAATCCAAATCTTACCAATACTTTATGAGCATACTTGTGTTTAATGGGGACATATATATTTACCCAATTTACCTATATTCTATAATTCCCTAAAGTATTTTATCTTGTCATGCCGAAACTATTCACACTATGTATATTATCCAAACTAACATCGAGTTTGTAAAACCGAAAGACAATTATTTTTATCACTATGCAGTACAAATACTTAGGCACAAATGCGCCTGTATTTCAGTCTCATCGCATTTGACCACTTGAAACATTATTAATAAAGGGCACAGTTATGATGAAAATATCTCATTTGTTCGAAGAATACCTGGAACATCTCTTTCTCGGCAAGCGATGCGAAGCAAGGGAGTTAATCTTCGCCGCCCAGGACCGCGGCATCCCGTCCGAAAAACTTCTCAAGATGATAATCTGGCCGGCGATGGAGCAGATAGCGGAGTTATATCGTCAGAACAGGATTTCACGCATCGTTGAGCACATGGCCACGCGTATAAACAGGATGCTTGCCGACCAGTTGCACGCCTCCCTGGCCAGGAAGCCCAAGCACGGCAAGCGGATGGTGATCACATGCGGGCGCGGGGAGATACCCGAACTCGGCGCCCAGATTATTGCGGACCTGTTCGAGGCGAACGGCTGGAGCGTCTGGCTTCTGGGGGCGGGCGTGCCTAACGACGAGATTGTGAAATTCATCAGCAAAATCGGACCTGATATTTTATGCATATACGGCACGACCCCTCCCGAACTTCCCGACATCAGGAGGTTGAACACGTACGTGCGCGAGATGGAAATCTGCCCTGATATGCAGATACTCGTATCCGGCGGCGTGTTTAACCGAGCTGAGGGTCTGGCCGAAGAGGTCAAGGCCGACCTGTACGCTCCCGGCATATACGACGTTATCGAGACAATCGACGAACACCCCATCAGGATACCAAAGGCCGACGTGCCCGAACCGGGAAGGCGGCGCAAGAGAAAGCGTAAAAAGCCGCCCACCCTCACGCGAAAATCGCGCAAGAGGCAAAAGGCGGGCGCGTCGAAATAGCACCCCGGCAGATACAATGCCGAACCAGCAGACGCGGTTAGTTCCGGTTGGACTTGAGCTTCACCCCCACGGACTGTGCGCCTTTACGTTCCAGTCGGAATGAACCGCGCACCCAGCCGGACTTGATTTCGTATTCACCAAGGTATCCGCGGAATTTGACCCGCCCGCGCGAGTCGGTTTTCAGATTCAGCGGACCGGTCCACCAGCGTCGGCGGATGAGTTTTCTTATCTGTTCGTACGCCGGCTTGGGCGACATGTCCTTGCGCAGCAATCCCGCTGGCGCCCCCTGCCAGGAGCGAAAGTCGCTGAGGTTCCACCACGTTATCGCCTCCACCGACGGATGCGAAAAAAGCACACTGTAGAACTCCACCGCCTGTTTCGCCTGGCGGGTTTCGCCTTCGTCGGTGGTCTCCCAGCCGGGATGATGCGAATTCCAGTCGTCGTCAGTCTTGAGCGGGCCCGATAGTATGGTCAACTCGGTAAAATGTATCGGCTTTTCGAACACGGAAAATTTTTCACAAAATCCCCACGCCTTTTCGGCACCCCAGTAGCCCCCGTGCATGTGCGACTGGATGCCGATGGCGTCTATCGCAACCCCGTCCCGGAGGCACTCCCTTATGAGTTTTGCGTACCTGTCGGACACGTCGAAGTCGTTAAGCAGCAGCGTTGCCCTGGGGTTGACCTTGCGCGCCGCGCCGAATGCTTCGGCGATAAGCCCGACACGCCCGATCTTCTCGCATAAACGTCTGATGGGATTGAATTTATCCCTGTATCGCGGCATGACGACCGCCTCGTTGACCACGTCCCACATGTCGATCGCCCCGGCGAACGCCTTTACCTCGCGCCTGATTCGCGACATCTGGAGTTTCTCCACCTGTTCCGGCGGCTTAGACTTCAGCCATCGCGGCGCCACGTTATGCCAGCACAGCGGATGCCCCTTTGTAACGATATCATTTTCCCCGCACCACCTGGCCATCGCCATGACATGCTGCTGTTGCGTTTCGCCGCGGCGCCTCTCGTAGCCGCCCCAGTAAAAAGGAAGCGTAGCGTAGTTCATCACGGCCGCGAGTTTCTTTTTATATTCGCCGTGCAGTTCGTCGTCCCCAATCCGCCCGATTTGAAACGCATTGCACCCGAACAGGAATTTATGGCGCACCTGCCGCACGGTCACGTCACTTCCTGCAAGCGGCTCTCCAGCCGAATCGGTCACCGTCAGCGTAATCTCTGACGTGCGGTGCTTTTTTATGCGGCGATCGATTTCTTTTTCGTCCAGCGGGTCCGCATCGCCTGCGCAGGCCTGGGCCGCAATCACAAAAGAGGCCGCAAGGACCGCGAGGATAAATTTATTTTGCCTCATAATGCCTCCTATAATACAAGGCAGTTTGAGATTGTTCATCAATAAGGAGAAAAATTTGAAAGCGGCATACATGACGGCGATACGCCGGTTCGAGATACGCGACGTGCCCCGCCCGGAAATCAAAAACCCCACCGACGTCCTGCTTCGCATCGAGGAGGTGGGCGTGTGCGGTTCGGACATGCACTACTACACCACCGGGCGGATAGGTAGCGAACAGGTGGTGGAGTTTCCCTGGATAGTCGGGCACGAGTGCTCGGCCGTGGTAGAGCAGGTCGCCCAGGAGGTAAAGAATCTCTCACCCGGCCGGCGAATCGCGCTGGACCCGCTGGTCGTCTGCGGTCGGTGCGACCAGTGCCGCATCGGCCGACCGCATACCTGCCGAAACCAGAAGTTCCTTGGCTGCCCCGGGCAGCTGCCCGGAGCGATGTCCGAATATCTCGTAATGTCCGCCGCCTGCTGCTTTCCGGTTCCCGATTCGCTCAGCGGCGAACAGACGGTGCTCACCGAGCCGTTCGCCATAGCCCTGTGGGCCGAGCGGCTCGCCGACGACCTCGACGGCGCCGCGGTAGGTATACTTGGCAGCGGACCTATCGGGCTGTGCGTGCTGTCGGCCATCAAGGCCGCTCGCGCCGGAAAATGTTATGTCACAGACCTTATTGACGAGCGCCTCGAGATGGCCAGCCGCCTGGGCGCAGACTGGACCGGCCGTGCCCAAAAACAGGACGTCGTGTCCGACATCCTGAAAGACCGCCCCGAGGGTCTGGACGTTGTTTTCGAATGTGCAGGGCAGCAGGAAACCATCGACCAGTCCGCCGAACTGCTGACGCCCGGGGGGACGCTGCTGATTCTGGGCATACCCCGGTTCGACAGGTGGTCGCTGCCCGTCCACCGCATGCGGCGAAAAGAACTGACCGTGCGGAATGTCCGTCGGCAAAACGGCATGGTAAACCGCGCCATCCGCATGGTCGCCCAAGGTCAGGTCAACCTCGACCCCCTGGTCACGCACCACTTCCCGCTGGATGAGTCTAAAGAGGCGTTCGACATGGTGGCCAACTACCGCAACGGCGTGGTAAAGGCGATTATTCACGTGAACAGTTGATTCCTGCTTGACGGAAGGCAGACGTTGATTCGTTGATCCCTATCGCCCCAATGTCTAACGGTCCGGGCTGGTCTAACGTGCACGGTCGGCGTATTTATCTTGTAACCCAACGTGTTACGTCGCTCAGGAACGACATTTCGTCGAGTTTTTCGGCGCTTAAGCGCCGGACGAATTCGCCGAATTTTTCGAAAGTATTCGGGCCCTCTCTCTCCTGCGAAAAGCCCGTGGTGATCCAGTATCGCAGCGACTTTTTCGGCCGGCTGATCAGCACGTGGTCACTTCCGTAACGGCGTATGTCGGTCAGGTCATCGGGATCGAAAATTATCGCGCCGCCGACCTCGTGCGGCTGGGTGCCCCCGGCGTACATGGGATGCCTGCCCCAGGTCATAATTGCGCGGGGCGTCTTTTTAAACTCCGTGCGCTCCCATTCGTGCAGCCCGGTGGCGAACCGCACCGGACCGCCCTGGAGCACCTCCGCCTCGATACGCGCGCAGCGGTGATTGTCGAACACGGTAAGGGTGACCTTCAAGTCCAGTTTCTCCCCATCGTGCGTAACGCCGTGCGAGACCGTTTCTATCGAAACCCATCCGTCGCCGGGGTGAATCTTCGCCGTTCGCCGCTCGGCGGGGGACAACGTCCGCGCCGCCTCGCCGTCCCACAGACGCACCGAACCGAGACCGAACGTTCCCTTGACAAGGAACTCGTCCTGGCCGTATCCCTCCCGGAGCAGTTTCTCGTCCGGGTACCATTTGCCCTTTGCCAGTTCCAGCCGCGGGATGCGCTTGTTATACACGTCCACGCCCAGTCCCTGGTCGAAGTGGAAGCGATATCCGGCCCAGAGATTCTCCACGGCCGGTCCGCTGTGAAGCAGTTCGTCTTTGATTTTCTCGTCGCGCTCGACTATGCGCGTGATTTGCTCACCGTCTTTTTTAAACGCCAGCGACCATCCGGTCGCCCTGCCGCGCCCGCCAAGGAACTTTTGCATCCGGACGATGATTTCCCTGTTCCTCCGCAGCAGTCTGTCTATCGTCCCGGCCTGGTGCCAGTCGATGAAGTTGTCCACCTCGTAGAAATCCCTGTCCCATTTTTCCAACTCCCGGGCCAGTTGCTCGTCGTGGCCGGCGTGTATCTCCAGCGCATCGTGCAGCGTCTTGTAAGTCAGAATGGTCCGGTTAATCTCCATCAGGCGCGGTTCGGTCCAGCCCTCGCCGCCGTCGGAAAATATTTCCCCAAGCACCTTTCCCGAACCGCCGTTTGCGTTGGGCGGCTCGAGTCCCATCAGGGCGCATATAGTGGGCGCCACGTCGATGTGTTCGGCGTAAGGGAGAATTTTGCCCTTTGCCACGCCCGGACCGGCGAATATCAGCGGCGTGAACCATCCTCCCGGCTGGTCGGGCATGTGACCACCCTCGATGGCCTGGCCGTGATCGCCCATCACCACCATCAGCGTGCTGTCGTGGAGTTTTTCATCCCGCAGGAAGGCGACGAAATCGCCCAGCAGTTCGTCGGCCTTTCGCGCCGCCCGGGCGTATGGCGAACCGTCGGCGTAAACGTCGCACGCCCAGGGAACGTCCCTGCACTCGTCCATGGCTATGTAACTCTGCCACCCCCGCGAACCGGTCCGCTGGAGGTGCAGGCGCATGTATTCCACCGCGTGTTTCGAGAGGATTTCTTTGGCCCATTTAATCAGCGCCTCGTCGCGGAGGTCCTCGTTGTGGTAGGCATACGTCACGTCGTCGTCCAGCGCAAGGTACGCGCTGCTGCTGGCGCCGTGGGCTGTGGGCGCCTTGCCGAAGGCGTGCTGAAGAAACTTTTCCTCGGGGCGGATGAATACGCTTCCCGCCTGGATGACCGAGTTCGGCAGCGAACAACCGTAGTGTTTCGCCCACCGCCCGCTCTTGGGATGCGCAGGGACAATCGCACACGCCCGGCGGAACGATGCGCCCCCCGCGGCAAGCCGCTTTATGTTTTTCAGGTCCAACCGTTCGGCGGCGTCCGGACGGAGCCCGTCTATGACGAACAGCACCACCCGTCGCGGGCGGGCGACCTGCCCGGCGCCCTTATTGACCGCGCAGCCGAACATCCCCAGCAACAGGGCCGCGACGATAATCGCTATCTTGTATGTCATCTCCCTGTCCGTCCCGTCCGCCTCACACCAGATCGCACGCCTCCGGAGGCATCCAGTGTTCTTCCCGACCTTTCCATTTCACGTTGCACCCGATCGGGTTTGTCACCTCCACCGGCGGGGACTCGCCCTTGAGCAACGCATCGAGTGCGTCGCGCAGTTCGTGTGTTGTCTCGGCGCCTTCCTGGCGCGGATTGTCGTCCATCCGCCCGGTGTAGCGCAGCTTGCGGTCCTTGTCGAACACGAAGAAATGCGGCGTCCGCAGCGCGCCGTACGCGCGGGCGACCTCCTGCGATTCGTCGCGAAGGTACGGGAACTTAAAGCCCTTTTCCCTGGCGCGTTCGACCATGTGATCGAACGAGTCGGTGGGATGATTTTGTTCCTCGTTGGAGTTAATGGCCACCATCTCCACGCCCTTTGGCTTGTATTCGTCGTAAAGGCGGATCATCCGATCCTCCGAGCCCACCACGTACGGGCAGTGGTTGCAGCTGAAGACCACGACGAGGATATCCGCATCGCCGAAGTCGCCGAGCGAATAAGTTTTCCCGTCAACGCCGGGCAGCGAGAAATCCGGCGCCTGCTGTTGGATTTCCAGTGTGAAAGCCATTTTATTCTCCTTCTAAAAGTTATCAGTCCTCTTTCATTCCTTCCCGCATTTCATTATATAAGATACTCCGCCGACAATGGAGACACGATTCATAAACCTAGCAAATTCTGATCAGGTTTTCGAAGGTTTTCGGCTAATATTACGTGTTTCATCGAGTCCCGCCTACCGCGAGCGTGCGCAGAACAAGGAGCAAGATATGGCAAATGCCAAACGTCTGACGGGAAGTAAGTCCGCAGCCGAAAAACCCGTTACGTTCGGAGTATGTTCTGCAGGCGACCCGCGCATAGACGAAGAATCGCGCAGGCGCGCGACAAACGTGGTCGAGATAATCGCCGAGATAGTGGCCAAAAACGTCAAAATGCCCGACGGGGCGCCCGCGGAGGTGGTCTACTCGCCGATGCTGATCGACGGCGAGAAACAGGCCGACATCGTCGCAAGACAGTTCCGCAGCGCACAGGTGGACGCCATCATATGCGCGCCGGACACGTGGGCGTTTCCGCAGATGTCGATGCTCTCGCTGCTGGCGCACTTCCCCGACGACATCCCGGTGAACTTCACCGTGGGCAACAGCGGGCCCAAGCCGGGCGTCGTCTACGCACACGCCGCAAACGGCGCACTGGCGCAGAGCGGGCTACTGTCACACCTGAACGTGGGCACCTGGCCTGATTCCGGCATGAAGCCAAAGCCCACAGACGCGACGGTCACCGCACTTGTCGACTGGTGCTACGCGGCGCTGACTTACACTGGTCTGCGGGGCAGGCGGGTGGTGGTGTTCGGGCACGATTCGATGGGCATGGAGACGGCGCTGGCCCACGTGCTGCCCACGCGCAGAACGTTCGACCTGGAGATAACGCGAATCGACATGAAACTCCTGTCCGACATGCTCAACAAGGAATCTTACGACAAAAAGGAACTGCAAAAACTTCGCCGCTGGGTAGACCGGCACGTCGGCGATCGCCTGGAGTTGAAGGACCAGTCCGCCGGAGAATCCTTCAACAAGTCGCTGGCGCTGTACCTGATTGTCCGCGACTTTCTGTCCGATTTGAACGCCGTCGGCGGCGGATTCATGAATCAACTGGAATGGGGCTCCGACCGGCGCGGCATTCTGCTGCCCATCGCCGACATGATGGAATCGCTGATGAACAGCACGTTCGACCACAACGGTCCCAAGTCGGCCAAGCCGTTCGCCACCGAGGCCGACACGCAGGCGCTGCTGACCATGCTGTTCACAAACTGGCTAAGCGGAGGCAACCCGCCGCTGTTCATGGACTTCCGAAAGGTGTGGGAGCCGTGGGAAATCCAGGAACTGGCCGGGAAGCACGGCGTGAAGTTCACGAAAAAAGACCTCTGGGCGCAGCGGGGTTTCGTGGACGGGAACAATTCCGGTTCGGCCTCGCTGGACTGGGCCGGGTTGCCGGGAGATTCCATCTCGAAGATCATGTCCAACGTCCAGATGCCCGTGGCCGACAAGTACTACTTCCCCGGGGGGGGCAACAGTACGACGTTCATCTCGCCCGGCGGCATAGAAGGCGTCGCGGCGCGGATGGCGTACAGTCACACCACCGGCATGTTCTCGATGCTGTGGGACCAGGCGGTAACCGCCGATTTGCCCCCAAAACTCGCCGACGTCGTGGCGCACACGTCGGACTGGAACTGGCCTCACACCTTCGTAATTCCAAAGTACGCCACCATGACGGAATACAAGCAGTTCGCCCCGGCCAATCACTTCCACATGATCCGCGACCTGCCACCGGCACGACTGCAATACTGGATGGACATGACAAACGTTCTGTCTCTGACGCCCTGGCAAGAGAGGCCGAACTTCATACCCGGAATCGACCGGCCCATGCCACTGCTGTATCTGCTCAACGGCGGAGAGAACGAAACAAAAAAGATGCTGAAGAAATAATGTAATCCACCCGCACCGGCGCGCCTGCTTGCCCCGGGCAGGTGCCTATTTCAGCGGCGCCAGCAATTCGGACACAAAGCCGCCGACGTGCTCGACGAGTTGCTCGCGCGGCTTGTCCTTTTCGGCCGAGATCCGCCTCACGATGGCAGAGCCGACTATGGCGCCGTTTGCCACGCGGCATACCTCCGCCGCCATCCGGGGGGTGGATATCCCGAACCCCACGCAGATGGGTATGCCCGTATGCTTGTGCAGTTCGCCCACTGCCTCTATGGTGGCCTGTGGCAGGCGGTCGCGCTCGCCGGTTATGCCCGCCACCGATATGAAATAGATGAATCCGCGCGAATGTTTTGCTATTTCGCCCCGGCGCTGCGGCGTGGTGGTCGGCGCGATGAGCATAATGTTGCACAGCCCCGCCGATGCGGTCATGGATTCGAACTCGGCCGCCTCCTCCAGCGGGAGGTCCGGCACGATAAGCCCGTCGAAGCCGGCGTCTGCGGCCCGGTCGATGTATTGCTGTGTGCCGTGCGCGAATATAAGCGTGTAGCTGACCATCGCCACCAGCGCCATTTGACCGCCGTCGTCGCGGTACCGGCGGACCGTCCGGAAGATTTCATCGCAGGTAATCCCCGACGACAGCGCCTCGGTATAGGAATTCTGAATGGTCGGACCGTCGGCTATCGGGTCGGAAAACGGCACGCCCACCTCGCAGATGCCAACGCCCCGACGCTCGAAATCCGCCAGCAGCGCCGCAGTGGCGCCCGGATCCGGATGACCCGCAGTGATAAAAGGGACGAGCGTTTTCTTGCCGTCGGCGAGTAACTCTTCAAACACCTGTTTGATACGATTGTCTTTTAAATCATCCATAACTTCTAATGACGAATTAAGAAGCACGAATGACGAATCAATAACGAAACCTGCCCGCCGGCAGGCGGGTTTGATTCGTCATTCGTCATTTCGCCGCATCTCGGCTCTTTAGTATTTCGCCTATCTCGTTGCAGTCCTTGTCGCCCCGCCCGGACAGGTTCACCAGGATAATCTTATCCTTGCCCATTTTGGGCGCCCGAACCATGGCCTCGTGCACGGCGTGTGCCGACTCCAGCGCGCAGATAATGCCTTCGTACTTCGCAAGCTCCATCAGCGCATCCAGCGCGTCGTCGTCGCTGCATGCGGTGTAGTTTACGCGCCCGGTCTCTTTCCAGTAGGCGTGCTCGGGACCCACGCCGGGATAGTCAAGACCCGCCGAGACGCTGTGCACCGGCGCGGTCTGCCCGTCCTGGTCCTGAAGGACGTAACTCTTCGCACCGTGCAGCACGCCGACCTTCCCGGCCACGAGACTGGCGGCGTGGTCGCCGAGTTTCATGCTGCGCCCCCCGGCCTCGACGCCGACCATCTCCACCTCATCGTCAATCATGGGGCTGAATATCCCTGCCGCGTTCGAGCCACCACCCACGCATGCGACGATGACGTCGGGCAGGCGTCCCTCTGCCTGGAGCATCTGTCGGCGCGACTCGCGCCCGATGCAGCTTTGAAATTCACGGACCATGGACGGGTACGGATGCGGGCCTACGGTGGAGCCAAGGATGTAATGGGTGTGCTCCACGCTGCCCATCCAGTCGCGGAGTGCCTCGTTGCAGGCGTCTTTCAGCGTGCACTGGCCCGTGGTGACCGGCACGACCCTGGCGCCCAGCAGTTCCATGCGGAACACGTTAAGCGCCTGGCGACGGATGTCCTCGGTGCCCATGTAAACGTCGCAGTCCAGCCCGAACACCGCCGCCGCCGTCGCCGTGGCCACCCCGTGCTGACCGGCGCCCGTCTCGGCTATGAGACGCCGCTTGCCCATACGTTTGGCCAGCAGCGCCTGCCCTA
>CAYZPY010000034.1:0-19022 GCA_964480425.1 uncultured Planctomycetaceae bacterium
AGCCCCCCGGCGGCGCCAAGCGCAAGGGAAAGCCGCGCCGAACTTATCGCCCCGCCGATTTCTTCCACCCGCCCGTAATATCGCAGCGACTCGCCTGCACGAAGCAATTCACCCCCGCCGAAAATCAGCATCGCCGCTCCCCCCAGCGCCACCAGCGCCAGCAGCGTCCCGGCCGCCCTTCCGTGCGGATGAGCGCTTTCGTATAGCATGCTGATTTTCTGCGGTTGGCGCCTGCGGAACCGCAGCGAGGTAATGACCACGGCCAGCACCGGCGCCAACCCCATCACGCCCAGTCCCACGGCGTTGCCCGCGTTTATGCCGGTCCTTTCGCACGTGGTATTGAAATTCTTTGCAACCAGCCACCGGCCAAGCGAATCCTCATCGCCGTCGTCGCCGGATATCCAGCGGTACTCTGCGGTCAATGCAGTTCGTGGCGGCAAATCCTCGGCCGTGAACGCGAACCGGCCATCTTTATTTTCATTCAACTCTATCTCACCCATCTTTTCGGGCTTGCCGTTTTTATCGGCGACGAATTTAACTTTCTCGCCGTTGAAGTCGGACACGAACCTTACCTTGCAGTCGGCGTTTTCCATCCGCTCATCGCCCCGAGGCGCCGGAATCGACACCTCGACCGGGGCGGCGCGGTAATTAAACACGTACCCGCCCGGAGCGTTGAGCTCTTCGAACAGACTCCAGGCGAACAACCCCGCCAGCACGACCGGAATCACGCCGCGTATGGCAACGTGCCACCACAGTCCCAGTTTCCAGTCGCTGCGTTCGTTGGCGTGTTCGCGCAGTCGACGCAGG
Organism: uncultured Planctomycetaceae bacterium; assembly: GCA_964480425.1. Classification (GTDB taxonomy): domain Bacteria; phylum Planctomycetota; class Phycisphaerae; order SM23-33; family SM23-33; genus CAYYMD01. The sequence goes on from CAYZPY010000034.1 coordinate 808, forward strand.
CGAAACAGCCACCCCAGCACCACGCACTCCAGCAGCGCGGTGAGCGTAATGCCCCACGTGCCGTTGATGAAACCGTCGAACGTGCCCAGCCAGTTGAGCCCGCCCTGCGTGCAGAATACCATTCCCGCCGCAAGCCCGATAAGCGTGATGCCGATAAGCACCTTGGAGCGATTCCATCCGGTCTTGTCGACCACGCTGGCCAGCACGCTCTCGGTGATGCTGAACGCCGAATCTATCCCCAGCAGCAGAAGTGACGCGAAGAACACTGCCGAGAACCACGCCGCGTGCGGCAGCTGCGCAAGGGCGTAGGGAAACGCCGCGAACGCCAGACCCGGTCCTTCCTTGGCCACTTTGTCCACCGCCACGGGCGTACCGGCCTGGGCGCTGGCGTAGGCCATCCCGCCAAGCGTGGCGAACACGGCCAGTCCGGCAACAAAACTTGTGGCCACGTCGGCAAGACCTATTATCGTGGCGTTGTTGTTCAGGTCCGATTTGCGGTGAAGGAAACTGGAATACGTGATCATGATTCCGAACGCCAGCGACATGGAGAAGAACATCTGCCCGAATCCCCACCGCCAGGTCTCCGGGCTTGCCAGTCGCGACCAGTCCGGCTCGAGGTAATACTCCAGCCCCTGGGTGGCGCCCGGTAGCGTGAGTCCGCGAATGGTCAGTATCAGTAGCATCAGCCAGGGCAACGGAACGGTCCACATCACCACCTTGCCAACCAGGCGCACGCCGCGGAATATGCACAGGTACATCGCGACCCAGGTCGCCGCCAGGGCCAACACTATGTGCCATTGCAGCCGGCCGAGCGAAAGACCTTCGTGTTTGTGCAGGTAATGGACGTAGAAAAAATCTTCCGCCTGCCTGACGCCCTCGGCGCCCTTGGCGGCCCAGGGAAGCGAACCCTTGAAAATCCCCAGCACCGACACGCAGAAGAAACTCAGGCACCACGCCAGCACCACGGCGTAATAGGTGACGATGATGAACGAGAGTATAATCTGCCACCATCCGACGAACGCGAACTTTCGGTTAACACGCCCGAAGGCGTCCGGTGTGGCGCGCTGGGTGAGGTGGCCCAGCGCGAACTCCCCTATCAGCAGCGGTATGCCGATAAGGACCATGGCAAGCACGTATGGAATCAGGAACGCCCCCCCGCCGTAGTTGTATAACTTGTACGGGAAGCCCCACAGGTTTCCCAGCCCCACCGCAGAACCCACCGCGGCAAGGACGAATCCCGCACGGGTGCCCCAGTTCTCACGCTGTTCTTCCAGGAGGTCTTGATTTTGTCGGGCCATTTGCCAGTTCCTTATGATTGTTCATGTAACCGGTCGGGAAAAATAAAATTGCGCCGCAACAGCATAAAATCGCCGGCGCCCAAAAGCAACATTCCCGCCTGCGGGATAGTTCAAAATATTTATCACAGTCCCAAAAGTGTAAGAGATGAAATAACCGGCCATTTTTTCGTCCGGAGCCCCAACCTATGTTTTGCGGAGTTGGGAAAATTCTCCTGCACTTTTGGGACGCTAACAATAATTTTGTTTAATTCACGCTTGATAGATCAGCCCGCTCGTAATTATGCGCACGTCTCGTTTATTAACGAGCCGCGAGCGCGCGCGAGCGGGTTCCGGTTCACAGATATACAAATAAATCTTACACAAACTATTTACTCTATCTGCTGGTAATGCCGTCGGCGCATCCGATACAATCGCAGCGGTTAGAACAAGGAGAACATTATGGCCGGTCTTGGAGTAAACATAGATCACGTAGCCACCATCCGCCAGGCGCGCCGGACGGTGGAGCCGGACCCCGTCTGGGCCGCCGCCGAGTGCCAGCTCGCCGGCGCCGAGTGCATAACGTTCCACCTCCGCAAGGACCGCCGGCACATAAACGACCGCGACGCCAGCGTGCTGCGCCAGGTTGTCACCTGCAAACTGAACATGGAAATGTCGATGGACGAGGAGATAGTCGGCATCGCGCTTGAGATTGGTCCGGACCAGGCCACGCTCGTGCCGGAAAACCGACAGGAAGTCACCACCGAGGGCGGTCTGGACGTTGTCGCCAACGCCGAACGCGCCGCCGAGGTCACCCAACGCCTGCAGGATGCCGGCGTTATCGTAAGCGCGTTTGTCGAGCCCGACGCCGAGCAGATAAGCGCCTCGGTCCGGGCCGGGTTCGACGCAATAGAAATCCACACCGGCGCCTACGCCAACGCCTGCCTGGTCGATAACGCCCGCAGCCGCTCCGAGGCCGTCGCCGAGACCCTCGAGGCGATCGAGCAGGGCCTTCAATTCGGGCTCGAACAGGGCCTGATTGTCCACGGCGGACACGGACTGACCTACGACAACATAGTCCCCCTCGCCGACATGGAGGGCTTCTGCGAGTTCAACATCGGACACTCCATCATATCCCGCGCCATCTTCGTGGGCCTGCGCAACGCCGTGGCGGAAATGAAGAGTTTAATCTTTTAGGGCGGACGGAATGAATGCCGACCCTCACGAAACGTGCGGTTCTCATTGGCGCGCAGACGTTGTCAATGCGACATTATTTACGCCGGTCTCAGTAATGCCGGACTTACTCTGTGGGATATTTGCTGCTCCATAATCCACGGCGAAATAATCGAACAATACAAGCAAGACAGACCATGCCTTTTTTTGGACAGACATCGGAAAACGAGCCGGTCCGCAGTGTAAGGGCTTATAATGAGGTGACAAAATGGGCGGTTTTGATTACCATATTCAATCCGGATTAGGCCAAGTGGATTGACCGGTGAGAGAGACTCGAATGAAGAAGAAACCATTTAAAAAATGCCCGGTATGCGGCGGAGGTCTGCCTGAACTGCGGAGAACGCATATACAGCGAGGAAGACATCGAGCATTTCGAAGAAATCAGACGTAAACTGAAAACACAGCAAACCAGGGATTTTAAGCCGATCGGTAAGTCCTACGAAGTGGCGTGAGGCATTTTGACTATCTACAAATTCTTATATCGCGAATAATCTTACTAAAAACTCTCAAGGTGAATGACTATGAAATTACAAGGTTCGATGGTAGCGATAGTGACGCCGTTTTCCGACGGCGAGGTGGACTGGGACGCGCTAGGCCGGCTGATTGAGTTCCACATCGAGCACGGCACGCAGGGCATCGTCCCGTGCGGCACAACGGGCGAGTCGCCCACGCTTTCGCACGCAGAGCACGACAGGATCATCGAGTTCACGGTGGACAAGGTCAACGGGCGTGTGCCCGTCATTGCGGGCACGGGCAGCAATTCCACGGCCGAGGCGCTGCAACTGACACGGCACGCCAGGTCCGCCGGCGCCGACGCATGCCTCATCGTCAATCCTTATTACAACAAGCCAACCCAGCACGGGATGTACGAGCACGCCGCGCGCCTGGCACAGGCGGACCTGCCCATCGTTCTGTACAACATACCCGGACGGACCGGCATAAAACTGATGCCGGAGACCATCGTCAAAATGTACCGTGAAATAGACCAGGTCGTGGCGATCAAGGAGGCCACCGGCGACCCGGATGTTTCCTCCGCCATCGCCGCCGAATGCGACATGACGATCCTCTCGGGCGACGATTCGCTGACCATGCCAATCTGTTCGGTGGGCGGCAGGGGCGTAATCTCCGTGTTGGCGAACATACTTCCGGCAGAGGTGCGAAAACTCACCGACCACGCGCTGGCGGGCGACATGCCCCAGGCCACGAAACAGCACCTCAAACTATTCGGGCTTTTTAAAGCGATATTCTGGGAGACCAATCCCATCCCCATCAAGGCGGCCATGGCGATGGCGGGAATGATTAAAAACGAACTGCGCCTGCCCATGACGCCGCTGAGCGAGAAGTTCCGCAAGCCCCTGGCCGATATGCTAAAGCCATTCGGCGTCGAAACAGGAACTTAGAACATGTATGAAAACCGGCCTGACCCGTGTCGCGGGCATCTTGCCCGCGCGTTCCGCGGCCGTTCGCTGGCCGTTCCGGCCGCGGTATAGGCGGAAACAGCGAGGGCAAGATGCCCTCGTCACGCGCCGGCATTAACGCGTCGGGGTTGAAAAGTTTATCCGCCCCAGGCGGGCCGCCACCCCATTAATTCTTAATCCCTTAATCAGTGTAATCCCGCTTTTTTACTTTGCCGACCTTACCAGTTTCCAAATTTCCTCAGGACCTGCGCGGGTCGGTTCAGCAGGATATTGCGCCAGCGTTTAATGGTCGCGGTCGGGCGGGTCGTCAGCACCGTATTCCAGAACCACACCCCGACCTCCACGGGCCAGCCGCCGTTGCCGATGCGCTTCATAGGTATGCCAGTGACCTTGTCCGGGTTGCGAAGCCCCCATTCGATAAACGTCTCGGTCTCCCTTATCAGGCGCTTTCTGTATTGTTCCCAGGTTTCCCTCATAGCAAATATCTATCGAAAATTCCGCTCAAGGAAGAATCTTCCAAAGGGGGCAAATTCTATCGTCGCGTGGATATTATAAAGGATTTCACTGCGTTTGACAGGATTTTTCGTCCGAAGATGTCTGTCGGAGCGAAAGCCAACAACGCGGCGGCCCGCCTGCGGCGGATAAACGTTCATCAGTCAGCGCACATGGGATGGCGGCTTTACTGAGTCAGTTTTCGATATATATCGGCCACGTCGGAAACCATCTGCGAAGGCGAGTGGTTATTGGCTATATAATCCAGCGCGCCGTGAGCTATCGCCCGCGCCGCAGAGGGATTGTCCAGTAGTCCGGCGAGTTTGGCGGTCAGATCGGTCGCGTCGCCCGTTGCGAACATTAACGCGGTCTGACCGTCTATAAAATATTCGGCCAGCGGCTCCTGCCGCGCCGCCAGGACACACGTACCGGCCGACATGGACATCAACGGCTCGATATCCGTGGTCCGCGCGGCGTCGGGAAAGATGCACACGTCGGCCGCCTTGAATATGTCGCGCAGCTGCCGAGCTGGCTTGGGCGACACAAAGGTCACCTCCCCGCCAAGCCCCAGTTCGTCGGCGAGCCGGCGCAGTTTTCTTTCGAACCTACCGCCGTCAATCAGGAAATAGGCGCATTTGTAGCCCCTGTTGTGAATCTCGGCGTATGCGTTCAGAACTGTTTTATAATCGTCGAAATCCGCCGAGGGGCACGCCCAGGCCACCAGCGCTATGTCGCCGTACGACTGCTCATCGAAGCACGTCGCCCCGCGAACCTTGTGCAGTCCGGGACGCACGAGGAACACCCTGTCTTCCTTGAGATGCCCCTTATCCATCAGGCGCTTGCGAAGTTCGGGGGAGGCGACGGCCACGGCGGCGCCACCCGATCGCAGTTCCCTAAGATGCCCCGGCGGGGTTCTTCTATAAATGCTCAGCAGGTAGTTCAGACCGGTCTCGTCGGCCAGTTCCCGGGTTAACCGCCACGCACCGCAGTCCAGCGAGTGCAGCAGCGATATTTTCCTTTTCTTAACCAGTTGCCCCAACCGATCCCGACGGGCGCCGCTGGAGCGCCACCATCGCCGCGGGGCGTAATTTATCACTTCAACCGGCGGTGTGGGGACCTCTTTTAAATCGGAGTCGTCCGGTCCCGGGCGCAAGACTGTCAACTGCACCGTCTCCTCCATCAGGCCCACCGCAAGCGCCCGGAGCACCACCCCGAACCGGAAGAACGTTTCGCCCCCGGCGACCCACCCGACACGTAAAGGTTCAGCGGGTTTGGCGGATTGTTCGGAGTTGTTATTCATTTTTCGCAAAGGCGGCACGTAGAGCCGGTTTCGCCTTCGGCGAATCAAGTTACACAGACTTACCGGATTTCACGCACTGGTCGGCTCACCGTCGGCGGACGACTGTCCCGACTGGTCGGCCCGGATGGATTCCTGCAAAGACTGCCAGTCCTCCAGGGTCATCATGCACTCCCTTGCCTGGGAGCCCTTGTACTCCCCGAGGATGCCGGCGTCGGCCATCTGGTCTATTATCCTGCTTGCGCGGCTGTATCCTATCTGAAGCCGCCGCTGGAGAAGCGACACGCTTCCACGCTGGGTGTTGAGCACGATCTCGACGGCCTTGTCGAAAAGTTCGTCCTTTTCTTCCGCGGAGTTGCTTCCGGGCTGGCGCGTGGCAAGACGCATCAATTCGTCGTCGTACTGCGGCTTGAGGCGGTCGCGGAGTTCGCCGACAACGCCGTGAACTTCCGACTCGTCAACGTACGTTCCCTGCGCGCGGATGAGATTCGACGTTCCCGGCTGGAGGAAAAGCATGTCTCCCCGCCCCAGGAGCACCTCGGCGCCGTTCTGGTCAAGGACGATACGACTTTCCTGCCTGGAGGCGACGCGGAAACTTATTCGCGACGGCATGTTGGATTTTATCAGACCGGTGACCACGTTGACGCTGGGTCTCTGGGTGGCAAGTATCATGTGGATGCCCACCGCACGCGCCTTTTGAGAAATCCGGATAATGTGATTCTCCACCTCCTTTCCGGAGGTCATTATGAGGTCGGCCAGTTCGTCTATGATTATGACGATGTAAGGCAGGCGGGTCTGTATCCGGTCTTTCTGCTCCTGCGTTTCGGCGTTGAGGCGCTCGTAGAGCACCTTCTGTTCGGTGCGGTTGTATTCTCCGATGTTCCTCACCCTGGCCTGTCGGAACAGTTTGTAGCGCTGATCCATTTTCACCGCGGCCCATTCGAGTATATCCTCTGCCCGGCGGAGGTCGTTTACGATGGGGCACATGAGGTGCGGCATGTTTTCGAAGCACGCCATCTCGACCATCTTGGGGTCGATCAGGATGAACCGCACGTCCGACGGCGTGCGGGTCATAAGCATGGCCATGATTATCGAATTGAGGCACACGCTCTTTCCCGAGCCGGTGGTTCCGGCGATGAGCATGTGCGGCATGGCGGCAAGGTCCGCCACTATGGGGTCGCCGCCGGCGTCCTTGCCAAGGTACAGCGGAAGCGCGTATTTCTTGTGGGCCTGCGGCGCCGAGGTCATCAGTTCCTTGAGGCGGACTATTTCCTTGTCCATGTTCGGAACTTCCACGCCTATTGTGTCGCGCCCGGGCAGCGGCGAGACCACCCGCACGCCAGGCACCGCCAGGGCGCGGGCAATGTCGTCGGCGAGGTTCGATACCCTGGAAACCTTTACGCCCGGTTCGAGCGACACCTCGAACAGCGTAATCACAGGACCGGTCATGAAGCCCAGCACGTTGGCCTCCACGCCGAAATCGTCGAGTGTCTGTTGAAGCACAGCGTGCTTTTCTTCCGCCTGGGTCTCCTGCGATTCAATGTATCCGCTGGACGGTTCGATCAGGTGATCGAACGACGGGTGGGTGTATTTTTCCATCTTTTGCCCGGTATCCGTTGCGGATGGTGGTTTGGCCTGCGCGGACGCTTTTGGGGGCGGCTTGGCAGGAGGCGGCGGGGACGGTTTTTTCTTCAACTTCTTGATTACGTCGGCCACTTTCGTCCTGTCCTGGACAGAGGGGCCATGTTCAGCGCTTCGCCTTGCGCCCAAAGCGGCGCCCCGCGCGCCTTGGGGTGCGGTCCGTACATTGGCGGCGAACAACTTCCGCCGCGAGGTCCATACCTTCTTGCCGAATCGCGGCAGCTTCAACACGAGATTATCCGCCGCCAGCATCAGGCCTACACCGAATATCAGCAGGATCATCAGCCAGGCGCCCGTCTCGGCGAACCGTTCCAGCATGAAAGCCCCCACTCCCGTTCCGATTATGCCGGCATCGCCGCCCAAGACGTCGGCGGCGGGATTGCGCAGGTACGCGCCCGCCGCAGTGGCGGTGGCCAGAAGCACCACCCCGCTGAGGCGCCACCACACGTCGCGGATCCGCGAACCCAGTATCATTATCGCGGCCGCCACCGTGGCGAACAGCAGGCCCATGTACGCGCCCGCACCGAACCAGTACCTCAGGTGATAGGCCACGTATGCGCCCACGATGCCGGCGGCGTTGGACGGGTCGCTCAGCGGAGGATACACAGCCGGCGACGGCGGGTCGGCGGCGCGATACGTAAGAAGACTTATCCAGCACAGCATCACCGCTCCCACCAGGAAGATAATCACGCAATACCTGAGGTAACGATGATCCCTTGCGGGCAGGGCTACCGCCTGCCCCGTCGCCTGGAGGGACGCTCCCGAAGCGGAATTATTTTTGGTTTCTGCCGCTGCCATTTAATGAAATTCAAGTCGCCCTACCGCAGTTTACGCGCGGCTGAACGGGCGCACACGTATACAACTTCACCGGTACTATACCGGTCTGTATGCTTAACTTATCGGACGCAATCGCCGCCTGTCTCCAGCACAATGACCATAATTAGTTGATTCGTTGACTAATCAACTAATCATTTCATTAAATTCCACCAGTATTCAATGCCTTCCATTACTCCGGCGGCGTATTGCCACTGCGCGTGGTATATGTTGGGCGCCTCCAGTGCGGCCAGTTCCGGTTTGGCGTTGCCGACGACCACGCCGTTGAAGCCGCGATTAAAGAGCATCGCGTCGTTGCCCGAGTCGCCGCAGACCAGAACCTTTTCCTTCTCGATGCCCCACATATCGGCCAGAAATTCCGCCGCGGCGCCCTTGTCGGCCTTGCGAGGCAGAAAATCAAGGTCCCTGCTGGAACTGTATATGACCCTTGTATGCACCGACGCGGCGGACAGTTCATCCTGCAACTCTTGCAGCTGCTGCGGGTCGGCGTCGTAGAGATAATAACTTACCTTGTAATCGGACTGCCATTTCTCCGGCTGAATCTCCAGTTCCTCGTGAACGGACAGGACCTCTCTGACCTTTTCGGCGTCCCAGTTTTCGTCGAGAATTTCGTGCCACTTCTCGACACTCCGCCCCGAAGGATGCAGTGTGATGTCGCTTCCCACGCCTCCTATGACCGCCGACGGGTCCGGTAGAGGCGTCTGTTCGATGGACTCCAGCACCGATTCGTAAAAACGCCCCGAGGCGTACGACAGGCCCACCTGACTGTGGGCATCGAGCCAACGGGCGAATCTTTCGAGACTCTCGTCGTCGCCCAGCATGGTTCCGTCTATGTCGCTGACTATCAACTTCTCGAACTGCGGCATGTTCACACTCCTTGTGGAATACCGGCCCACGTAACGCCCGACCCGACGGCAGGCGTGTTCGTGGACGAAACTTAGAAAATAATCAGGCGTAATCAGCGGCCGATACGTCCTCCTGTATTCTCAGCAGTCTCTGGGCGATCCCAATCCACGTGAATTTCGCCCGCGCCAACTCCGGGCCGTATTTGCCAAGCTGGATCGCCACCTGTGGAAGCTGAAGAACCACGCTTATCAGGTGCCCGAAGGTCCCGAAATCGTATGGATTGGCGTACAGCGCGTGCACGCCCCAGCGGACCTGCTGCCACAGTCCGCCCTCGGTGGTTATCACCGCCGGGGTTCCGCAGGCCATCGCCTCCACCGCCGTCATACCGAACGGCTCGTACCTGCTGGGCATCACGAACACGTCGGCGACCCTGTAATAATTTGCCAGCTGATCGTCGGGGATATAACTTTTGAAATCCACCCTGTTGGCGATTGAAAGGTCCTTTGCGAGTTTTCTCAGTTCGTCGTGTTGTTGTTTTTCTTCCTCGTCGGGGTCCTGCGAGCCGGCTGCGAGAAGCAGTCTGGCGTCCTTGACCCGCTCGAAGACAACCGGCATCGCCCACAGCAACAGGTCGTATCCCTTGTTCTTGGCCATTCTTCCCAGCGTCAGTACGACCTGCTTGTCTTCGTATCCCAGTTCGCGCTTCAGGGCGTGCCTTTCGGCGCGGGAGACGGGATAGAATCTCGTGTCGTCGTATCCCGGGGGTATGATGTGAATTTTTTCCGAGGAGATGTCGTACGGCTCGTCCTCCAGGACGTCCCGCTGGATGGGAGTTGTGGCGATTATGGCGTCGCACTCGTCGTAGATGATTTTTTCCTCCCTTATCCGCCGGGTGAAGTTGTACTTCTGCTCGAGCTCGTCGGGGTCGCCTTCCATGTTCTTCCTTTTCCACGCGCCGATCGAGTGCGGCGTGTGCACGTGGGGAATCCCCAGTTCCTTGGAGAGCGAATGCCCGGCCATACCGGCGTCCCAGTAATGGCTGTTTATGAAATCGTATCTTTGGCGGTCCTTTTTGAGGTACGGCTTGGCGTTTCGGACCCACTCGGGTATCGCCTCCCAGAGGAACTCCTTGGGGATGAATTCGTTACCCCCGCAGGGAAAGCGTATCACCCGGACGTGATCGGATACTTTATCTTGCGGCTCCTGGTCCTCGAAGCGTCGCGTGAGGATATCCACCTCGTAACCGAGCCGGGCAAGCGACTTGCTCAGCTCCAGCACGTGCACGACCTGCCCTCCGGTGTCCGGCATGCCCAGTTCTGGTTCCGCCGCCACGTATCCTTGTGTGGATACCATCGCTATTTTCTTACGCGGGTTCATCTGTATGTACCCTTTTGCATATTTTCGGCGTTGGCGCCTCAGTGTTTATCCGCAGCTTACAAAGAAGGACATTTAAGTATATCCCCCGCAAACATATTATAATTAACCGGTATTCCGTTCTACATTACGGTTGCAAAATTATTGCAATAAGCTTAAATTACCGCTTCGATATGGATGTTCCGCGTGCAAGGTCCGGCGGTCGCGAACGGGCAGAATCCGCCCGATGCGGACGACCGGACAACCGACCACGCGGATGAATCCGGCAAACACGATTATGAGGTGCGCGACGTGGCCTTATCCGAACCCGAATCACAGGGGCCGCACGAGCAGGAAGTTAGCCGGTTCGTGGAGTCGCTGAGCAACGAAGAACGCATGCTCGTGGTTCTCAAAAGCGAACTCTACGACGGTAGCTGGGACGAAATGCAGGCCGACCTGAAGGCGCGCCTGGAAGGACGTCCGTATATCTTCAAACTCGCACACAGAATTACGGATGACTTGGAACGGATATCAAAGCTCAGGGAGTTCGAAAGAAAATACGATATCGACCTGAGCGAATACGTGGACCTGTAATTGATTAACAGCATACCGGTTAACCGGTTGATATTCCGCACCGCCCGGGCGGCGCCCGCGAAAAACCAACGAACGCCCCGCCTCGTGACGGTCACAAGCCGAGTTTAAGGAGCACCAGATGCGTAACTTATTCAATGCCGTCGTAATAACTCTCTTGGCAGCCGCAGGCGGATGCGCCCCATCGTACAGGGGCCAACCAAAAGACGTGTGGTCGAAGGTGGTCGATTCGGACATACTGAATGAGACCGCTCTACAGTATTACTGGGACATACCAGTGCCCACCAACCCCAACGAGTTCATTCAGCATGCCTACCTTCTCGACGAAAATCTATACTGCCTCTCGAACAACAACAGGATGACCGCCATAGACGCCGCCACGGGGATTGTCAAATGGCAGCGGCAGATAACCTCCCCGGACAGAACACTATTCAGGCCCGCCCACTACGACAACGCCGCAATCAACAAGAAGATACCCGGCATCGCCTCTTTACTTTCTTCCGGAAGCGAACCCCCCGAGAAGCTGACCGACCTGGTGTGCGTCAATTCGCCCACCCGGCTTTTCGTGCTTGACCGCACTACGGGCGAGTTTTTAAGAAAAATAACTTTCAACTTCACCGCCAACACCGGCGGGGCCTGCGCCGAAGGTTACTACTACGTGGGCGGAACGGACGGGCGCTTTCGCGCCATCCTGCTCAACCAGGCGCTGCACTCCTGGCAGGTGGGCACCGGGGACCTGATCACCTCGCCGCTGGAAAGTTACGGCGGGCTGGTTTACTGCGCCGGACAGGACGGTTTCGTATACGCGTTTTCCGCCGGGGCGATCAAGAGCAAAGTGTGGCAGAAGAAGCTGGGCGGACCGGTCACCGCGGAAATGCACGCCGACTCGCGCGGGCTGTTCGTGCCCTGCACGGATAACCTGCTCTACGCTTTCGAGACCGGCACCGGCGTCGAACTGTGGGACCCGCCTTTCTACTGCCAGGGCCCGCTCCGCAGGAAAGTGCAGGTCTCCCAGAACACAGTCTACCAGTACGCCGACGGAGACAAGTTCTACGCCATAGACCTGGCCACCGGCAGGGAAAGATGGTCCAAGAAGGAAGGTCGCAAGGCCGTGGGTAACTTCAACGGAAACGTTTACCTGCTGGACGCCAGGCGCCGACTGCTGGTCGCCGACGAGATGCTCGGCGAGGTCAGGCATATCCTGCCCACCACCGGGCTGGACATGTTCGTGGGCAACGTAAACGCCCCGGCTATTTACGCCGTCAGGCGCGACGGGCACGTGTTCTGCATACGACACACCACCGCCGGACGACTCAGACCACAGGACCTGAAAACCATCCGCACCACCGCAGCCGAGTAAGACCGCTGCGTTCGATTTTCAAAACCGAAAGGAGCAGTTTGCATGAAGCATCCCGTCAGGCGGGCGCTAATAAGCGTCTACGACAAAACAGGGATAGAGGATTTCGCCGCCGCTCTGGCCGACATGGGCGTGGAGATAATATCCTCCGGCGGCACGGCGCGGGCGCTTAAGTCGGCCGGCGTGGAGGTCCGCTACGTGCAGGAATGGACGGGATTCCCCGAAATGCTCGGACATAGGGTCGTTACGCTTCATCCCAAGGTCCACGGCGCGATACTGGCAGTCCGAGACGACGCCGAACACCAGAAGGACATTGAAAAATACGGCCTGGAGCCCATCGACCTGGTGTGCGTGAGTCTGTATCCCTTCGAGGACGCCATCGCCAAAGACGATTGTACGCCCGACGATGCGGTTGAAATGATAGACATCGGCGGGCCTACGCTGATACGCTCGGCCGCGAAGAATCACAAGTACGTCACCGTTGTCACCTTGGCGGACCAGTACGAGCAGGTGCTGACGGACATGCGCGAAAACGAAGGCGAGGTGACGGACAACACGCGTCGGAACCTGGCCAGGCGGGCGTTCTCGCTGACGTGCCATTACGACACGATTATCTCCCGCTACCTGGCCGGGCTCACCGGCGAGGAATTCCCGGAGGAACTCTCGTTCTCGTATAATAAAGGCGCGGACCTGCGCTATGGCGAAAATCCGCATCAAAAGGCCGCATTTTACGTAAGCCCGCAGGCGAACAAGGAGCCCTGCATCGGGCGGGCCAAACTTCTGGGCGGAAAGGCGATATCATACAACAACTACTTCGACGCCAACGCCGCACTGGAGCTGGTCAAGGAATTCACCGATCCGGCCGTGGCGATTATCAAGCACGCCAACCCGGCCGGTTGTGCCGTCGACGACGACATCGTCGAGGCATACCGCAAGGCGTACTTCGGCGACGTGAACGCCTGCATGGGCGGAATCGTGGCGGTTAACCGCCCCATCAACGCCGAACTGGCAGGTGCGATTACCGAAACCTACCGGCGATGGGGCAAAGACGCCGGCGCAGGCGGCTTCTTCGCCGAGATTATCATCGCGCCGTCCTTCGAAGAGGACGCCCTGGAGATAATCCGCGCCCGCAAGGGCTGGGGCAAGGACGTGCGCCTGCTGGAGACGGGCGCCTTCGATGGGTCCGTCAACGGCGAGAAGTTTCTAAAATACGTGGTTGGCGGCATGCTCGTGCAGGACCGCGACCAGTTATCTCTCAACGAGGACGACTGGAAGGTCGTCACGAAACGCAAACCCACCGAGTCCCAGATGTCGGACCTGCGGTTCGCCTGGCTGGTGTGCAAGCACGTCAAGTCCAATGCCATTGTCCTTGCCAAGGACAGGGCGCTGCTGGGCGCCGGGACCGGGCAGATGAGCAGGGTGAATTCCACCCGCCTTGCCGCCCAGATAGCCCGCGCATACGGCGGCGGAGGCGTAGCGGATACGAAGGGCTGCGTGCTGGCATCCGACGCCTTCTTCCCGTTCGCCGACAGTCTCGACTGGGCGGCCGAAGTGGGCGCCACCGCCGTCATCGAGCCCGGCGGGGCAAAAAGAGACGATGAGGTCATCGCACGTGCGGATGAACTTGACCTGGCGATGATCTTCACCGGCGCCAGGCACTTTAACCACTGATGTAAAACTTAAGACCTTGGCGAATCCCCCGGAGGGCGTTATAAACTTGCCTGCCCGGCGCCGTTAGACGGGCGTGAATTTTACGGTAGATTTCGGTTATGACTTTCTAAATATAGGTGAAACTGGAAATGAACGGAAAGAATCTTCACCTGAAATTCGGATTTGTGGCGATACTCGTGGCCGCGTGCCTGTGGTCTTTGAAGTGGACCGGTCTGCGCCAGGGCATAGACCTTCGCGGCGGATACAGTCTGACGTTCGAAATCCGCCCGCCGCGCGGACAGCAGGCAAGGGCCGACCTCGCCAAGGACACCATAGACAAACTCAAGGACCGCATCGACCCGCACGGGCTGCGGAAACTCGAATTCCGCCCGCTGAGCAAGAAGAACTGGATCGAAATCCGCATGCCCGCCCCCGGCAAGGAGGTCCAGCAGGCGCGCAACACGTACCTGCGCGAACTGGAGAACATCGAGGCAAACAATATCCAGATCAGCGAACTTCGCCGCCTGGAGCAGGCAAAGCCCGAACAGAGAGGCGAAATCATCAAAGAACTCGCCGGCGGCGACGAGGACATCGAAAAACTCCTGGGCGAACTTGCGTCGGCGTACGACAAAATGTCCCGGACCGGCTCGCAGGACGACATTGCCGACTGGGAAGTCAAGCGCAAGGAGGTCCTGGATACGAACATAAACCTCGACAAGATCCAGGATATCCTGAAACTGTACGTCTCGCCGCGCGAAGCCGACGCCCTGAAGGAAACCAAAACCGGCAAGGAGGAAATCGAAACCCGCACGAAAGTGTACAAGCAGAAGCTGGCGCAGTTGAAGGAGGAACACCCCTCCCGCGCCGGCGAGATAGAGAGCATAGCCGAAACCTACCGCCAGTGGGCCAAGATACGCCAATACCTGGACGACCCGGCCGACCTGAAGCGCCTCATAGCAAGGGTGGGCATACTGGAGTTCCGCATAGCCCCCTATTCGCCGCTGACCGAAAGCCGGTTCACCATATCCAAAGACGAACTCGATCGTTACAGAAAAATGCTGCACGAAAAAGGTCCCGAGGCGATGCGCAAGCGCGACATGCCGCTGCTGTGGTTCCCCATTCACGAAAGCCCCGGCACGCCTAGAGAGGGATTCGTCGGACTGATTACCGAGCGCTACGCCGGAAAGCGATACCTTCTGCTGTACAACCAGCCGGGCAACGTGATGCTCCAACAGCAGGACGGCATTGGATGGCAGCTGACCAGCGCAAAGCGCGGGCACGACCGGATGGGGCGAATGTGCATAAATTTCGAACTGGACAACGCCGGCGCCAGGCGCATGGCCAACCTCACCCGCGCCCACCAGACCCATTGCATGGCGATACTGCTGGACGACGAGGTCTATTCCGCCCCGCGAATCCAGGAAGATGCGATAATATCCGATAAAGGGCAAATCACCGGAATGGGTCCCGATGAGATTGACAACCTCATCCGTATACTGAATTCCGGCTCGCTCCCGGCCAGGATTAATCCCGAGCCGATCTCCGAGAGCACCTTCGGACCGGCCATCGGAGAAGAAAACCGCAGGCACGGCATCCGGGCGGCGGTCGGCGGGCTGATTGCCGTGGCGGCGTTCATGATCTTTTACTACCTCTTGGCCGGCTCCATCGCCGACGTGGCGCTGCTGCTGAACATCATCCTTGTGCTGGGCACTATGAGCATGATGCAGGCAGTGTTCACCCTGCCGGGAATCGCGGGGCTGATCCTGACCATCGGCATCGCGGTGGACGCAAACGTGCTCATTTTCGAGCGCCTGCGCGAGGAGCAGGAAAAAGGCACATCCGTTAGCATGTCCATCAAAAACGCATACAATCGCGCGTTCTCGGCCATCTTCGACGCAAACGTCACCACGCTGATGACGTGTATGATACTCGTGTGGGTGGGAACCGAAGAGGTCCGAGGTTTCGGAATCACCCTCGCGCTGGGCGTGGTATTCAGCATGTTCACCGCACTGGTGGTCACGCGGTGGTTGTTCCAGCTTCTGCTGAAGTACCGAATCATAAAAAAGCCGGTTTTCATGCTCCGCATACTGCGGGCGCCAAATATCAACTGGATGGGCAAGCGGCACATTTTCTGGGTTGTCTCGGCGGGACTGCTGGTGGTCGGAATCGGTTCGCTCGCCAGGCAGGGCGCCGACGTGCTGGGCATAGAATTTTCCGCCGGCACGCGCTCGGTGGTCAGCTTCAGGGACGACGCCTTGCTGGACGGCAATCTGCCCAACGACGGTCTGGTAAGGAGCAAATTCGCCGCCCATGCCGACAAACTCGGTTACGACAAACTCAAGAGCACCGCCCAGGTGGAAAGGCGCATCAATCCCGATGCCGTCAATAATTTCCTGAACAAATACGACGCCGACGGCGACGGCGCCGTATCCGCATTCGAATGGCGACGGTTGGAAAAGAACGAAGATTACTTCCCCCTGCTCGACGACAACGGCGACGAGACGCTTTCGCGCGACGAACTTCAGAATAACCTGCCCTCACTGGAGTACCAGGTGACCACCACCGAAACCGACCTGAAAAAAATCCGGCACACTGTCAGGGAGGCGTTCGGAGGGACACTCCGCATGCAGACAAAACTCGAATTCGAGTTGTCCAAAGGACAAAACATCCCCTCTTTAGGAGTAAGGACGGTCGACAACGGCGCCACGCGCATAACGCCCTCGCTGGCGGAGTCGGCCAACGCCGCATACAGGAAGGTTCTGGGCAACTACCAGGGCGGGGTGATGTTCGTCATACGCCGGTTGACACCCCCGGTCACGCATAACGAATTGCTTCAGCGCATAGAGAAGCTACGCCTGGCGGCCGGATTCGCGGCGCAGACGGCATACCGACCCGACGCCATAGGACTTCAGCCCGCCGAGAAGGGCGCGTACTCCTCCTTTGCGGTGCTGTTCAAGGCGGGCGAAGAAGAACAGGCCCCTCCGGCGTGGGACAACTTCGCAGCCGGAAAAATGGAACTCCTCACCGAGGCGCTTCACCGCGAGGAGACCATCATCGAGGACAATT
This sequence comes from uncultured Planctomycetaceae bacterium, assembly GCA_964480425.1. GTDB lineage: Bacteria > Planctomycetota > Phycisphaerae > SM23-33 > SM23-33 > CAYYMD01. The sequence goes on from CAYZPY010000034.1 coordinate 17,860, forward strand.
TCGACCCCGCCATCGCCGGTCGAGCGGCCAATCTGGCGATAGTGGCCATTGTGCTGTCGTGGCTTGCCATCGTGGGGTACCTGTGGTTCAGGTTCGGCTCGGTGCAGTGGGGACTTGCGGCGGTCACCTGCCTGATACACGATGTGCTTATCGCACTGGGGATGGTGGCGATCTCCGCATGGGTCAGCAAGACATTCATCGGCGAGGCGCTGATGATAAACTCCTTCAAGATAGACCTTGCGATGGTCGCGGCGTTCCTGGCGGTAGTGGGTTACTCGGTAAACGACACCATCGTGGTGTTCGACCGCATCCGCGAGAACCGCGGAAAACTCACCGCCATCTCGCCTAGCATAATTAACTCGTCAATCAACCAGACGCTGCCCAGAACGCTTCTAACGTCGTTTACGACGTTCATCGTGGTGTTCATAATGTACGTCTGGGGCGGTCCGGGAATACACGCCTTCAATTACACCCTGCTGGTCGGCATTATCTTCGGCACGTATTCCTCCATCGCCATCGCCAGCCCGCTGCTTATGGGCTTCAAGCGTGCAGTGGCCGGCAAACTCGCCGCGCCCGAAGGGTAATTTACGCACCCCGCTCGGGTCGCGCCACGGTTATAATTGGGCCGTAAAATGTTTTTGATCCACGTGATCATCAGACGACACGTCCCGCCGGGCGGGTCCGAAATCCGACGCCCGGGCGCCGTGGGGAAATGGGCGCTGTGCGCCTCGTCAGCAATCATTTCGGCGGTCCTGGCGGGCTGCTCGGTGAAATGGTCCGGCCCGGACGGCGACCGGACACACATACCTCCTGTGGCGGTGCTGCAAAACGAGCAATACCCGGAAACCGCCACGGGTGCGTTCGTGTCGCTGGCCGACTTCGAAGACCGCCCCGCACCGAAACAGCGGGGCCTGCTGCAAAAAGCCGAACCCAAGTATGCATCCAGGGGCTTCGAGCAGGTCAGGCACTTTTCGATATCGTCGACCGGAAGCGAAAAAAAGGACCGCCAGAGCCGCTACGGAAAACTCGAATTCGCGGTAAACGTCACCCGCACCGGCGCCGGGGCGTTGGAGGTCACGCTGGGACCCCACGACGAACTGGTGTTCACTATCCCGGACATTCACGATTTCACCGCCTACACGCTGCTCAGCGCCTCTATATAC
>CAYZPY010000035.1:0-18779 GCA_964480425.1 uncultured Planctomycetaceae bacterium
CGCCCACCCGGTCGCAGTTCGGATAGCGGTCCAGAAGCAAGTTCAACAGTTCCCGGGCGCCGGCGTAGTTCTTAAGGTCGATCTTCAGACGGGCGCACCTGAGCAGCGCCGAAGGCGCCACCTGCGAGGAGGCGTATCTTTCGGCTATGAGTTCGTATTCCTGCGAGGCCTCCAGCGTTCGGACGGCGAATTCATTCAGCAGCGCCAGGGCGAAATGCCCCTGTGCCTTTCCGGCGTCCCCGGGATGGGTCAGAAAGACCCTGCGCCACGCGGAATCCGCTTCCTTTGCGATCACCTCGCGTCGTCGGGATACGGATTCGCACGCCCGGGGGTCGACAATGATAATTTCATCGCCGGTGAACCGCGCTATGAGTCCGACCGCTCCGGCCGCCACCTCGATTATCCTCAGGTCCTTCGCGTCGGGCACGTAAAGGGTGACCTGACGCTGCCTGGCGTCGGGCGATACGTTCGACCACGACACATTCACGCCGCTGCGGGTGGCGAAGACCCCGATGAACTCCAGCAGCGGCGTCCGCCAGCAGCAGACCGAAGACTTGGCAAGCGACCGGTTGTGCGAAGATTTTTCTATCTTCGCCGCCATCGAGGCGTCGGCCAGTTCGTCGGCCCCGCGGATCAGCGTGCGGTTGAGTTGTTCCTGCGAGAGCCCCGTCAGCGGGTCCCAATTGGCGGGCTCGGACCACGGTACGGGATTTTCGGGCGTGTAATAGGCGATCGCCTTTTTGCTCAGCGAGCGGGAAACGAGGAAATCACACTGCCTGACGAATTTATCACGGTCTTTGAGTGCGGCGGCGGTGGCGGCGGCGAGGTACGCCCTCATCCGGGCGAGCATGAAATCGTTTCTTTTTTCGTGCATTCGCGCCAGTTCCATGTTCGCCACCGCCCGGACCGCAGGCGACGGACAGGTGTCGGATGCGGCGCCCTTAAGCGAACCGGTCCCCCGGGCGTCGCCCATCCGCAACAGGCACTGTCCTATGCGGAGGTTTATGTACGCCCTGATGCACCCGGACCTGGGCCCGTCGGGAAGCACCCTGTTGAGTTGCGAAAATGCCCTAAGCGCCAGTCGGTATTTCCCATCGGCGAACGCCCTCCTGGCCTGCTTCCACGACACGCGGGATTCGTCGTCAATCTCCTGGGACGCGGTCGTCCCGACAGCCGGGGAATCCTGCTGCGCTTCATCGGCACGAGGCGCCGGCGGGCGCCGCTTTAAGGGCGCCTCGGGAGGCGGGGGAGATTTGTGCAATATCACGGCGACCGCACCGGCGACGAGCCCCGTCAGGACAAAGGCGACAATCGCCAGAAAATAGGGGCGCTTCAGCAGGTGAAGCATCCTTGTCGACGTCGAGCCCGTCAGGTCTCCAAGCACGTCTATTACATCTTCGCCCCCCCGTCGGGCGTCTCGTGCTTCGGCGGGACCTTGTGCTTCGGCGTCGCCCTGGGCTTCGGTGGGTTCGTTCCGGGCTGTTTGTTCCTGCTGTTCTTCGCTCATTTTGTCCGGTCGTCTTGTCTGTGCGCAGCGGGCTTGCTTAGTCCACAATGCGATAAGCAATTTTGTGCAAGAATTATGCCAGAACCGAGGCAGGGAGGTGTTATTGGAGTTAAGTGACTCTAAAATCAGGTGTTATCGAAAAATTATCTTTTTTAAAAGTCTGAGGTGACATATATATGTCAGTTAGTTATACACAAGGTGTCTGTTTTCCTTACGCCCTGGGGCAATCGCAGCAGGTCCGGCGCATAACCAATGACCGGAGATTATTTTGAGGCGGATTCCGGCGTGGATTGTCTGTTGTGGCTGCTTGGTATGTTTATGCGGTACCGCTTTAATTTGGCGTGAAGCGTGGCGCGCGTGATCCCAAGCAGGGCGGCGGCGCGGGTGCGTTTTCCGTCGGTTTCCTGTAGTGCGCGGATGATAAGTTCCCTCTCTGCCGCCTCCAGCGAGAAATTTTCCCCCATGTCCACGTCGGTCGAGCGGACCGAGGTCGTCGCGAGCGGTTCGCGTACCACCTGCCTGTCCAGGATTACGTGCTCAGGTCTGATGTCCTCACCGCGCGACATTATGGCGGCGCGCTCTATGACGTTGCGCAGTTCGCGGACGTTTCCGGGCCAGTCGTAGTCCGTCAGAATGCGCCGGGCATGCCGGTCTATGCCGGAATCGGGACCGGCGGATTGTTCCAGGAAGTAATCCGCCAGCAGGGAGATATCCTCCCGTCGTCCCGGATTTCGCAGCGGGGGGATCACTATGGGGAAAACCGCCAGTCGGTAATACAGATCGTGTCGGAAATGACCCTTTTCCACCGCCTCCAGCAGGACCCTGTTGGTCGAGGCGATGATGCGGGCCTGGCAGGGGATTTCCTCCGTGCCGCCGACTTTTCGATACGACTTTTCCTGTATTACGCGAAGCAGTTTTGCCTGTAGGCAGGGCGACATTTCGGCGATTTCGTCCAGAAAGATGCTCCCCCCGGCGGCCCGGGCGAGCAACCCGTCCCTGTCCTTTTCGGCCCCGGTGAACGCGCCCTTGACGTGGCCGAACAGTTCGCTTTCAAGCAGGTTGGTCTTGAGGGTGGCGCAGTTGACGGCTACGAAATCGCCAAAATCGCCGAATCGCCACCAGTGGATTGCCTTTGCGGCAAGTTCCTTTCCGGCGCCGGACTCGCCCAGAATCAGCACCGGTTCGCACCTGCTGGAGGCCACCAGGCGTATCGTCCGCAGCGCCTCGACGGCGGCGGGACTCCTGCCGACGAACTCGACGCCGGGGGGGCACTCGCCGCAAAAATAACGCCTGTGCGAATCGTGGACCGATTCCTCCCGCCCGCCGGTGATTATCCTCTGGAGTGTTTCCTCGTCCAGCGGTCCGTGGACGTAATCCACAGCCCCCATCCGGATCGCAGACACCGCCCGCTTTACGCTGGGCTTCGGCGCCACCGCCACCGTGGATACGTGCGGGAAGGCCCTCACCAGTCGGCGAATCAGCGAGTCCGTTCCCTCCCTTCCGGGCACGTCGGCCACCAGTACGAGGTCCGTCCTTCCCCGGCGTCTAAGCGTCTGAAGCGCCTCGTCGGGAGGCGCCGAGGCGATAGAAAAGCCGCCGCCGTCCCGGCGCACATCAGATTCGGCAAAGACTTCGCTGATGTCAAAACATACTGCCAATACGGATCGTCTGCGCGAACCTGAATCACTCATGACGGCAATCCCAAGCTCGCCTGCCTGCATTCAAATGCAGACCGATGGACTCAATGCGAAAAGTCACCGCTGCACAATCCGAATCACAAATCAATGAATTAATTATCCGTCAACTCCTCGCCGAAGCATGGCATTCGACGACTAATTCCGATAAAACCCTCAATCACCGAATTTCCCCCCCATCAACCGGCCGGCGCTTATAAGGCGCCTCGAGGCGGACCAAATGCCCGCACATCCCAATTTCATATACACCACATATACAAGATGAAAGACAGCGTCAAATTAATTATTCAATATATGGTGTGTTTTTTGTAGGTCCTGAGCAGGTTGTTGTCGTTTTTCAATCCCGCCAGTGTCTTGGAAAGGTCCATTTTCTGCATCGCCAGCGTGATGCAAAGCCGGTCGTAGAGGCGTTTGATCCCGGCCGCCTTTTGACCGTCGGCATCGGCGGCGCGGTCGGAGGCGGCGGCGATTTGACGGCGCAAATCACCCGCCAGCGACGCTACTTCATCGAACCGCCCCGCCTGCGCCAGTCGGATCTGCTCGGTAAGGATGCTCTCCAACCGGTCGAACGGGTCCTGGTTGCGGGGTGATGTTCGCTGGTTATCCATGAATCGCGGCGCCGGGTCAGGTTCCGTAATCGGTATCGTGCGGCGCGTGGCGACCGCACTGCGCCCTGTCGAGTTGGTCTATAAGGTTCCGCACCTGCGTTTTGTCCGGGCAGATTCGCAGCGCCTTGGTGGCCGCCGCCCGCGCCCGGCGCAGGTCGCCCTGGCGTGCGTACAGTGTGCCCAGGCAGAACAGCACGGACGCGTCGTCGGGATGCTTGTCGAGGTATGCGCGAAGGTAGTTGATGATCTCCTCGAAACTGCCCATCAGGTTGGACACCTGGAACAATCCCAGCAGGGCCAGCAGGTTCTCCCCGTCGCGCGCGATGCATTCGAGGTACATTTTGAACGCCCGTCGGTACTGTCCGAGTCGCTGACGGGTTATTCCCAGCCCGCAGTATGCCTCGCTGCTGTTTGGGTCGATTTCGACGGCGGCGGTGAAACTGACCTCGGCGGGCTCCAGACGCCCCTGCTGAAGCGCCAGGGCGCCGAGCCCCAGGTATGGACCGGTCCAATCGGGTTCGACCGCGGCCGCGGCGTGATACAGACGCTCGGCGCCGATTACGTCGTCGCTTTCTACGCGGCAGTCGCCGAGGCGCTTCAGTACGCGTGCGACCTGCGATGGGGAGGTGTGGGGCGCCTCGACGCCGTCGCAAAGCGCCGCGGCGCTTATCATCGCACGCCCGAGGTGCGCCTCGGCCTGTTTGTACTCGCCCATGCGGTAGAGTATTTCTCCGGCGCCGAGCAGGGCCTCGGCGTCGCGCGGATTGTCCAGCAGTCGGGTTTGAACTTCCGCCAACTCCCGACGGTCATGCTCCGAGCGGCGCCGACTGCATGCGGCTCTTGCCATAAAACTTCCCTTTCGATACCAGTCAGGTCGGCATACGGGATGGAATTAATGTGCAATTTTCATGCCCCATTCGAGCCGGGAAGATATTTTGTGCGGCAAATACTCGCGAATCAGGCGCATAAACGGCAAATATCGCGAAAATTTTCACCGGCGGTCGCAAAATTTTAAGAAGAATGTGTCGGTCGCCCGTCGGATTCGTCGCGGTTGCGGTCCGGATGTGTAAACAAATTAAACACCCCTCCAATCAGAGATAATCCAGGAGCGACATGCTGACCATTCTGGCCGTGGCCGACAGAAGCATCTGGTAATAGACCTGGCTTCGTGAAAGTTCGGTGGCCAGTTGCGCCACGTCGGCGTCCTGCACGCCCGACAGCGACGCCTGAACGCTGTCGGTCAGCATGGTCAGCGTATTTTTGAGTTTGTCCATCGCCTGCAGTCGCCCGCCCACCACGGCGATAGACTTGCCGATGTCGCCGGACGCAGAGCGCACCGCCTCCAGCGCCTTGTTTATCTGCTGGGTCTGTTGCGAGGTCGTATATCCGCCCTTGTTTTCCAGCGTGTCGCGGGCGGTGATAAGGGCGGAAAACAGGTCGTAAGCGCCCACCGGCCTGACGTGTTCGACGCCGGTGCACTCCACGCCGGATGCGTTAACGAACAGCACCCTTCCGGTGGACGAGTCCGTCACCACCTGGTTGTCCGAGAAATCGTCCAGGTCCGCGTAGGACTGCCCGCCGTCGATCGTCATTTTCCCGGTGGCGGTGGCGTCGACCTGGTGCGTTCCGCTCAGGGAGGGGTCCACGCCGGTCATGTCGACGTAGACCACGTGCCCGGAGGAGTTTACCAGGCGCAGGTTGTCGTCGACGGCGGGGTCGTAGTCAACCGCCGCCCCGTCGTCCAGCGCCACGGTGCGCGCGTCGCCGTCAACGGTGAGTTGGTGCGAATCGCCCACGATGGTGTCGCCGTCGGCGGAATCGGCGCCGGCGGCAACGTTCGGCCCTCCGGCGTAGGTCGTCGTCTGGTGGGATATCTCAAGATAAACGTCGCCGCGAATGCTCGATGTGCCGGTCCCGGCGGCGGCGCCGGTGTTACCGGTGAATTCCGGCGTCAGGTTGTCGCCCCCGCCGAACGTGTCGCTTCCCACGACGGTCCCGTCGTATTCCAGTCCGTCGGCGACGGGAACCGAAAGCGTCCTGTTCGAGCCGGTGTAATGCACGGAGGCGATTTTCCCGTCTTGGCGCGTCACCTGGTAGGGCGCGGTGGACACGTCGTCGCCGCCGAACACGTATTTACCCATGGACTCGTGATTTGCGAGCGAGACGACCTGCTCCAGCAGCGAGTCTATTTCGGCGGCCATCACCGCCCGCTGGGATGGCCCGTATGTCCCGCTGGCGCCCTGCGTGAGCAGTTCCTCGGTGCGGATGATCATGTCGGAGCACTGCTGAAGTATGGTCGAGATCGCCTCGGTGTTGTTTACGACGGCGTCGAGATTCTTGTCGTATATCTGAAGCGCGCCTTTTCTTCCGGCCAGTCCCATTATCACGAACGCGTCGGTCGGCGCATCCGAGGCGCGGATGACCCTGCTGCCGGAGGCGATCTGCTCCTGGATGCGGAACATGTCGCGCGACTGCTTCTGTATGCCGGCGGACAGATTGTTGTACACGGCGTTCCAACCGCTCATTTTCTACACACCTCGACTGGCCTTTATAGCATTGTGAACAAATATTTCAGCGACTCGTTTCGGGCGGATATCACCCGCGACATCGCCTGGAACATTCTCTCGTAACTGATGAGTTTTGCGGCCTCTTCATTTATGTCCACGCCGCTGATCTCGCCCCGCTGTTTGGTCAGCTGCTGGATAATTCCGTCGAGCCCCTCGCGTCTGGCCTGCTTTGCGGCTACGGATTGTCCTATCTGCGTGATCAGGCCTCGTGCGTACTGCTGGGGGTTCGTGCCGCCCAGGTCATCGGACTGTTCTGCAAGGGCCTGGGACATCCGGCGCAGATTGGACGAGTCGGTCCCGTCGGCGCCGGCGGACACCGCCAGGTTGCCGGGATTGTCGATCAGTTCCCGATTAACGCCCATGTTCACGGATGAGTCTCCGGTGAACAGCGTGTTCATTTCGACCCCGGCCAGGAAACCGGTGGGGTCGGAATCGTACAGCGCCTGTATGGTGAACTCGTCGCCGTCGTTGAGTTGCCCCGCCGTAAACGTGACTTCCAGGCCCATTCCAATATCGACGTTTTGCGAGGGTGCGTATCCGGCGCCGATGTTTACGCTCTTGATAAGTTCGCCGCCGCCGTCGCGGACCTCCAGCACGAGGTCGGCGGCGGCGCCGACAACCCCGTCTCCCACGACCGTGCAGGTTATGGTCTGATTTTCCTGCCCGTCGTACAGTCCCGAAACGGCGACTTCGGCGTCGCCGGTGATTGCGCTTGTGGTCGGGGTTGCGGTGACCGCCGGCCGGAAGTCGAACTCGTATCCGTCGTCGGCGTCGATGCGCAATTTACCGGCTATCACCGTGCCGGACAAACCGTCGATCGCGTCCAGGTCGGCCGCCACATCGGCGGCGGTGTCGCTGTCGACGTCCAGCGTTATCTCGTGCCGCCGGACCTGCCCGGTGTCCTGATCGACGACGCGCACGTAGAAGATCCCGTCCGAGGCGTCCGGCGCGAAGTCGGACACGACGTCGCCGGTGAGCAACTTGCTGGTGAGCGAATCGAACCCGCCGCCGGCGCCCACGCCCCGGACGTGAACGCGGTTGACGGCGTTGACCACGCCCATTGCCAGGGCGTCCAGGTCGTCCAGCAGGGCGGGTATTACGTTGTTGGCCATGTTCACCAGCGCGCCGATTTTCCCGGTGGATACGCTCGAATCGTAGACCGGCGAATCGCTCAGGGCGATGCCGATTTTACCGTTTTCGTCCGTGCCGGCCTCCAGTGACATCGCCTCGTCACCCACCAGCAGCGACAACGACTTGCCCCAGGCGCTTATTTCGATTCCCTCGGGGCGCGCGGCGCTTTGGAAGGTCTGAATATAGACAAGTTCGGCCAGTTCGTTGACCGCCTGTTGGCGCTGGTCCCTGAGCATATTGGCGGTTCCGCCCTGTAGTGCGGCGGCGGAGATGCGATTGTTCAGGTCGGCGATCCGCTGGATGATGTTGTTGGCGCCGGCGAGACTTTCTTCCAGCTGTTTGGTGACCTGTTCGGATATTTGCTCTATTGACTCGCCGATGTTTCGGAACTGGCCCGCCAGGGCGTCTGCGGCCCAGACGACCCTGCTTCGCAGCGGAAGGGAGTCGGGGTCGCCGGCGAGGAGGTCCAGCGACTGGTAGAATTCGTCCACGGATGCGGTCAGGTTGCCCGAGTCCAGTTCGCCGAAGATGCCTTCAATGGTGCTCATCAGCGCAAGTTCCTGCTCGGTAGTGCCCATCTGTGTCTGCTGGCGCGTGTACTCGTTCTCCAGGAACGAGTCCATTATCCGCCGGGTGGTTTCTATCTCCGCACCGCCCATGCAGATTTTCTGGAACGGCTGGAGTTCGATTGGCTTGATAATCGCGTCCTGGCGATGGTATCCCTCCGTGGCGGCATTTGAGATGTTTGCCCCGATGAGGTCGATCATCTGGCGTGCGACCCTCATGCCGTTTATGCCTGTCGAGAATCCGATCACGTTTATGACTCCATGTCCAGCATTCCGGCGTCGCACGAGGACCGCCCTGTCCCGTCGGCGCCGTAGGTGACCACAGGACCGCTGGAGGGCATTAACCTCTCCAGCATCATCCGGTTCACGCGCGAACACTCGTTGAGCAGCATCACGGTGCGCAGGTGCCGTCGCTGCAAATTGTCGGCCAACTCTATTATGCACTGCCGCCGACGTGCGATTTCCTCGTCAAGCGGCGGGTCGAGGATTTCCACCAAGCGGGACAATCTCATTTCATTCTGCGGCACGCGGAACTTGCTCGCCAGGTTCGAGCGAACCTTCTCCAGCCGCCCCTCGGCGGCTTCGCTGCGCAGGCGAGTGTGCTCCATCCGTTCGAGGACCAGTTCGGTGACCGAGTCGTCGCGGGCGATCATCGCCTCGGACAGCCGAACCATCTGTTCGTCCTTCTCGACCAGCAGTTCCATCTGCTCGTCCAGGCGGGCGATAAGCTCGTCGATAAGAGATTGCAGTTCGCGATCGCTCATTTAATCCCCTGGGGTTTATCCGTCTGCCGGTCGGGCTGGGCGTCGGCGAACTGTTTGTATATATCCCGCCACAGTCCTATCCCGCCGTTGTCGGCTACGCTCCTTGAAAGGTAGTGCCAGAAGAGCCCTTCGATCTGCCGCCCGGCGGGACTTTGGAACAGACCGCCGTCGGGAATGCTTTGCCTCATGCTGTCCAGCAGTTGTCTTAGGAGCACGGATTCGAAGTCTTTTGCGGCCTGTCGCATCCGCGCGCGTTGGGGGGGATTCTGCCACGGCAGGGACGGGCCTTGTAACTGCTCCGGCCCGACCCATCCGCCCCAAAGCATCGGGTCGGGTCCCCCGCATTGAGTAGGTAATAACAGGTCCGACATATTCGTTTCCTTACATTATCTTGAGTTTCGCCTGAAGCGCCCCGGCCTTTCGAAGCGCCTCGAAAATAGAGATCAGGTCGCGGGGCGTCAGTCCCATGGCGTTAAGCGCCCTTGCCAGTTCAGAGACCGACACCTGTCGGGGCACCACGTGCAAAGAGGCCTGCTCCTCCACGGCGGTTACTTCCGTGCGGTGGGTTTTTTCGGTCGTTCCGGTTTCGGAGAACGGTAGCGGCTGGGATACGTAATCCTTCTCCTCGGTCACCACCGAGAGGTTTCCGTGCGAGATCGCCACGGTGGATATTCCCACGTTCTGCCCGACGATTATGGTTCCGGTCCGCTCGTTGATGACCACCAGTGCGGTGTTGTCGACGTCGACACGGAGTTGGCCTACCTTGTCGATGAATCCGGCAAGTTCCGCCTCGGTGACGCCCGAAGGGATATATATTCTGACGGTTCCGGCGTCCACGGCGTAGGCGCTTCGGGAGTAGACGCCGTTCACGGCGTTTGCTATCGAATCGGCCGTGGAAAAATCCGGGTTGCGCAGGTTCAGCATGATTTTCCCGTTTTCGACGAACTCGGCCAACTCCTCGCGCTCGACGGTGGCGCCGCCGGGTATTCTCCCCACGGTGGGATGGTTCTTGGAAACGCTGGCCGACGTGCCCGATGCGGAGAAACCGCCCACCGACAGCGGTCCCTGAGCCACGGCGTAGACTTCTCCGTCGGCGCCCATAAGGGGGGTTATCAGCAGTGTTCCGCCCTGTAGAGACTCGGAGTCTCCGATGGCAGAGACGGTAACGTCAATGGTGCTTCCCCGCCTGGAGAAGGGACCCAGTTCGGCGGTGACCAGCACGCTGGCGATGTTCTCGCTGCTGATGTCGTCGGGTGTGAGTTTCAGCCCGGACTTCCGCAGTATGTTGGCCAGTGCACGCTTCGACGACTCGGACCCGTCGCCGGTTCCGTTGAGCCCGATTACCAGCCCGTACCCCCAGATGGGGTTGCTGCGGACGCCCTGGATGTCGACGATGTCCTTTATCCGCTCGCCCCTGACCGGTGTGTCCGAAATCCCGATGAAAATTCCTGTCAGTGCCGCTGCAAGAAACACGCGTCGCATTTTATGTCTCCCGTTTCACATGGGACCTGCGGTCTAAAACTAAAACGGATTCACCACGTTCATTATCCGGTCAAACCAGCCCGGATTTGTTATGAGGGTTTCCTGCCCGGACTGCTTTATGTTGATTTTGAAGTCCGCCACCTTCTCGCTGGCGACGGTGTTGTCGAATGCGATGTCCGAAGGCCTGACCACCCCGGACGCCTGTACGGTCTGCCCGTCGCCTTCCACTTCGCGCCGGCGCGAGCCGACCACCACGAGGTTGCCGTTTGGCAGCACGTCGGTGACCGTGACGGTGATTACGTCGGTGGTCTTGCGGTCAACGTCGAAGTCGGCCCCGCCGGTGAAGTCGGAGTCGGACTCGATGTCCGTCGAGAGGTCCTCCAGACTGAACAACTTTCCGGTTATGGAGTCCAGTCCCTTGATCAGGTCCATGTTGGTTGAGATCGAGTTCGAGCGCGAAGAGGATTTTTCCGTCGCCCTCTCGGTCTCGTTTTCGACCACGGAGTGCTCGGCGATGGTGATGGTGAGTATGTCGCCGACCTGCCGGGCGGTGTCGTCGGTGTGAATGGCCTTGGCGTGGTAGTGCGCCTTTGCCCAGATGGACCCGGCGCCTGCGCCGGCGCACAGCGCCAATACAACCACGGCCGCTGCTGTTGTGCACGTCGCTCTGGTATTCATCGTTTCTCCTTACTGACGGACGTTACCTGGTTTTGCGATGCCCGGCGGGTGGAATCATTTCCCTTTGCCGAGACCGACGCCTTCGTAACGACCGGCTCGACGCTACCGTCGGAAAGGACCCTCGCCCGGACCACCCTTGCGGTGTCGACGTTCTGCACCTTTATCAGGTCGTCGGGGCTACCGTCCTGAAGCGCCCTTCCGATGGCGGTCACGACGAAACCGGCGCCTGTGATTTTCATTGTCACGGTCTGGTTGCGCCTGACGGCGACCGATGGGCTGGGGTTGCGGACCATGGCCGGGCGTATGACCGCCCCGGCGGCAATGGTCCTGCGGGCGAGCATGCCGTAGGGCAGTTCGCCCCTGTCGGAAGGGCGGTTCTCGACGTAAAAGAATTTCGTTTCGGTGTTTTTGGGGGTGACCATCTCGCCGGCGGGTATGTTCTTTGCGGCGACGGCCCTGCGGACGGGGTATACGGTCTTGAAAAGCAGGACGGTCCTGCCCAGCGTCCGCTTATTGGCCAAGGCGGTAATGTCGACCCGCACGTAATCGCCGCTGTTTCCCTCGGGCAGCTCGGCGCGGAGCGACACGTCCAGACCCGACGGGACGAACAGTTCCTCGGGCTTGCGCGCCAGGCGCCAACTGCATCCGGTCGGACCGGGGCGGCGCTTTTGAAGAAACGCACGGGCGCAGGAGATCAGCCGCTCGGCGGCGATCTGTTCCTCGTTGCGCGTCACAACGACCTGTCGTGCGCCGCTGATTCGCACGCTTGAGGCTTTGAAGCCCTCCGACGCCAGTCGGGAGAGGATGGTTGCGCGGTCCAGTGTTATTTTTTCGCCGGACCACGGCGCCCTTCCCATTGAGATTTTAGCGGCCTTTTGAGTCGATTCGCCGCCGCCCCGAACGACAGCCAGTTCGCCCAGCGTGAGCGTATCGTCGTCGGCGTGCACCTTCCGGGGAAGGTGTATGCGCAGCAGGTCCTTATCGTCATCCTCGTCCGTATCGCCCTTGCGCGCGACCGTCGCCGAGGCCGACAGGACCGCCCCGGCCAGAAACAGCGTCAACCAACTCACCGTGCAATATTTACCCATTTACTCGGCGCTCCTACCTTATAAGTTGATTAGCGGTGGTCAGCATGTCGTCGCCCGCCTTTATGGCGCGGGAGTTAATCTCGTACGCCCTCTGGGCGGTTATCAGGTCCACGAGTTCCTGGACCATCTGCACGTTGGACTTCTCCAAAAAGCCCTGCTGAATGGTTCCCATTCCCTGCTGACCCGGGGTGGAGACCATGGGCGAGCCGCTTGCGGGGGTTTCGGACAGGAGGTTTCCTCCCTCGGCGGCCAGCCCGGTGGGGTTCGAGAACCGCACAAGGGTTATCTGCCCTGTGACGGTGGCAGAGTTATCCGCGCCGACGAAGACCGTCACCGTTCCGTCCTTGCCGATGTTTATCGAGCGGGCGTCCGAGGGTATGGTGATCGAGGGCTTGAGTTTGTACCCGCCGGAGGTTACCAGGTTCCCGTTGGCGTCTATTCGCAGCGACCCGTCGCGGGTGTATCGCGAGGCGCCGTCCGGCATGGTCACCTCCAGAAAACCGTTGCCCTCAATGGCGATGTCCAGCGACCTCGAGGTGTTCTGCATTTCGCCCTGGGTGAAGACCTTGAGGGTTGACACGGGTCGCACGCCGCTTCCCACCTCGAAACCGCTGGGCGCCTGGATTCCGGCGGCGATCTCCCTTCCGGGTTCGGCCTGGCGCAGGTAAACAAGGTCCTGGAAGTCGACCTGACTGCGCTTGAATCCGTTGGTATTGATGTTGGCAAGATTGTTGGCGATAACGTCCACGATGTTCTGCTGTGCGGACATGCCCGTCGCCGCCGTCGAAAATGCTCTTAACACTGTCGTATCTCCTTACGCTTACGCCATCGCCACCTGAAGCAGGTGTTTGAGATGATCGTCGCGGGTTTGTATGGTCTTTACGTTCGCCTGGTAGAGGCGCGTCACGGTTATCAGGTCAACCAGTTCGCGTGCGACGTTTACGTTTGAACTTTCCACAAAGCCCTGACCAAGGGCCGGCGAGGCGACGTCGTCGGGCGCCACGTTCGCCGGCGCGCGGAAGTGTATCGCCCCGGCGCGTATGAGCCGGTCGGGATTTTCGAAATTCACGATTCTCAACCGCCCCACCGTAGACCCGCCCGCGCTTATAGCGCCTTGGCTGGAAATCTGTATCTCCTCGGGACCGGCGCCGGGCGGAATGGTTATCGGACCGCCCTGCCCGCTTACGGTGCGCCCCAGGGAATCCACCAACTGCCTGGATGCGTTCAACTGAAACGACCCGTAACGGGTGTAAAGCGGACCCTGCGGCGTCTCCATGACGAAGAATCCCTCGCCGTTTATCGCCACGTCCAGCGACCTACCGGTCTGCTTCATTGCGCCCTGAGTGAAATCGCAGTAGTCCTTGGCTGATATCTCCCCCCCGCCCCGTCCATCGGACCCGGATACGAAAGCGGACAGGTGCCGCTTGAAACCCGGCGTGGAGGCGTTTGCAAGGTTCTGGGTAATCCGGGCATACGCCCCGGTGAGGGCCTCCAGCGACGCTCCGACCTGTTGTATTGAATCCGACATTGTATTTTCCTATCTGACCGGTTGGGGTTTTTTGTTTTGAGGCCTGGGCTGCTCGGTGATGCCGGCCGCCGCGAGATTCGTCTGGCGGATGAGCTCCGACATCTCGCTGGAATCCAGTCCCACCAGTTCCACCGCCACGTAGGTCTCGTCGGTGTGGCTCTTGATTTTCCGCCTGACCCTCGCCACGCCCTGGACAAGCAAATCCTGTGAAAACCGTATCGCCACCAGGACCTTGTCGCCGATGTCGGCGGTGATATCCGACTGCAACAGCACGGCGCCCGGTCCGCCGAGTTCCTTGAGCCGCCCGCCGAGAAATTCCGGCGTCTCGCGCCGGGGGTTTCTGACCAGGAACGCGAAATCCGCCAGGTATGCCTGCTTGTCGGTCTGCACGCGGGGGAATCGCCTGCGGTTTATGGCGCGTATCTCCTCGGTGTGATTGAAACACGCCTTGTTCGCCCGGCTGCTGACCACCGTGGTGGTGAATTCCCACACTACGGGCCCGCCTGGAAAACGTATGCGGACCTGCTGTCCGTTTTCCAGCTGGAGCGGGCGGTCCATCTCCACGTCGAATTCCAGCGTGCTGGACTCGATTATCTTCGCCGGGACCGACCCGCTTGCACCCGGGGGAACCAGGTACACGACGCTTCCGTTTACTACCTGGCGACTGGAGGCGATGGCGTCGTAGAGGTTGTCGCCGAACTGGCTGAAACCAAGCACCTCGCGAATGGAATCCAGCAGTCCGCCCAGGAAACTGCGGGTCTTGGGCGGCATCCTGGCAGTGCGCGCGTCCTGCATTAACCTGGCCACGCCCTGGTCGAAAACGCCCTGCGAGGTGAAGATGCTGTTGGGCTCCCTCAGTTCCATCAGCTGCGCCATGTACCTCAGCAGTTTTCGCTGCTGGGCGTTTAGTTTCAGACTCTCGGTGAGCAGTTCGAACCTCGCCCACATGCGTGCGGTCCGCACGCTCCTGGCCACGAGCGTGGAGACGAGGATAACGGCGGCTACGACGGTAATCGCAATTACAATCCAGAACAGCACCATGGCGCCTATCCCGCCCGTGTCGACTTTACGGACGCCTTCCCAGCGGTCCAGTGCGCTGGAATCCGCCAGGAAGCATTGCAGCAGGCGCGTTGTCCGGTTAAGTGCGTTCATGCGTCTAATTTCCTACCTGATAAGGCGGGCCAGTTCGTTCAGCATGTCGTGCGCCACGGAAATTGTGCGGGCGTTGGCCTGGAATCCGTTCTGCGCCTGGATGAGATTCACGAACTCCGTTGCGCTTTCGACGTTGGACGTTTCCAGCGAGCCTCCCCTGACCGCACCGGCGCCGCCGGACAACCCGCGGGTGGGCGCCGGGTCGCCTGAGTTGCCCGAGGCGGCGAAGTAGTTGTTCCCGATCGAACTGAGACCCGAGGGGTTGCGGAAGGTAGCTAGTTTCAGGGCGGCGATGTCCTTTCGCACGCCGTTGGTGAACAGTCCGACCAGCGTGCCCTCTGCCGAGACCGATATGCTGGACAGTTGCCCGGAGGCGTACCCGTCCTGTCCGCTGGAGGACACCGTCGAGGTTCCGCCCGAGAGAGTCACTCCGTCGTAATCGCCCACCGTGCCGAAGTCCACGCTTATCGTGCGGACGGACGAAGGGGCGTTGGAAAACGCCATCTGGAACGACTGGTTCTCGGTGGGATCGACCAACCCCCCGTAACTCCCGTCCGAGAGGAACTCGATTCCCACAATGCGCCGGTCATCCAGATTGGTTATCTCCCCGGTAACCGATCGCATCACCAGGTCCCACACGTTCGAGTCGTTCGTGCGGACGAACGAGGCCGACAGTATGTGGCTGATGCCCTGCGAATCGAAGATTTCGATATCGACGTTGTTAAGCCCTTCGCTACCCGGCGTCAGGAGGCGGAAATACCCCGGCAGCTCGAACGCCCCGTCGTCTCCGGCGTCGTCAATGTAATCGAGGGTTATGTCGGTCTGGCTGTAACCGGACTGGTCGTCCTGGAGGCGGATTTCGCCGTTGACCAGCGAGGCGGTCGAGCCGGTATATGCGGCGTTTATGGCGTCCAGCAGGTCGCCGACCGTGTCGTTTGCGGCGTCGGTTATGGTGAAGGTGGCGCTCACGTCATTCCCCGCTTTGTCGGTCCCGGTGATTTGGATTTCGTCGTTGTCGCCCAGGTTCGTCACCTGGTCCAGGTCAGTCAGTTTGGTGGCGCTGTTGACCGGCGCGCCCGAGGCGGTGTAAGTCAGCCCGGACACCAGCAGGTTCTTGGTCTGCGTGGTGGACTCCGCCGAGAGGTTTCCGGTGAACGATATGTTCTCGGTCGCCTGGGCGGGCAGGGTCTGCCCGTACGGTATGACGACGTCGCTGTCGCCGGCGTCCTGGAAGCCCTCGGCGACGCCCTCGTAACCGATTCGCTGCACGCGATGACCGGTGGAGGGGTCCACCAGGTAGTTCTGGGAGTCCACGCTGAACCCGCCCACGCGGGTGTACACGTCTCGCTGACCGTCGTTGAGAACGAAGTACCCCGAGCCCTCGACGGCCATGTCCAGCGATTGTCCCGTGCGGGTCAGCGAACCCTGCGTGGTCAGGCGGTCGATGCTCGCTACCGCAACGCCCGAGCCGACCTGGATCGGGTTGACGCCGCCGGTCTGGTTGGACGGCTGGGACGCCTCGCGAAGCGTCTCGGACAAAAGTTCCGAAAACGTAACCCGGCTGGACTTGAAGCCCAGCGTGTTGACGTTGGCGAGATTATTGCCCGCAACGTCCAGCATCTTCTGGTGGGCCTTGAGCCCCGATACACCCGATAGCAGTGCATTACCCATGATTGTTTCCTTTCATCTTCATTCTGCCCCGCCGCTGCCCACGGGCGGGACGGTGTTGGTTCGGCGTTTTCATTCCCTGATGGCCAAAACCGCGTCGAAACTCACGCGGTGTTCGCCCACCACCAGCACGACGTCGCCGCCGCTGGTCTGGGCGCCCTCGACCCTGCCGGAAGTTATCTTTCCGTCAACGGCATATTCGATGGTCTTGCCTATCAGCCCCGACGCCTGCGAGAGGCGGGCGCCGGTCATCGCCGCGGCGAAACCGGAGTTCAGGTTCTCCAGTTGCTGAAGCTGGCTGACCTGCGCCAGTTGCGATGTCATCTGGCTGTTGTCCATCGGCTCCAGCGGGTTCTGGTGCCTCAACTGCTCCAGCAGCAGGTTGAGGTAATTGATTCCGATTTCCTGCGCCGACTGTCCTATTGGCGACGTTGCGCTCATTGAATGTCTCCTACATTCGGACGTTCACTCGCCCGCGGTTCTGGGTCTGAGTCGCGCGCGGGTCGGGCGAATCGTTATTACCTGAATCGCTATCCTGTTGAGGCCGGGGGGGGGTAAACTGGAATTCCTCGGCGGCGTCCCTTCCCTCGGCGCCCTGGTGTCGGGCGTCGGACATGCCGCCGCCGAAATACCCGTGTTCGCCGGACTGGTTGTTTTCCTGTCCGTTGGGACCCTGCTGGGAATTGTGCCCGGTAAGGGCAACTTCCATCCGCTGGAGACTGACGCCCGCCTCGGCGAGACTATCTGCCAGTGCGGGCACCTCGCGTCGGAAGATTATCATCGTGTCGGGATTCTCCACCAGGACCCTGCCGTGAAGTTCGTCGCCTTGCTGCCGCAGCGACACCCTCACGCTGCCCAGTTCCGGGGGATTGAGTCGGATTACGACTTCCTCGCCGCGCTGGGCGGCGCTCATCCGCAAACCGGCGGCCACCTGCTCGGTGGGCGTTGCGTCCGGCAGGTCGGTCCCGTCAATAACGCGCGCGGCGCGCACGTCGGGGGACGTTGCGCCCTGTGCGGTCACCTCGGCAATGTGAGCGGCGCCGGCGACCTGGGCAAACTGTGCGGCGCCCTGCGGGCGGGGCAAATCCGCCGTGCGAACGGCCGAAAATACCTCCGCGCCACTCTGCGCCCCGGTCGGGGCGCCGCGTGGGGAGGGGTCCGCCCCTTCGCCGTCGAACTGCCGACCGCCGTGTTCACGGGCGATATTTGCAAACATGCCGATCGCGGCCCGGTCGCCTGAGTTTCCGTCGGCCGGTCCGGATGGTGACCGACCGAAATTATGCCCGACATCCGGGCGATCGCCCTGGTCAAGGGGCGCCTGCCGGACGACTTTCCGGGCCTGCACGGCGGCGGTCATAATGACCTGCGAGCCGTCGGCGGCGAATTGCCCGGATTGTCCGTCGGTTTTGCCCACGCCCGTCACGGCGGGCTCCATGGGAACGTCCGGAATCCGGAGTTGCTCAACAATACCCGCCGTTTTGTTCGCGGAGGCGGTCTGCTGGGATTGTGCGGTTTGTTCGTTTTCGCCGGCGGGAGCCGATGGTGCGTGCTGTCCGGGCGAAGCGGCGACGACCTGCCCCGCCGGGGCGATCGAGGCGGCGTTAAGAGCATCGGTGATTCCACCGGCCAGTTGCGCCATTGGGATAGCCGGCACATCGGCGGCGCCACGACCGGCGGATACCAGGCGCGCCACGCCGCCCGGCGAAAGCGCAACCTGTCCGGAGGCATTTTTCGACCCGGCTTCGTCGCCTACGACGGCCTGGAGAATTTCGGCAAATTCGGCCGCGCCGAGGTTGACGCCGGAGGGATTCCCCGCGGTCAGGAGCAAACAGGCCGGGTTCATCGCCACAACGGTCCGGGACTGTGCCGAGATTTCTTTTCGCCCATGTGGGGAACTTTCAGTTCCGTTGCCGACGCCCCGGCATGACGTCAAGCCGGGCGCGTCGGCGTGCGGAACCGCTGTGTGGACCGGCGTTTTACCGGCGCGTGCAAGGATCCCGCCCCGGGAAGTTTCCGAGGCGGCGGGTTGGACTATCTGGGCAAGTATTTGCTGTGTTCCGTTCATGATAAAATATCTGCCGACAGCGCGGCCTTTTAAAGTGATTCCCTGCAAGGGATGTGCCAAAACGCCTCCATGCCTTTTGCCAAGCGCATTAACTACTGATAATAATAGACTTAAAAAACGAGCTCAAGCGCGGCGCGGCAAAAGGACCAACTCGATTATCGAGGGGACAGACGGAAAATTTTTCCGCAAAGGGGGGAAATATCTTCCGGTTTTAGAGCAGTTTGCGGAAAGATTGTCGTCATGTTCGTCGCCCAGGACGAGTCCGGCAAGGACGGCGAAGC
>CAYZPY010000036.1:0-18648 GCA_964480425.1 uncultured Planctomycetaceae bacterium
AACAGCGAGGGCAAGATGCCCTCGTCACGCGCGGGCCAGACACCGGCGACACGTTCTCATACACATTCTAAGAAATTCATGTTCTGTTCTCTGTGGTTTATTTCCGCCGTCGGGCGGACCTTACAACCGGTGCCGGATTATCCTTCGCCGTCCCAGCAATAGGTGCAGAGTTTTTCCTTGGGCAGCCCTATCGCCTCGACGAGATCCCGGAGTTTCTGGTATTTCAATGTCGTGAGGTTCAGGCGTTTCCTTATCTTGTCGACCATTTCATTGTATTTGTCCGAATCGGCGTTTGCATAGTCGACGGGGCAGTGTTTGCACGGACCCTCCAGTTCGCTTACGGCGCGCCGACCGGCAAGGTCCATTTCGCTGCGTGACCGCGAAAAATTCAGGAATTTACAGCCGTATATCAAAGGTGGGCACGCCGGGCGCATGTGGACCTCCCTGGCGCCGTAATCGTAGAGTCGCTGGATAGTGTCTTTGAGTTGGGTGCCCCTGACGATTGAGTCCTCGCAGAACAGCAGGCGGTTGCCCTCGATAATCTGCTTTATAGGTATGAGTTTCATCCTTGCAACCAGGTCGCGTATTTTCTGGTCCTGCGGCATGAACGACCTCGGCCAAGTGGGGGTATACTTGACGAACGGTCTGCGGAAGGGCAGTCCGGTGGCGTTTGCGTATCCCAGCGCGTGTCCGGTGCCCGAGTCGGGAATGCCGGCGACCATGTCCACCTCCACGTCGTCGTTTGTCGCCAGTGCGGCGCCGCAG
This sequence comes from uncultured Planctomycetaceae bacterium, assembly GCA_964480425.1. Taxonomy (GTDB): domain Bacteria; phylum Planctomycetota; class Phycisphaerae; order SM23-33; family SM23-33; genus CAYYMD01. Next base: position 766 of record CAYZPY010000036.1, read on the forward strand.
CGGTTCCTTACGTCTTCCACGTTTATGCCCTCGTAGGATGAGGCGGGGAAACCGTAGTACACCCACAGGAACGAGCATATCCGCATCTTGTTGCCCGGCGGTAATTTCTGTTCGATGCCGTCGGCCGTCATAAGCACGGTTTCTCCCGCGCCGAGATAGCGGTGCGTGCGGTATCCCAGGTTCGGAAACGCGCATGTTTCCATGGTTACCGACATGGCGCCGTCCTTTTGTCCGATGATTACCGGCGTGCGCCCCAGTTTGTCCCTGGCCGCCCATATCCCTTCCTCGGTCAACAAAAGCAGCGAGCAGGAGCCCTCTATGGACTCCTGTATGTTTCGGATGCCTTCCGTAAAACTGTCCTTGCAGTTTATGAGCGAGGCGATAAGTTCGGTCTGATTTACGCCACCGTTGCTCATTTCGGCGAAGTGGACGGCGCGGTCGGCGAAGGCCCGGCGGGCCAACTCGGGCGCGTTGGTGACCTTTCCGACGGTGACGATTGCGTACGTTCCCAGGTGCGAGCCGATAATCAGCGGCTGGTCCTCGTAGTCGCTTATTATGCCGATGCCGGACGAGCCGTGGAGCTTGTGGACGTCGTCCTCGAACTTGGAGCGGAACTGGGCGTTTTCGATATTGTGTATGAACCTGTTGAATCCCAGCGCGTCGGGATCGAACACTGTCATCCCGCCCCGCCTGGTGCCGAGGTGGGAATGATAATCGGTGCCGAAAAACAGGTCCTCGATACAATCGTCCCCGGACACCACGCCGAAAAATCCGCCCATGTCGTTATGCTCCTGTTAATTCGTTAACTCGTTAATCGGTTAATCAGTTAATCAGTAAAAGAAGAGACCGATTAACTAATTCACCTGTCTTTATCGAATCATAGTCGAATCTTTACGGCGTTTAAAATAAAAACAACTGATAACAGATATAAGATGCGGAAAATTCCTCAAACTTTTTCGACCACCCGGCCGATAAAAATCACACTGTACTTCGAAACCAAGGGTTCATTCACGCCTTGTCTTGATAAAGGTTTTCGGATTGTTTACGTACGTTCTTGGATTTCTGTCGCGCCTTGAATCCAAGCCCGTCCGAATCGTCCTGATATTCGCCCTGTGGGCGCTTGTTGCGGGGATTTTCCTGATTTGTTTCGTGCGTTGGCTGCACCGGCGCCGCAAATACACCGCCGGCGGATGGGACGACCTGCTGGCCGGTTCGCTGGGGGCGGTGCTGAAGGCGCTGCTGGGATACACCGTCGTGCTGGTCGTGAAGTTCGGCCTGTCCGCACAGGCCCGGCGGGATGAGAATTCCTCCGGCGGCACGGCTGAAACGGGGCAATAAGTAAGACTGATACATCCTGTCGGGCTACAATTTCTATTTGCATATTCGGCCTCTATACTTATCCTGTTCTGTTCTGCGAAGTACGTCGCTACGAAGCACGAGTCGGAGTAATTTTACCGCGCCGAGAATGTGGATCGCGCAACGCCTGCCCCGTCGAGGCAGGCGAATGGGACTGAACGGTCCGGATTACACAAGGAAAGAACCTTGTGATTTCCGTGGCCTCTGTGGTTCAGTCGTGGCGGGAGAACTGACGGAAAATATTAGAGAGTAGATAGTAGAAAGTAGAACTGCCTTCCGGCATGGGCATAGTGGTAATGAAATTCGGTGGCACGTCGGTGGCCGACGCCGGCAAGATACGCTCGGCCGCAAGACGCGCCGTGCGCGCCCAGAAGGCGGGCAGGCAGGTGGTTATGGTAGTCTCTGCCATGGGAAAGACCACCGACCGGTTGGTGGACCTTGCCGAGCAGATAACGTCCGACCCGCCCAAGCGTGAAATGGACCAGTTGCTGTCCACCGGCGAGCAGGTGACCATCGCGCTGATGGCGATGGGGCTGGAGGAGATGGGGGCGGCGGCGATAAGTTTCACCGCCGGGCAGATAGGCCTCCTCACCGACGAGGCCCACACCAAGGCGCGGATTAAGAAGATAGACGTCCAGCGTATCCGGCATCACCTGTCGGCGGGGCGGGTGGTGATAGTGGCCGGTTTCCAGGGGATTACCGAGCGGGGGCACGTAACCACGCTGGGGCGGGGAGGAAGCAACGTCACACTGGTGGCACTGGCGGCGGCGCTGGGCGCCGAGGAATGCGAGAACTACACCGACGTGGATGGGGTGTACACCGCCGACCCCCGCGTGGTGCCCAATGCGCGAAAAATGAAAAATGTAAGTTACGACGAGATGCTCGAACTGGCCTCGCTGGGCGCCGGGGTGCTGCACAACCGGGCGGTGGAATTCGCCAAGAAATACGACGTGCCTATACACGTTCGAAGCAGTCTTAACAACCGCAAAGGAACAATAATCGTGTCAGAGACAGAATCAATGGAGCGCATCGTGGTCAGTGGCGCGGCGCTGAAGGAAAAAGTCGCCCGCATAACGCTGACCTCGGTGCCGGACAGGCCCGGGGTGGCTGCGAAAATATTCCACACCATCGCCGCCGCCGGCATCGTTGTGGACGACATCATACAGACCATCGCCGCCGACGGAACCGCCACCGTCTCGTTCACCGTGGACATCGGCGACCTGCCGGACGCCAGGAAGGTCATCGAGCGCCTGTGCAGGACAATGAAGTGCCGCTCACGGTTCGAGGACCACCTGGCCAAGGTCTCTGCCGTGGGCGTGGGAATGCGCGTCCACACCGGCGTGGCGGAGAAAATGTTCGAGGCGCTGGCAAAAGCGGGTATCAACATACAGAACATCACCACCTCGGAAATCCGCATCTCCTGCCTGGTGGATTCCCGTCAGGGCAAAAAGGCCCTCCGCGTGGTGCACGACGCGTTCGGCCTGGGCGGTCGCCGCTCGAAAAAGACAAAAAAGGGCGGGAAAAAGAAATCCCGCAAAAAAACCGCGAAAAAGAGATAGACGCACCACCTCTTACAACTGAGAGGAGCAAATGATGTCATTTAGAAAAACAATTATTGCAGCGCTGCTTGTCGCGTGCGTATTGTCAGCAGCGTGTCTCGCAGCCGACGACGAGGTCAAAAGCGCAAGTATCGAGATAAATCTCGACGCCAAGGGCGAGCCGGTCAATCCTTACATCTACGGGCAGTTCATCGAGCACCTCGGGCGGTGCATCTACGGCGGGATATGGGCCGAAATGCTCGAGGACCGCAAGTTCTACTTTCCCGTTGAACGAAAGTACGACCCGTACAAAAAACTCCAGAAAACGCCGTTCCCTGTCGTCGGCGCCTCGCCGTGGGAGATTGCAGGCAGTCCACGCAACGTGAAGATGGTCGAGAAGGACCCGTTCGTGGGCGAGCATGCGCCGATGCTCCAGGCGGGCGCGTGTATCCGCCAGCATGACCTGGGGCTGGTCGAGGGCAAAAAGTACGTCGGGTACGTGTGGCTCAAGGCCCCGGACGGCAAGGCGTCGGCAAGTGTCACACTGTCGCACGCCGAAGGCGAGGCGGCGATTAAGAACCTCGGCAACGATTATTCCAAACACGAGTTTACGTTCACCGCGACGGAATCCACCACCAAAGCGACGCTTACGATATCCGCCGCCGGCGGGGCGGTGCTGGTGGGCACGGCCTCGCTGATGCCCGCCGACAACGTTCACGGCATGCGGGCCGATACGCTAAAACTGCTCAAGGAACTGGACAGCCCCGTCTACCGCTGGCCGGGCGGCAACTTCGTCAGCGGGTACGACTGGAAAGACGGCGTGGGTCCGCGCGACAGGCGCCCCCCGCGAAAGAACCCCGCATGGACCGGCGTGGAGCACAATGACTTCGGCCTGGACGAGTTCATGACGTTCTGCCGCGTGCTGGAGACCAAGCCGCTCGTCGTGGTCAACTCCGGGCTGGGCGGCGTGAAGATGGCCGTGGAGGAACTGCAATACGTTAACGGCGCAAAGGACACGCCAATGGGCAAACGACGCGCCGAAAACGGGCATCCTGACCCCTACGGCGTGACGTGGTGGGGCATCGGAAACGAGATGTACGGGCACTGGCAACTGGGGCACATGCCGCTGGAAAAGTACGTCAAAAAGCACAATGAATTCGCCGAAGCCATGCGGAAGGAGCATTCATCAATAAAGATTGTGGCCGTTGGCAGGATCGGCAAGTGGTCGCAGGCGATGCTCGAAAACTGCGCCGACCACATGGACCTGATAAGCGAGCACTTCTACCGCAAGGGCAAGAAGGACGTGGCGGACCACGTGGCGCAGATGCCCAAGATGGTCGCCGACAAGGTCGGGTTCCACCGCGACGCGCGCAAAAAGATTAAGCACCTGTCCGAAAAAGACATAGACATCGCGCTGGACGAGTGGAATTACTGGTACGGCCCGTACATTTACGGCGAACTTGGCACGCGGTATTACCTCAAGGACGCGCTTGGCGTCGCGGCCGGGCTGAACGAGATGATCCGCAACAGCGACATCGTACGCATGGCCAACTACGCCCAGACCGTCAACGTGATCGGGTGTATCAAGACCACGAAGACCGACGCGGCGTTCGCGACAACCGGCCTTGTGCTGAAACTCTACCGTGCCGAGTTCGGCTCGATACCCGTGGAAGCCAGCGGTGCACCGAAGCCGCTGGACGTCGCTGCCGCGCTTACAAAAGACAAAAAGGCCCTGACCGTCGCCGTGGTGAATCCCACCGACCGGATGCACAAACTGTCGCCGAACATCAAAGTCGCCTCGCCGGGGCGGTCCGCTAAGGCGTGGATTATCACAGGACCGGAACCGATGTCATACAACGAACCGGGCGAAAAACCTAACGTCACGATCAGCGAAAAGACCATTCCCGACGCCGAGGCGCTCAAGGTCCCGCCTTACAGCGTGGCGATTTATCGCCTCCCGCTGGAATAACGGGGCGGCGAAAGGTCGACAATCCGGGCCCGCGTGTGTCAATCCGCGGGCCTTTTGGTTAGAATATCGCCCGACATGCCGGCGGCAGAACGGAAATACAAGTTATCCTCGCGCGCAAGGAAACTCCGCTACGGCGTTCGCAGGTCGCTTTGGGCGGGACTGGTCGCTGCGATTGTCGCCGGGCTGATAATCGCCGACCGCAGCGGGGTATTCGGCCGACGCCCCACGCCCGACGTCGAGAAATACGACGGCAAGACGTTCCGCGTGATCAGGGTGATCGACGGCGACACGCTCGACGTGGACGTTCCCGACGCGCGACACAGCCATACCCGCATCCGCCTGTGGGGCGTGGACACGCCGGAAATGAATTACCGCAAGCCCAACACGCCGCCGGAGCATTTCGCGCCCCAGGCCAGGGAGTTCGTGCGCTTGGCCGCTGCGGGCCGCGACGTCCGACTGGAGCTGCTTCCGCACCGACGCACGCGAGGAGTGCACCATCGTCTGCTGGCGTATGTGTATCTGCCTGACGGGACGATGCTCAATCGCGAACTTGTCCGCAGGGGATACGCCTACGCCGACCCGCGATTTCAACACGAGCACATGCGGGAATTCCTCCGCCTCCAGCGACAGGCGTGCCGGGCCGGTCGCGGTCTCTGGGCCGACGTCCGTCAGGCAGACCTGCCCTACTACTGGAGCGGAAAAATCGAACTGCCCGCACCCGCTGCGGCGAATTAATATAGTCCGGCATTGTTGGAAACTTGCCGGGCGTGCATGTTTACAATAACCTGTGGCGTTATGAGAGTAGGACTCGGTTATGATTCGCACCGCTTCGCCGACGCCGCCGGCGGGGCTGAGATAGTGCTGGGCGGTGTGAGTATAGCGCAAGATCGCGTACTTCTGGGCCACAGCGACAACGACGTGGTCCTGCACGCGGTGACCGACGCGATACTCGGGGCGGTGGCCGCCGGCGACATAGGGCAGCACTTCCCCGAGACTGACGACCGCTGGGCCGGGGCCGACAGCAGCATTTTCGTGGCGCACGCGCTTAACCTCGCCGCCGAGCGCAACTGCCGCGTGGGCAACTGCGACGTGACGATAATTACCGAGTCGCCGAAAATCGCGCCGCACCGGGATAAAATGCAGCAGAGCATCGCGCTGATGCTGGGCGTGGAACCATCGGCCGTATCGGTCAAGGCAAAAACCAACGAGGGCATGGGCGCCATCGGCGCCGGCGAGGGCATCGCTGCCTTCGCGGTGGTGTGTTTGGTCGGCGATTGATTCAGCGGAGGCCGAAAGCGGAGAATAGATGAGCATTCGACTTTACAACACGATGACGCGTCGGGTGGACGAATTCGAGCCAATCGAGCCGGGAAAGGTCCGCCTGTACACCTGCGGGCCTACCGTCTACAACTACGCGCACATCGGCAACCTTCGGACGTACGTGTTCGAGGACATCCTCAAGCGCGCCCTGACCCGGTCCGGATACGAAGTCAGGCACGTCATGAACGTCACCGACGTGGGTCACCTCGTCTCCGACGCCGACACGGGCGAAGACAAAATGGAACTCGGCGCCCGGCGCGAGGGAAAGACTGTGTGGGAAATAGCCCGGTTCTACTGGGACGCGTTCAAAAACGACATGCGCCGGCTGAACCTCCTCGAGCCCGACGTGTGGTGCCGCGCCACCGAGCACATCGCCGAGCAGATAGAGTTGGTCAAAAAGATCGAGCAAAACGGCTACGCCTACACCATCGACGACGGCGTGTATTTCGACACGTCAAAACTTCCGGACTACGGCAAGCTCGCCCGACTGGACCTTGAGGGTCTCCGCGCCGGGGCGAGGGTGGAAGTGACCAAAGGCAAGAAAAATCCAACCGACTTCGCCCTGTGGAAATTCTCGCCCAAAGACAGACAGCGTCTGATGGAATGGGACTCGCCGTGGGGGGTGGGGTTCCCCGGCTGGCACATCGAGTGCGCCGCGATGGCAATAAAGCACCTTGGCGAGCGGCTTGACATACACTGCGGGGGGATAGACCACGTGGCCGTGCACCACACCAACGAGATCGCCCAGGCCGAGGCCGCCCTGGGGCACGAATGGTGCAACTGGTGGATGCACGCCGAGTTTTTAACCATGCCGAAAGACGCGGGCACGCAAGGCGGGCGGATGAGCAAGTCGTCGGGTGAGTTCCTCACGCTGGACCGTCTCATCGAGGCCGGGTACGATCCGCTTGCTTATCGCTACTTCCTCATGCAGGCGCATTACCGCCAGCAACTGGCGTTTTCGTGGGAGCAGATGGACGCCGCCGCCAGCGCGTTCAATCGCCTCAGGGACGGCGTGGTCGAACTAAAGGACAAATGCGCCGACGAACCGGGCGAGCCGCTGGATGCGTACCTCGGCGAGTTTAACGAGGCGATCGCGGATGACCTGAACGCCCCCCGCGCCGTGGCGGCCATGTGGAAGGCCCTGAAGGATGACTCCGCTCCGCCGCAGGACGTTTATGCCACGCTGCTTGACATGGACCGCGTTCTTGGCTTCGGCTTCGAGCGGATGCAGGCCAAGCCGCTGCCGATGCCCAAGGAGCAAATCGAGCGGAAGATTGATGAGCGGAACGATGCACGCAAGGACAAAGACTTCGCCCGCGCCGACGCCATCCGCAACGAACTGTCCGAGGTCGGCATAGAACTGGAAGACACGCCCACCGGGACGAAGTGGAAGGCGAGCCGATAGGATGGAACGTCGGTTTAATTTTGATGAATTCGTTCGGAGGCGAATTGGGATTTGTTTCGGATTTAGTATTTCGAATTTTGGTTCTTTGTATAATCCGATCAATATAGTTATCTTGCTGTCATGTCCGCACAGGCGAATCGAGTAATACTCGGCATAGACCCGGGGTTGAACATCACCGGTTACTCGGTGGTGAGACTGCCGGGGCGGGATTATGAGATTATCGAGGCCGGAGCGATACGCACCGACAGCGGCTCGGAACTGTCCCTGCGCATCGAGGAAATCCACGCCGGCGTCAGGGATGTCCTCCGCGAGCATTCGCCGCACACTGCCGCCATCGAAAAACTCTACGCCCATTACAAGCACCCGCGCACGGCGATACTGATGGCGCACGCACGCGGAGCGGTCATGCTTGCCTGCCGACAGGAGGGCGTAGAGATAATGAACCTCTCTGCCACGAACATCAAAAAGTCGCTTACCGGAAACGGGCACGCTTCCAAGGTGCAGGTCCAGCGTGCGATCCGTGCGATATGCAACCTTTCAAAACTTCCCTCTCCCCCGGACGTTGCCGACGCCCTGGCCGTGGCGCTTTGCGCCGGGCGGCGATGAGGATTATTCACCGATACGGCTGATGTCGGCGCCCAGGGGTACAAGTTTTGACTCTATCCGCTCGTATCCCCGGTCTATGTGGTAGACGCGCGATATTGTCGTTTCGCCCTTTGCGACCAGACCCGCCAGCACAAGCGCCGCCGAGGCGCGGAGGTCCGAAGCCATCACCGGCGCGCCGATGAGGTGCTTGACTCCGGTGACGATGGATGTGGGTCCTTCCTTGCGGATGTTGGCGCCCATGCGCAGCAGTTCGGCCACGTGAAGGAAGCGGTCGGGGAAGATTTTTTCGGTAATCACGCTGTTTCCCTCGGCCAGGCACAGCAGGGCGGTCAACTGCGCCTGGAGGTCGGTGGGGAAGCCGGGGTACGGCTGGGTCGTTACGTCGGCAGGGTTCAACCGGCGCAGGGAGGCGACCTGCACGCCTGCCTGCTTGTCTCCGGTAGGCAGGCCGCCGTCGTCCGATTCGACCGTGATGCCCACCTGGCGTAGTTTGTCGACCACGGCCATCATGTGGTCCATGCGGATGCCCTTTATGTTCAGCTGCCCGTTGGTCATGGCGGCGGCCATCATGAAGGTTCCGGCCTCGATGCGGTCCGGGATGACGTGGTGCTCTGTGCCTTCCAGATGGTTTACCCCCTCGACGACGACCTTGGGCGTGCCGGCGCCGCGGATTTTGGCGCCCATGGCGTTAAGGAAAGCCGCCAGGTCGGCGACCTCCGGCTCGCAGGCGGCCGATTCGATCACGGTTGTTCCTTCGGCGCGTGTGGCGGCCATTATCACGTTTGCGGTGCCCAGCACGGTCGAGCCGAAAGGCCCGCCCAGGAACATTTCCGCGCCGCGCAGGCGATTGCAGGACGCGACTATGTCGCCCTGGTCGAGCTTGATGTTCGCGCCCAGCGCGCCGAGCCCGCGCAGGTGCAAATCGATGGGCCTGGCGCCTATGGCGCATCCGCCTGGCATGGACACCCGGGCGCTTCCCCGCCTGGCCAGAAGCGGACCCAGAACACACACGCTGGCGCGCATCTTGCGGACGCGATCGTATTCGGCGTGTCCCTCGCCTTTTTCCACGCCCGCCGGGTCTATGTGCACACGACCCTGCTCGTCGCGTCGGACCTCCGCGCCCAGGTCGCCCAGCAGGTCGCACATGTGGCGCACGTCGGCAAGGTCCGGCACGCCGGATATCACGCTTTGCCCGTCGGCCAGTATCGCCGCGGCCATTATTGGAAGGGCCGCGTTCTTGGAGCCGCTTATGCGCACCTGACCCAACAGACGCTTGCCGCCGTTGATGACGAATTTATCCATGAATCAATTCCGAACGACCAACACAATAACGCGCCGACAGGGTCGCCTGCAACACAACGCGCCTGAGGCGATGCACTAAAACATCGCCGGGTAATATCTTCGCCGAATCGCCATGAAACGAAAAAGATTACTGCCCCCGGCGTTTTTCTGGTTTTACGCGGCGGTTGTGGCGTGCGTGTTTGTGCCCCGGAAGGAAAAGGAGATGGAGGAGACCTTCGTCCGGGAGTATCGGAAGTACTTGAAACTGGTGAGGCGCTGGATATAGCGCAAAATAAAACAGCGGGCGGCCCGTTATGAGCCGCCCGCTGTGCTGCCTTGTTTTGCCCTGCGCGACCGGTTGGTGGGCGTCTCAAAGCATGCTGTGCCCGCTGCCTCGTCCCCGTAGTGAAAAATCAAGTCGGGCCGCTCGGTTGCAGGACGTATAGCAGCGCCCCGCACCCTCCGGAGCGGCCCGGGACTTTCGGTGAAGATTTTCGAATCCGTCGGCGGTCATCTTGGCGGTATCCTGTTGGGTATTCGACTCACATGTAATAACATCGGTACTGGGCCGGGCGGCTTTAGTTGTGCCAAAGAAAAGTTCTCACCTTGCCGCCTTGCGCTTGGTGGCGCGGGCGGCGTTCGTTATAGTAAAGCGTTGGTTATGTATTACAGGAAACTTGCGGAGGACATACTCGATGATTTGAATCCTCCACAGCGTCGTGCAGTGGAGCACGTGGATGGTCCGCTGCTGGTGCTTGCCGGGGCGGGCAGCGGAAAGACGCGCGTAATCACCCGCCGGGTGGCGCATCTGATTTGCAGCGGGGTGCCGGCGGGCAACGTGCTGGCAATTACGTTCACCAACAAGGCCGCCGGAGAAATGCGTCAGCGCGTCGAGCAGATGGGGCTTCCTGCGGCGGTCAACCGTCCGGGCAGGCCAACGGGCGCAACGATATGCACGTTCCACTCGCTTTGCGCCCGCCTGTTGAGGGAATTCGCCGAACGGGCCGGACTGGAGGCGAATTTCACCATATACGACGCCGCCGACCAGAAGCGTCTTATCAGACGGATATTCAAGGACCAGGGCATCCGTCCGGGCAAGTACAGCCCTTCGGGCGTGCACGGGACCATTTCCAACGCCAAGAACGACCTTCTTACGCCCGAGACCTACGCTTCCGGCGTGCGGGGCTGGTACCAGACCACCGTCGCGCAGGTGTACATGGAATATCAGCGTCGGCTGAGGGACAACCGTGCGATGGACTTCGACGACCTGCTGATGAAGACGGCGTTTTTGCTGCGCGACGCGCCCGACGTGCGAGGGGAACTGTCCGAGAGGTTCCGCTACGTGCTGATAGACGAATACCAGGACACCAACCACGCCCAGTACCTCATCGCCCACACCATAGCGATGGACCACCAGAACATCTGCGCAACCGGCGACCCGGACCAGAGCATATATCACTGGCGGGGCGCGAACATCGAAAACATACTGGAGTTCGAAAACGACTACCCCAACGCCGCGATCATCCGCCTGGAGGAGAATTACCGCTCGACGCAGGCCATCCTGTCGACCGCATCGCAGCTGATTTCGCACAACAGGAACCGCAAGGAAAAGGCCCTGTGGACCAGCCGCAGCGGCGGCGACGATGTTAGCGTGGTGCTTTGCGACGACGAGCACGCCGAGGCGCATCACGTGGTGCAGTCCATCCGCAGGCGCCATAGCGCGGGTGGGCGATACGGCGACGTGGCCGTTTTCTACCGCCTCAACAGTTTCTCGCGCGTACTGGAGGAGGCGCTGGTCAAGGAGGGCGTGCCGTACCGCATCGCACGGGGCGTGGAGTTTTACAATCGCAAAGAGATAAAGGACGTCCTTGCGTATCTCAAGGTTCTGGTCAATCCCGACGACGACGTCAGCTGCCTGCGGATTATAAACGTTCCCAAAAGGGGTATCGGCTCGAGGACGGTGGGGTGTTTGCAGGCCCTGGCCGGGACGCGGGGAATATCGCTGCTGGAAGCGGCTAGACGGAGCGAACAGGCGGGGCTCAAAAGTGCCGCCGTAAAAAGAGTGTCGGACTTTGTGGAACTGATGAACGCCCTGGCCGACGAAAAGGACGGACCTGTGAGCGAGCTCATCAAGACTATAATCAACCGCACGGAGATGGAGCGGTCGCTGCGGGACGAGCAAAGCGGCGAAGGCGACCAACCGCTGGCGAACCTGTCGGAGCTGGTATCCTCGGCGGCCCAGTTTGACCAGCAGGCCGAGGCGGGCGCCGCGTCGCTGGAGGATTATTTGCAACAGGTTTCGCTGATATCCGACGTGGACCATTTCGAGGGGCGGGACCAGGCGGTGACGCTCATGACGCTTCACGCCGCCAAGGGTCTGGAGTTTCCGGTGGTTTACGTGGTCGGCTGCGAGGACGGAGTGCTTCCGTTCGTCAGGGACGATTCGGCCGGGGGAGGCGATCGGTTCGAAAACCCGCAGCAGAAGATCGAGGAGGAGCGGCGATTGTTGTTCGTGGGCATGACGCGCGCGCAGGATGCGCTTACTCTGAGTTCGGCCCGCAAGCGGATGATCCACGGACGCACCACGTCGCAGGCCGTCTCGCCTTTTTTGATGGAAATCGGACCCGAGCACGTCCGCGCCGAAGACCTCACGACGTTCGCCTCGGTGCCGAGGCGGCGCTGCGGACCCCGACGCGGGCGAAAAAGGCCCGCTCCCGCCGCCGGGGGCTTCTACGACGATGTGCTCCAGCGGGAGATTATCGAGGCGGCCGTCAAGGGCGGCGCCGAGCCGATGCCCCCGGAATACGTTAACATGACGCCCGGAAGATGGGTCAGGCATCCGAAATTCGGGACCGGGCGGATCGTCAGCTTGTCGCAGTCCTGGCCGGATACGCGGGTGGTGATCGATTTTCAGGACCTGGGCCTAAAAAAAATCGTCCTGCGCTACGCGGACCTGGAATTCCCGGAATAATAACGGGATCATGATTTCCGGGTATAAATGAGCAGCGGGACCTGCCTTCCTCCGGCGGGCGGGCAGGGGGGTAACCCCGCTTTTTACTCAGGCAGTCATGGAAAGTACCAGATGCGCTTGACCGGCGGGCGACTGTGGCTTAGTGTCTGCGTGTGGGCGCGCCGTTTAATAAATGCAGACGAAGGGACGCGTAATGGAAGAAAGACGAGTAGCGGTGCTCGGCTCGACGGGCAGCGTGGGCAAACAGGCGCTGGAGGTGATCGACTCCGTGCCGGAGCTGAGTGTCTGCGCGTTGTCGGCCGGGAGCAACAGCAAACTGCTGGCCGAACAGGTTTCGCATTATCATCCCCGGGTGGTGGCGATGGCCGATGCTCGGGCGGCGGACGAACTCAAGGGCTCGCTGTCGAACGAAACGCAGATACTGAACGGTCCCGAGGCGCTGACGGAGTTGGTTTACCAGACCCGCCCCGACGCGCTGCTGGTGGGCGTTTCGGGCACGACGGGCGTGAAACCCACGCTGGCGGGAATAGAATGCGGTTCGATAATCGCCATCGCCAACAAGGAGACGCTTGTGATGGCCGGTCGCATAGTCACCTCGGCGGTGAAAAAGCACTCCGCCCGCCTGATACCGGTGGACAGCGAGCACGCGGCCATCTTCCAGTGCCTTTACGCCGGAAGCAGCCAGGAGGTCTACAAGGTCATCATAACCGCATCGGGCGGCGCGCTTCGCGACTGGGCGGATAAAGACGTCAGCGGCGCCACGGTGGACGACGTGCTGGATCATCCCACCTGGCGGATGGGTCGAAAAATCACCATAGACTCGGCCACCATGCTCAACAAGGCGCTGGAGATGATCGAGGCGCACTGGCTGTTCGACCTGTCCGCCGAGCAGATAGAGGTTGTGGTTCATCCCGAATCGATCGTGCACTCGTTCGTGGAGTATTGCGACGGGTCCATTATGGCGCAGCTGGCCAGACCAGAGATGACGCTTCCGATTTCCATAGCGCTTTGCTACCCGAAGCGCGCCTCCCGGAGGTACGAGCGCCTTGACCTTGCGGAGATAGGGAGTCTTAATTTCCGCCCGGTGGAGGGGCGCTTCAAGCGGTCGATAGATATCGGATACGAAACCATCCGAAAGGGCGACCTTGGCGGTGCGGCGTTCCTCGGCGCCAACGATGCGGCGGTCAAGGCGTTCCTGGCGGGCAAAATCACATTCGACAGGATCGTGCCGCTGGTCGAGGAGGCGGTTGAACGTGCCGAATGCTCCGAATCCGGCACACTGGAAGAACTTTTCGCCGCAGAGGAGCAGGCCCGCAGGAAGGTCGAAAGCGCGGTGGGGAGTTGAACGCCGCGTGACTGCGGGCGGAATGTAGCAGGAAACTTCAATGTATTTTTTAGCACTTGAAATCAGCCAGGCGTGGTCGCAGTGGATTTGGCCGATTCTGCAGTTCCTGATCGGCCTGGGCGTGGTGATCGTGTCGCACGAACTGGGGCATTTCATTGCCGCCAAGTTGATGGGAATTAAGGTCGAGCGGTTTTCGATAGGATTCGGACCACGCTTGTGCGGTTTCAAAAAGGGCGAAACCGACTATCGCCTAAGCGCCGTTCCGCTGGGCGGATACGTCGGGATGCTCGGACAGGAAGACTTCGGTAAGCAGGAACATAAAAGCGACGATCCCCGTTCGTTCATGAACAAGTCGGTGGGGGCGCGATTTATCGTCATCGCCGCCGGGGTGGTTATGAACGTCATACTGGCGGGGGTGCTTTTTATCCTGGTGTGTCTGGTGGGCATCGATTTCGTCGCGCCGGTAGTGGGCGACGTGGTCGAGGGAAAGGCGGCGACCAGGGCGCAAATCACCTGGCTCGATAAGCCCCCGCCTGCGGATGCGGAGGGCGACCATCGGATAGGACTGAAACCCGGCGACAGGATAATCCGGATTAATTCCAGGGAGGTCAACAGGTTCCAGAAACTACGGATGGCCGGCATAAGGGACAGAAACCGCGACGTGCACGAGATAATCTTCCGCCGGGAGATTGACGGTCGCCAATACACCGGGCAGGCGAAAATCGAAATAAAGGAAAAAGACCGCGGGTCCGAACTGGGCGGCGTTACTTACGGCATAGTTCAGCCGTGGATGCCGGTATTCGACGCGACGAAAAAATACAAACCTCTGGGCAAGTTCCGCCCGGGCGACAGGATAGTGTCCATAAACGGCAGAAAGATTCGCCACGGCTGGGACCTCGTGGAAATCCAAAAGAACCTCGACGGCGCACCGGTTACCGTCGCCATCGAAAGAGAATCAAACAACGGTGTGGATGAAAAAGTAACGCTCCGCCCGGCGATTAGCGGCGGCAAGCTCAGGGACGTGCTGTTCCTCAAGACCAACGATGATGCCAGGCGAGTATACGGGGAGATTCTCAGATGGGGAAAAGAGGTTGTCGTATTTCGCACCGAGCAGGGGCAGGTCAGAGAGTATCCCAAAAAAGATATAGATAGGGTGGGTAAAGAAGAACTTTTGGAGGTGCTGGGGATGGTTCCGCGCATTCAGGTCGGCGCGGTTACCAAGGACGCTCCTGCCGACAAGGCCGGCCTGGAGCCGGGCGACATTATAATCTCCCTGGCGGATGAGCCACGCCCCACGTACCGCGAAATGCTCGACCTGTGCGAGAAATTCGCCGGTAAGAAAACCAACATCACCGTCCTGCGCAACGGGCAGAAGATTACCAGGCAGATTCAGCCCTCCAGGCGCAAGGAGTTGATAGGTGTGCAGGTCAGGGCGGACGTGACACACATGGTGGTGGCGGGAATCAGGGATGATTCTCCGGCCGCCGACGCCGGTATTCGCAACGGCGACGTTATCGAAAAGATTAACGACCGCCCCGTGGACACGTGGGTCTCGATGATTAACGTCTTGGAGGACCTGGGGGGGGAAGATATAACCGTACATTACAGCCGGGCGGGCGTGCCCGCCGTTGCCGAACTGGGGCGGCTTACCGATGAGGTCTTCGATGCGGACGATTACCGGTATTCCCTGTTCGACTCCACGTTGCCCTTTGAGTCGCTGAAAGTGACGATACGAAAGACCAATCCGCTTGCCGCTGTGGCATGGGGCGCCGGAGAGGTGCTGAATTTCATCACGTTGCAGTATATCACGCTTCAGATGCTGATAACCGGTGAGGTCGGCACCGGCGGCGTGGCCGGTCCGGTGGGCATCGGGAGCATGGCAGTGAGCGTCAGCAGGGAGTCCATGGTGATGTTCGTGTATTTTATGGGAATGATATCCGTCATAGTGGCGGTGATTAATTTCCTTCCGTTCCCTGTGCTCGACGGCGGGCACGCCGTGCTGCTGATAATAGAAAAGATAACAGGCAGGCCACCGCCCGCAAGGGTGGTGACCATAATATGGACGGTGGGGCTGTTTTTACTGCTGGGTCTGTTCGTGGCGCTGATGTGGCACGACATTTCGCGACTGATTGGCGGAATGTGGTAGGACCTGCGCCTGGAGTATTGCCCGCCGCCGGCGTACTTATTTGGAGAAATCGCAAAATTGACCACTACAATTGAATAACGAAAGGATCGCCGGATGAAGAAATATATATGCGACGTATGCGGGTACGTTTACGACCCCCGGAAGGGCGAACCGGAACACGGTGTTGAACCGGGCACGTCGTTCCAGGACATTCCGGATGACTGGGTGTGCCCTGAATGCGGCGTGCCCAAGGAAGATTTCTCCGTGATGGAGTAATCCCGCACGGATTCCGACACGGCCGCCCGCGCGGATGAGCCATGACCGAAGTGATACCCCGTGAAGACAGTATCGATTTTGCGCTTGCGGCGGAATTGCAGGCGGCGCTGCTGCCCAAAATGCAACCCGAGGACTGGGAGCACCATGACATTGCAGTGCATAATCGCATGTGCCGCACCATAGGAGGAGACTTTTACGATTTCATCCGCATCAATCGCGAACAGTTGGCCGTGGTTATGGGTGATGTGGTCGGACACGGCATCAGCGCCTCGCTGATTATGGCGCAGATTATGGGTTTTTTGCGATCGGACCAGCCCAAACTCACCCGTCCGGGACAGGTTGTCAGTGCGCTGAATGAAATGCTTATCAAGCAGGGCGAACACATAGACAGCAAACTTCCGTGCTCGATTTTCTACGCCGTGCTGGACGCGCCCAGCGGGTCGTGCTTTTACGTCAATGCCGGGCACCTTCCGCCGCTGATAGGGAAAAAGGGCGAAACCGAAGTAGACATTCTGGGCGCTCACGACATGCTGCTGGGCGTCCGGGAATTCACGCCGGTTGACAGGTGCATTACTTTTTCCTCCGCCCAGCGGATAGTCATCTACACCGACGGCGTCACGGACACTATGAATCCCATCGGACACCGGCTGGGGTCCAAACCGATAAGGACCATCATGTCGCGGTTCCACGATCGTTCGGCTAAATTCCTCTCGCGAGAGTTTTTCCTTGCGGTGGACAGGTTCCGCTCGGGGCACGAGTTGATCGACGACCAGTCGATTCTGGTGATCGACGGGCGGTGAGGATCAGTTCTCCAGGACCGGGACCGGGCGCTTCGGTGCGGGCGCCTTTTGGGCCCAGGAGTCTATGGCGTTTATCTTGTCCTGCACGTCTGCCTCGTCGCCGTAGGAAGGTCCCTGGCCGGTTATTTTCTCCAGGACATCGAGAATGGCCTTTTCGGCGGCGCCGTCGGATCTGCGAACCGATTTCTTGAGCTGCTCGACAAGCGGCGGCACCGCGCGTGTTGACATTGCCTCCAGCTGCCGGGAGGCCTTGTCCGCCGCAGAGGCGTCGTCGCCGGTGAGCTGCTCGATGAGCTGCTCGACGAGCAGGCGATCGTGTCGGTCGCGCGCCTCGATCGCGCCTGAGAGCATCCGTTCGTAGTTCTTCTGCTGCTCGGCGGTGAGACGATGCGCCAAACGCTCAAGCACGGCGCCCAGCAGCGTGATCATCGGCTGGTGCTTGTCGCCTTTGGATAACTCCTCAAGGTGCGCATCGACGCGCTTCAGGGCAAGTGTGTAAAGATCGTCCGATTTCTGCTTGGAAAGCACCTTCGTGACGGCGGGGTTCTCCGAGGCCAGAAGGGCGTCTATCCATTGCAGGAAAACCTTTTTCGCCCCGGCGGCGGCATCGTCATTCTCGGACGATTCGAGAACGGAGTACGCCTCGGCGAAGGCCTCGGCCGCCTCGGCGGGTCGCGACGCATCCAGCAGCGACATGCCGAGTTCCTGCCGAACCTCGGCAACCTCTTCGAGGCGGGTCCGATCGGATTTGGTCATGGCCGATATCAACAGGCGCAGAATTTCAATTCTCTGGTCGGTTGCGTCCTTGCGGTCCTTCAGCGATCGGCATATGGACCGAAGAGTTTCCACGTCGGACCGGGCCAGTATGCTCATCGCCACCTGCCAGGCCTG
>CAYZPY010000037.1:0-18459 GCA_964480425.1 uncultured Planctomycetaceae bacterium
AGTTTCTGCCCCGCCTTGAGACGCCTGCTGTCAACGTTCGGGTTGGCCTTTTGGATGAGATACCAGTACCGCCCGCTTCCGTAAACCTTCTTGGAAACGCCCCAGAAACCGGCGTCGCCTTCCTTCACCGTATAGATGTCGCCCGACAAGGTGCCGTGTTCGGTCGTCGTTGAATCATCGGCGCCACCGGTGGGCTCGACGGTCTCGGTCAGTTCCGGCGTCTTGAGGACCTGTCCGGCCTGCAGTCTGTGGGGGTCTACGTTCGGATTGGCGTCCTTGATTAAGCGCCAATGCTTACCGTGCCCGTACACCTTCTCGGCGATGCCCCAGAATCCGGCATCACCATTTTTGACAACGTACGTCCCGGCGCCGCCGGTGCGGGTCTCCGTCGTCGTTACCGTCTCGGTCGGCGGCGTTTCTCTTTCGACCGGAACGATCAACGGTTCGTATCCGCCTTCGAGGCGGGTTTCCTCGTACCCGGTCTCCGTTTCGGTACCGCTATCCAGCGCTACCGTCTCGGTACCCCCTGGTATGTCCGGCAGGTCGGTGTCGTCGTCTTCTTCCGCCCCAGCGGCGACATCGCCGGACGAATCCTCGCCGGACCTGATTCTCGGGGTGATTAACCCGCCATTATCGTCGTCGTCGGCATCTGGACTGGGCAGTATGCCTTCCTGGCCCGAGGTTTGCCGGTCTCCGTCTTCGGGAACGTTGAATTGGGTCTTGTCGGCCTGTTGTTGCTCGTCCTGCGGCGGTTTTTCACCCTCCCCGCCACTCATCACCGCGAAGTAAATTACCGCCAGAACAACGAGAAACAATCCGATGGCTATCCCTATTTTGAGTTCGCTGCGCATTATTTTACTCCTCTATCGTTCAATGGCGACCACAGCGCGCCCCACGCCTCGGGACCCGACCTGGTCCTGAGCATATTAACACATAATGAAATCCAAATGGCAAATGAATTCTCACAGGATGATTGTAACATTTTTCATCGAACCACGCCAATGGCGAGACGTTTCAGGCACGGATAATTTCGGCCGTATCACGGGCTATCAGCAGTTCCTCGTCGGTGGGGATCACCCATACCGGAAGCTTCGAGCCGTCGGTCGTAATCGCCCCGCCCCGGCCTTCTGCTGTCGCTTCGTTGCGCGCCGGTTCCGGTTCCGCGCCGAGGGTCGCAAGCCCGGAGCATATCTTCGCCCTGACGGGAATTGAATTTTCGCCTATCCCGCCGGTTAGCACCACCGCGTCGACCGAAGGCAGGATGGTATAGTACGCCCCGACGTACTTGACCACCCTGCGGACGAACATTTCGACGGCCAGTTGTGCCCTCTGGTCGCCTTCATCAGCGGCGCGGAGGCAATTGCGCATGTCGTTGCCGGCGCCGCTGACTCCAAGCAGTCCGGATTTCTCGTTCAGGGCGGTCTGGATCTCCCGGGCCGACATCCCGTTTTCCATCATGTAAAAGATCACCGCAGGGTCTATGTCGCCGCTGCGCGTGCCCATCATAAGCCCTTCCAGCGGCGTCATGCCCATCGAATGGTCGACCGCCTTTCCGCCGGCAATCGCCGTTATCGAGCATCCGTTGCCCAGGTGCGCCGTGATAAGGTTTATGCTCCCGAGGTCTTTTTCCAGCAGTTCCGCCGCGCGTTGTGTCACGTATCGGTGGCTGGTGCCGTGAAAACCGTACTTCCGCACGCCGTAGTTGCGGTACCACTGTTCGGGAACGGCGTAGCGGTATGCCGCCGGGGGCATGCTCGCCAGAAACGCCGTATCGAAAACGGCTACGTTCGGCTTGCCGGGCAGTGCTTCCATGGCCGCGCGTATCCCCGACAGGTTCGGGGGATTGTGCAGGGGGGCGAGTTTCCTGTGCCGGCGGATAATGTCGATCAGGTCTTCGTTAACCGGCGCAGAGGCAGTTACCTCCTCCCCGCCGTGCACCACCCGGTGCCCCACACCGTCAATCTCATCTACATCGTCAATCACGCCCGCCTTGGGGTCGGTCAGCATTTCAAGTATGAGTTTCAATCCGGCCTTGTGGTCCTTCTGCCCCACGGACCTTTTCATCTCCCGACCTTTGGTGATTGATTTGTGATGCAATTGCGCATCGAAGCTTCCGAGGCGCTCGATAAAGCCCTTGGCCAGAACGCTTTCGTCGGTCATGTCAAATAACTGGTACTTAATCGAGCTGCTGCCGCAATTTACCACGAATATCAGCATCCGCCGCCTTCCCTGTTTCCGGCTTGCGCTTCCTCACGTCGGTTCGGACGGTGTTCCGCACATCAGCGCCTGCCCGCCATCAGTTTTTTATAGTATGACAGACGGAGCGGTCAACAGATATACATACAAAATAATCCGCACGCCGTCAGTATTTTATCTTCCCGCCTGTGGTTTTCCGACGGAGGCGCGCGGCGGAGTGTGAATTGCTCCAATTGGTAATTGCCAACTCGGATGTATTATATATAGAATGTCCGATATTCATCGCAAGCCCGACAGTAACCTGTTGTCCCGCCGCAGCGGGCGGGGCTTCGTGACAAGCAGAACCTTGCAAAGCAGCTTATGTTGGCAAAACGCATAATACCGTGCCTGGACGTCGATAAAGGACGGGTGGTCAAAGGAGTGCACTTTGAAAACCTCCGCGACGCGGGCGACCCGGTCGAGGTCGCCCGCAGTTACGACGCCCAGGGCGCCGACGAACTTGTCCTGCTGGACATAACCGCCAGCCACCAGAGGCGGGACATCCTTCTGGACGTCGTCCACTCCGTGGCCGAGGAGGTCTTCATCCCTTTCACCGTCGGAGGCGGAATATACACCATCGATCACTGCCGGGCGCTGCTCAACGCCGGGGCCGACAAGGTCTCCGTCAACACTGCCGCCGTAAAAAACCCGAATTTCATTTCCATCGCGGCGGAATATTTTGGCTCACAGTGTATCGTTGTCGCCATTGATCCCAAGCGCATAAAACGCAACGGCGGCGAATTGTGGGAAGTGCACACCGAAGGCGGGCGCATACCCAGCGGGCTGGAGGCGGTGTCGTGGGCCAGGGAAGTCCGTCGGCGTGGCGCCGGCGAAATCCTGCTGACCGTCATGAACACCGACGGGACGCAGGCGGGATACGACATAGAGGTTACCCGCGCAGTATCGTCCGCCGTGGACATCCCCGTAATCGCCTCCGGCGGCGCGGGAAGCCCACACGACATATACCAGGTTCTCACCGCCGGGGGCGCCGATGCGGCTCTGGCGGCAAGTATCTTCCATTACAAAACTTATACGATAAAACAAACGAAGGACTATCTGGCCAAAAGAGGCGTGCCCGTCAGGGTCGTCGCCGAAACTGCGCCGGACGAACCCGCATATGAACCAGCAGAACAATCAAAACAACAATAATCCGCCCAAACTCGAAAAGTATTTCAAGGCGATGATAAAGGTCGACGCATCGGACCTTCATATCAAGGCCGGAGCGCCCCCGCACATCCGCACCACCGGCGACATCAATCCCATCCAGTCGCCGCCGCTCAGCGAGCAGGAAGTTAACGAACTCGTCGACGAACTGCTCACCACCCGGCAGAAAAACCAGTACGACAGCGAGGGCAGCATAGACTTGGCCTATGAACTGGCGGGGTCCGACCGGTTCCGGATTAACATATACAGGCAGCGGGGGCGACCCGCAGTGGCGGCAAGAAGGGTCTCGGCCGAAATACCCGATTTTGAAACGCTGCACCTGCCGCCCATTCTCAAAAAAATATCGAATTACCGACAGGGGCTTATTCTTCTGGCGGGCCCCTCCGGTTGCGGAAAGAGCACGACCCTGGCCGCCATGCTCGATTACATCAACCAGAACCGGCGATGCCACATTGCAACCGTAGAAGACCCCATAGAATACCTCTACTGGGAGAAACTTGCCCTGGTCAGTCAGCGCGAAATCGGAATAGACGTCGACACGTACGAAACCGCCCTGAAATACCTCATGCGAACCGACCCGGACGTGATACTCATCGGCGAGATGCGCAGCGCCGACACCTTCCAGACCGCGCTTCACTCTGCCGAAACCGGGCACCTTGTCCTCAGCACTGTACACTCCTCCAGCGCGCCCGGTGCGGTCAGCCGGACGCTCGATTACTTCCCCGCAGACATGCGCGACGTGGCGCGACTGTCGCTGGCGACAAACATGGTGGCCATTATCTGCCAGAAACTACTGCCAAGCATCACAAAGGATTCCGACAGGGTGCCCACCGTCGAGGTTATGCTCAACAACTCGCACATACGCCGTCTGATAGCCGAAGGACGCGACGGGGAACTGTCCGACGCCCTGCGAGCCAGCGAAAACGAAGGAATGCAGACCTTTTCGCACTCGCTAATGGACCTTATACAAAAGGCCTACATCGAACCGAAGGTTGCATACGAGGCGGCGCCCAACGTAGACGAGTTGAAAATGATGATGAAGGGCATTAAAACCGATACCGGCGGAACGTTCGGCAGGTCACGCTGAAAGGACGCTTATGGAATTTCATTTAGCCGATACCGACATCCTCATGGCAGCCGCAATTCCCGCAGGCGCATACGTCTCGATGCCGAAGCTGCTGGTCATGTTCCTGCTGTTGATTCCGTGGATTGTCGCCATTCCGTGGATATTCGCCGACGCGCGCAAATTCGGACCGTTGCAGCCGATATGGACGTCCGCGGCGCTGGGCTGCGGAGTTATCACGCTGCTCGCCTGGCTGATGGTTCCGATTTACCTGCTGGGCCTGGCGATCCACCTCGTACTGACGTGGGCGGTTTGCTTCGCATACATATACTGGCGAGATCAGAAGGTCCCGCTGGAGGGCAGGGTGCTCTCCGCAGAGCACCTCAAGGGGATAGTGACATTCCAGAGGAAGCCCAAAAAAGTGGAGGTGCTCGAAAAAGTCAAGATCTACGGCGCCGACGGCAAAATCGTCATGCCCCCCGGCGAGAGTGCGACCGATCACCAGCGAAACATCTACAACACGGCCCAGAGTTTCCTTTACGACGTAATCTATCATCGCGCAAGCGAAGCGGACGTGGCGCCTGCGGGCAAAAATGCCAGGGTCAGATTCGTCATCGACGGTGTGGTCAACGAAAGACTGCCCATGGAAATCCCCGCCAGTCAGGATCTTATACAATTTATAAAGGGTCCCGCAGGAATGGACACACAGGATGTCCGCAAACCCCAGAAGGGAAGCATCTCCATCGACATCGGCGGCGTGGGAAACGCCACGGACATGATGATAACCACCGCGGGAACCACGCATGGACAGAAAATGCGGATAAAGATCGTCCAGGAGATCGTCCGCACGGACCTCGAACAACTCGGCATCAGCAAGGATGTCCTGGAGCAACTGCGGAACATGAACGCCTCGGACAACGGGCTTATTATCGTCTCCGCCCCACCGGGCAACGGGCTTACCAGCACGCTGTACTCGCTGCTCAGGGAGCACGATGCGTTCATCAAGCAGATAATGACCATCGAAAACAAAAAAACCATCGACCTGGAGAACGTCACCCAGAAAACCTACGACTCCAGGCAGGAAGTGTCCGGTGAACTAACCGCGGCGCTGCGCCTGGACCCGGCAGTTATAATGATCGACCAGTGCCCCGATCGGGCCACCGCCGAACTGATTACCGACGCCGCCAAATCAAAATGCATCCTGCTGGGCATAAGGGCACAAAGGGCGTTCCAGGCCCTGGCCAAGTGGATAAAGGTTCGTGGGGACAACGAGGCCGCCACCGAAAACCTGCTCGGCGTGCTCTGCCAGGTGCTGGTCCGCAAACTCTGCCCGAACTGCCGCCAGTCCTACCGTCCCGACCCGAAAATGCTTTCAAAGGCGAACATACCCGCCGACAAGGGCGAGAAATTCTTCCGCCCCCCGACAAGACCAATTACCGACGAAAAGGGCAACGAAATAACCTGCATGACGTGCCAGGGCACGGGGTATTTCGGGCGGACCGGCGTGTTCGAACTGCTGAAAATCAACGACGATATCAGGAACCTTATTATCGAAAACGCCTCTCTGGAGAATATAAAGTCCGCCTGCCGAAGGCACAAAATGCTGTACCTCCAGGAGCAGGCGCTGAAAAAAGTTATACAGGGCGAAACCGGAATCAAGGAAGTCATCCGGGTAACCCAGTCGCCGCAATCGTCCGGCGGCAAAAAGAGTTAACCAGGCGATATTCCAACGGGAGCACAAGATGGCTGTTCAAGCACTGGCCGCAATCGCCGTCGTAGCGATAGCGTTTTATCAATCCGTAAGGGGGCTGTTCAGCGCGTTGGTGATGATGATACTAACACTGGTCTGCACGCTGCTGGCTTTCGGTTTCTACGAGCCGCTGGCAGAGAGTTTCCTCTATGCGCGCCAGCCCGCAACCGCCGATGCAATAATGCTTGTGGCGCTATTTTTCATACCGCTGCTGGTGCTTAGACTGATATTCGACAGGATCCTGCCGCGGGAAATCACGCTCGGCGTCTGGCCTGACCGGATACTTGGCGGCATTTTTGGCCTTGTCACCGGGATACTGGCCGTGGGCGTGTTGATCGTCGCCCTCCAGATGCTTCCATTCGGAAAAACCATCCTGACCTTTCGCCCGTTCGACGACGGTCTGCGTCGGCGACAGTCGCTGGCGCCGTTCTACCCCGACCAGTTCACCGTGCGCCTGGCGGGCATAGTGTCGGGCGGGTCGCTGTCCGGTTCGGAACGCTTCGCCCGCGCCCACGACAATCTTCTGCTCGAATTGTTCTGCGCACGCAACCGCGCCGGTAAAAACGGAAGGATAGACGCCACGCCCGACTCGCTGAAGGTCCACGGCGCTTATGACCTAACCGAAGAAAAGCGGAAGGAAATAGAAGGTCTGGACCGGCTTCCGCCCGCCCCGCTGCTTCCTGCCGAGGCGAACATCAGGCCCGTCGTGGTCAGGATCGGCGTCAATGAACAGCTCAGGGGGGCAAAAGACTGGTGGCGACTTGTCGGCACGCACTTCCGCCTGGTCGGCCCCGACGGACAAAGCCATTACCCCGTGGGGTACCTTACCTACGTCTCGGAAGAACGGGCCGAAAATACGGGCAGACTTTACGCCGGATGGAGGTTCTTCCCGCCTTTGAAGAAAGAAAACCAGTGGCAGTACGCCGACCTGCTCGTGGGCAGACCATGGTCGCCCAAGATCGGAATCAAGGAGTTAAAGGTCGATTGGGTCTACCAACTGCCCGTCGGAAAGGATGAAGGATATTACATGGTCTTCAGGCGAGTGGCAAAGGCGCCCGTCGGGAAAATCGCCAAGGACATACCGCTGGATGAACTTCAGGAAAAGGCCCTTTACCGCGATCCGCCCATCCTGAGCAAAAAACGCTGAGTCAACAGTGGCGCGCGGCATTCCAATCGCGCCTATCGGTCCGCGTCGGTGTATCTGTCCGGAAGGTACTTGCGCCAGATTCGCATCGCAATGCCGGGCTTGCGGAAATGCCCGCCTTCGATTTTCTTCCTTTGGACGTTTCTGCACCCGTGGCGGCGAAGATAGCGGAACGCCGCCCAGGATTGGTTTTTTATCGGCAGCGGGTCGGCCTTGCCCCAGAATATGACAACGTTCTGTTCCTGCATTTTCGGGGTGATGGGAATTTTTTCGAGTATCTTAATGTCGCAGTTGCACGCCCGGGCGATGAGCAGGTTGAACCGCTCGGGATTGCGCAGACCGGTGTAATACAGCGGATACCCCCCTGCCGAAAAGCCCGTCAGCATTATCGCCTCGGCGTCAATGCGGTACTTTCGGCTCAGATGGTCGATCAGCGACAGTATGTTCCGCTCGTCCTTCTCCAGGTCCCTGTACCACAGCGCCTTTACCGTGGGCAAAATGCCCTGCACGCTGTAAAGGTACGGGGCGGCCACGATAAATCCGTTTTCCTCGGCGAGATTGCGCCACTCCATCTCCTGCCTCATCGGACCGTCCCACCCGTAAGTGCCGTGAAGCGTAACCACCATGGGCCAGGTCTTTTGATCGGTATAATTGCTGGGAACGTACAGCCAGTACCTGGCCCCGGTTTGCGGCTCGGTGAGGAATTCCGGGCTCGCCGGCGTGTCCAGGCGCTGGGTAACCGGGCAACCCGCCGTTAACAGCGCCAAAGCGCCTAAGAGCAGGCAAATCGCTCCGCTCCGAGGCAAGCCCCGTCCCCGGCGCCCGCCGAGGCGCGCAAACGCACAGAACCTGCTGACGCGTGCGGGAGAATATTTATTTGCCGCGCAAAACTTCATTTTCCCTTATCATAGAGTTATCGACAAAATTGCCGATTTACGTTCTGTATACTAAGCGACGGAAGGATTGTTTTCAGGAATGTCTATCGCCGCAACCATTATACCCCAAGCCGCCACGGATTGAAAATGCCCCATAACACGAAGACAACGACAATAACGACGCTGTGTATTATGTTCGCCGTTTTTACCCTCCGGCCGCAGGACACCGGCGCACTTGAACCCCACGAGGTCCTAGTCGTGGCGAATTCCGCAAGCGGCGACTCGGTGGAACTGGCCGAGTACTACGCAAAGATGAGGGAAATTCCGCAGAAAAATATCGCGAAAATAAAGACCACCACACGTTACCAAGTGTCGCGCGAAAACTACGAAACGCAAATCCTGCTGGAACTGCGAAAACACATGCTCAAAAACGATTTGAGCGGCAAAATCCGTTGCGTGTGCCTCATGTGGGGCGTGCCCGTGCGCGTGGCCGGTCCTAAAAAGGCCGCCGGTGAAATCGGCAAGGTATTCAAACTCGCGGCACAAAGGGCTAAATACCGTCTTGCAATCGATTACAAACTCATCGGCACAGTCGGAAGAAAGTTCCCCGCACCGCGCACCCAGGGGCTTCGGCCGATCGGTAATCTCTTCGAATCGCCTATGCCCGAGCCGTCCAAATCACTACTGGATAAAAAGGACCCGCAAAAGGACATCACCGGCGTGTTGGCGCGAAAGGAAGTGGACGCCGGGCTGATCAAGGACGCCGACCACAAGCAAATTGCAATGCGTCAGCTTGCGGCCCTGCACATGGACATCTACGGAATAAAGGGCGCAATCCGGTTTCTCAAGGATCACGAGGTTCCCGGCGCGCCCGCCGTAGACGAACTGTCGAAGCGACTCGAAAAAGTTGAGAAGGAACTGGCTGAGATACGCAAATCCGACCTCACCGCCGAAAAAGCCGCCAAAAAGCTCGACCTTATGGAGCAGTCCGGCGGGGTATCGCTCATTTACTCCTACGCCGCCGAACAGGCCTCGAGGTTCCTGCCGAAACGCGCCGACGCCGCCGTGGACAGCGAACTGGCACTTATGTGGTGGGGCGAATACAAAACTGACGGCCCGATTCTGAATCCGCTGCACTGGAAGACCGCCAGGAAATACCGGAACAAAAAGGTGCCGCCTGTCATGATGACAGCACGCATAGACGGCCCGGCGCCCGATGTGGCCAGGAACATCATCAACGACTCGGTCGCGGTTGAAAAAACCGGCCTGAGCGGCACGTTCTACATAGACATCGGCGGGCCCAAGCGCGCTCGCGAATACGACAGCCATTTGAAAAAACTGGAATCGTTCGTCAAAACAAACACGAAGATAAACGTCGTGACAGAAGACACGTTCTCGGTCTTCAAACCGAATACCTGCCCCAACGCCGCGCTGTACTGCGGGTGGTACTCGCTGAAAAAATACGTACCCGCATTCACGTGGCGCCCCGGCGCGGTCGCGTGGCACATCGCCAGTTTCGAGGCCATGAACCTCCGCAACCCCGAAAGCGAAGAATGGTGTCCAAAAATGCTCCAGAACGGCGTGGCCGCAACCATCGGAGCCGTCAATGAGCCATACCTCGGTTCGTTCCCCCTGCCTGAACATTTCTTTCCCCTGCTGCTGACCGGTGAATGGACCGTGGCCGAGTGCTACTGGCGGACAAACCCCATGGTCAGCTGGCGGCAGACGCTCATCGCCGACCCGCTCTACAATCCCTTCGACGCCGAGTCACAGTTGAAGCCCGACGCACTCCCCCCCGGCCTGGCGCCGTAAACGCGTGTCACGGCAGATTGCCCGTCCGGGTCCCGCACGTGAGTGTCGCGGGCTTCCAACCCGCGAATACCACTCGGCTGCGCTCTCGTAAATAGGCACGGCGGCGTTCCTACGCCGCTGCGCCTGTTAACAACTTTCTTTACAAATTATGCGAATTTACTGATTTGCCGATCGACTGATTAACGAATCAACCAGTCAACTATTTATAAAAATCGACCATTTCCTTGCAGCTCTTGACGGGGATTTTACCGGCGTTGCCCGCCTGTCCGAATGCCTTCATCCGCGCCAGGCATACTTCCTTCATTGCCTCGCGCGCCGGTCCGAGATACTTGCGCGGGTCGAACTTCTCGGGCGTTTCGCTGAAGACCTTTCGAATCGCGCCGGTCATTGCCAGGCGGTTGTCGGTGTCGATGTTGACCTTCCGCACACCGTGCTTGATGCCCCGCTGGGCCTCCTCGACCGGAACGCCATAGGTCTGTGGGATTTCCCCGCCGTACTTGTTGATGATGTCCTGAAGTTCCTGCGGCACTGCCGAGGAACCGTGCATCACCAGGTGGGAATTGGGCAGGCGTTTGTGAATCTCCTCGATGAGGTCCATTTTGAGGACCTCGCCGGTTGGTTTCTTTTTGAACTTGTAAGCGCCGTGGCTGGTGCCTATCGCCACGGCCAGGGCGTCCACGCCGGTTTCGGCGACGAACTGCTCTGCCTGGTCGGGGTCGGTCAGGTGCTTCTGCACCTCTTCCTCGGAGAGTCCGGCGCCGTGTCCGTCCTCGATGCCGCCAAGCGCGCCGATTTCGCCCTCAACCGTCACGCCCTTTGTGTGTGCCATCTCGACCACCTTCCGCGTGACCTCAACGTTATATTCGTAGGTGGACGGATTCTTGCCTTCTTCATCCAGCGAACCGTCCATCATAACGGAGGTAAAGCCCTGCTCAATGGCGCTGGCGCAGGTCTCGGGGGAGTTTCCGTGGTCCTGGTGCATGGCGATGGGTATATTCGGGTGCAGTTCCACCGCCGCCAGCATCAGGTGGCGCAGGTACGCGTCGTTGGAATACTTACGAGCCCCCCGCGAGGCCTGCACAATTACCGGCGATTCGGTCTCCTCGGCGGCGGCCATTATCGCCTGTATCTGCTCCATGTTGTTGACGTTGAACGCCGCCAGACCGTAATCGTTCTGGGCCGCGTGATCCAGCAATATTCGCATCGGTACTAATGGCATTTCATAGTCCTTTCATGTCAGAAGAACAAAAAATCTCTCCAAACCGGCGTGAAACCCGGAAATCAGGATTATATGCGCCGCGTACGGCCTGTAGAAGTCTTTTTTAACCTTTTTAGACCTCGACGCACGCCTGGTCCGCAACCACCTCGGGGGGTATGCCGATGTCCGCAAGCACCACCCGCCCGGTGTATTCCTGCGCGCCCGGCTGATCGAAGCCCTTTTTCACCGCAACGAAGGTAACTGTCATCTTCGCCCGCACGGCGGGTCCTTCGGCCCGGCCGGTGTCACAGTCCAGGCCCGTCGGCACGTCCACGCTCACCACCGTCGCGCCGTGCCGCCCGGCCGCGTTTAACTGCTGAACCCACTGGGCCAAAGTCCCCTTCAGGGCGCCGGTTACGCCCGTGCCGCCAAGCGCGTCAACGACAAGGTCGTATCCGCCCAGTGTCTCGCCCAGAGAGGAAATCTTATCCTCGTTAGGCGCCTTTATCGGCAGCAACATCGCCTCGATAATCTTGAGGTTAATCTCCGCGTCGCCTTTTATCTTCCGGCGAGATGCCGCCAGAAACACTTCCACCTCCACCCCGAGGCGCACAAGATGGCGCGCGATAACGAATCCGTCGCCGGCGTTGTTGCCCGAGCCCGCCGCTACTGCCACCTTCCTGCCGCTGGCACCGCCGAGAAAATCCGCTATCGCCTCGGCGGCGTTACGTCCGGCGTTCTCCATCAGCACAACGCCGGGTATTTGCAGTTTTTCTATGGCGTACCGGTCTATCCGGCGGACCTGCTCGCGCGTAAGGGATTTCATGGTAAATGCTCTTATTCTGCGGATACGCGGATACGAAGGAATCAGCCAAGAACATCGTCTATGTCGGACTTCAGTTCCGGTTTCTGTCTGAGCCCGACTATTTTTTTGGCGGGCTTTCCGTCCTTGAAAATCATCAGTGTCGGGATGGCGCTGATTCCGTACTTCATTGCCGTGTCGCGGCACGAATCGCAGTCCACCTTGGCGATCTTCAGCTTGTCGCCGTATTCTTCGGCCAGTTCGTCCACTATGGGCTCGACCATTTTGCATGGCATGCACCACTCGGCCCAGAAATCGACCAACACCGGCACGTCCGATTCAAGCACTTCCTGCTGGAAGTTGTCGTCCGTTACTTCGATTGCATTTTCCGCCATCATACTCTCCTTGTTCGTGTTATTAAATTTTCCGTCCCGGCGGCGCCCGAGAGTCTACCAAATAGTAGACATCAGCAAGGCCACTGTCAAACAGAGCGAAAAATTCCCGCAGATTATCCCCCGTCCATTTGTTTTGGCGGATTTTGAATCTTACCTTACCACTGAACACGGAGGAAAACTCCAAAGTCGGCAGAGTCTCAAGGAGGACGCTGCTGGAAAATCTCAATATCGCACTTGGCTAAAGGAGGCCAAAAATGAAAAACTTTACCCTCATCGCAATCGCTGTGTGTGTTCTCGCCGCAATGTCGCTTCCGGTCCGCGCCGACATGATGTCGTATAACGGTCTGGGACTCAATAAAACCATCACAATCCATAAGTCCATATTTTTCGGGATTATAGATTGGGACAAGACGACCCCGGCCGGTCAACTGTCGATAACGTACAAGGATCAGGATTTCGACACCTACTGCGTGGATATCTACAACTACATCGGCTCGGGAAATGTCACAGAAAAGCCCATAACCAGCATCAACAACGGTCTCGCCGCCGGATGGCTCTGGCTGAACCACGCGCACCTGGTCGACACCGACACCTACGCCGCCTCGCTCCAGTCGGCAATCTGGGAGGTCATCTACGAATCCCACGGCTGGGACGTTACCAACGGTAATTTCTACATCACCGGGAACAACGACGTCGCCGCCGGCGCAAACGACCTTCTTAACTCCATTCCGGACAACCCCGAAGCCCCGGGTATGGTCGTGCTCCACAGCCCATGCAAACAGGACGTGCTCATTCCCGAGCCCGGCACGCTTATACTGCTTGCCTCCGGTGGTATCGGAATAGTCTTTCGAAAAGTACGCCGTTCGTAGATTGTCTTAACCTGAGGCCGATATTTTAAGCCCCGACGTGCGTCGGTGTACCTTCGCCTGACCGCCTCGGTTCGCACGAACCGGGGCGGTATTTTTATATACCTCACCCGACCCGACGCAAACCGGCGCCGTTGCGGACACTCCCGCCGGTAAATAATAAATCCCCGAATTGAATATTCTGGCCCGGGCGGGATTCGAACCCGCACGACCCGAAGGTCAGGGGATTTTAAGTCCCCAGCGTCTGCCTGTTCCGCCACCGGGCCCGCGGATGGGATAATAAACTATCTCCATGCGACTGCGATTACAATTCTACAAAATATATCCGCCGCCCAAAACAATCAGGTGACGTCAGCACCGACGGGGTTGCTATCGGCCCGCATGGCGAGTACCCTTAAGCGAAAAGACCGGTAAGTACGATCCTTCGGAGACACGATTATGCCAAAAACAAAGGAACCGAAATCAGCGTCCGAGGAAGAGCGAGAAAAAATCGCCTCCAGCCGAATACTGGTCGTTGACGACAACACGCAGAATCTGGAACTTCTCGTGGCCTACCTTGAAGACCTCGGCGGGCATGTCGAAACCGCTGCCGACGGAATCGAGGCGCTTCAAAAAGTCCGCGCCGCGCCGTTCGATCTTATTCTGCTGGACATAATGATGCCAAGGATGAGCGGGTTCGAGGTTTGCAGAAAACTCAAGTCCGACCCCAAAACGCGGGACATTCCCATAATCATGGTCACCGCCCTTAACGAACTGTCCGACATCGAACAGGGCGTCGAGTCGGGCACGGACGATTTCATATCCAAGCCGGTCAACCGCCTTGAGTTGCTCACCCGCGTACGGAGTCTTCTGCGTGTCAGCCACCTCAAGACAGAACTCGACAGGGCGCTGGCGTACCTGGACGAAGTTGACAGACACGCAAAGGAACCACAGGATTAGTTCGCTCACGGCATGCCGCGGGCCTGTGCCCTCCAACCCAGGAGTATCCCGATGCGTTCGACATTGAGATTTGTTTTATTCGTCGCCTGCTTCAGCCCGGTCTTTCTGACCGGGTGCGACGGCGTTTCGGCCGACGATTTCAGGGACGTTCCAAAAGCGTCGGGGCGCCAGGTCACGGGCGGCGAATCACTCTCTATCAGCCGCTCCGTCACGCACCGCGACGGCGTGCGGCAGGTGAAGCTTAGCAACGGGATGACGGTGGTAATCAAGCGACACCCGCGCGTGCCGGTGGTGTGCGTGCGTGCGTTCGTGCGCGCCGGAGGGCTGTACGAGGGCAAGTGGCTGGGATGCGGAATAAGCCACCTCACCGAGCACCTGGTCGCACAGGGCGCCGAGCACGGCGTCCACGACCGGCCCGTCGCAACGCACCAACAGCCGGACAAGGTCGCTCAAATCGGCGGGCAGGCAAACGCATACACCTCGCTGGCACACACATGCTACTACATCTCCGCTAATTCGAACAAAACCGCCGAATGCGTGGAAATAATCGCCGACTGGATCGCCCGCCCCACATTCGACCGGGACGATTTCAGGCGCGAGCACGGGGTCGTCCGGCGCGAACTTGAAATGCGCATGTCCGAGCCCCAACGTCAACTCTATTACGCCCACATGGACAACGTGTTCCGCACACATCCCGCCGCCGTACCAATCCTGGGATACTCCGAACCGCTCGGCGAACTCACGTACGACGACGTGGCCGAATACCACGCGCGCATGTACGTCCCGCAGAACGTCACACTCGTCGTGGTGGGCGACGTGGACACCGATATGGTCCTGGAAAAGGTCAAAAGCGAGTTTGCGGGCTATCGCCGCAGGCGCCAGCCGCAGTTCGACCTTCCCCGCGTCGAGCCCATCGAAGGCGTAACACGCGTTGTCAAGACCCACCCGGAAATCAGGGAAGTCATAGAAGAGATGAGTTTCCGCACCGTCGACCTGATGCACGAGGACCTTCACGCCCTGGACGTGCTGTCGTACGTTTTGAGCAATGGCAGAACCAGCCGCCTTGTAAAAAACGTTCTGCGGGACAAAAATCTGGTCACCTCCGTCTCGTCGTACTCGTGGACGCCCGCCTGGGGCGAGGGAATATTCACCGTCGATTTTAGAACCTCGCCGAAGCGAATCGACCTTGCCGAAAGCGCGATAATCGAGGAACTCAGGCGCATCATCGCCGAAGGCGTCTTGCCGGGTGAACTCCAAAGAGCAAAGCGGCAGAAGGTTGCCGACTTCGTCCGTTCCAACCAGACGGTCGAGCATATCTCCTCCCGCCTGGGTACCGACCTGATATCGACGGGCAACGTGAACTTCTCGGCCGACTACACCGACCGAATCCAGCAGGTGACCGCAAAGCAGGTCAGGCGGGCGGCGCGCAAATATTTTGATTTTGATAACATGAGAATAACGCGACTGACGCCCCGCCCGTCGTCCACCGCCCCCGCCGGGGATGGCGAACCGGCCGATCGGCGCGAATCGCCGCGAGTCGAAATGACAACACTCGACAACGGCCTGCGCGTGGTGCTGAGTCGGGTGCCCGACTGCGGGCTGGTAAGCATGGCCATGGTGTCTAAAGGCGGCGTGCTGCTGGAAAACGAAAGCACC
Source organism: uncultured Planctomycetaceae bacterium (assembly GCA_964480425.1). Taxonomy (GTDB): domain Bacteria; phylum Planctomycetota; class Phycisphaerae; order SM23-33; family SM23-33; genus CAYYMD01. The sequence continues at coordinate 15,900 of CAYZPY010000037.1, forward strand.
AACGGGCTTGGGAATCTCGCGACAAACCTCAGCACCCGCGGCACGAAAAACTACACGGCCGAGCAAATCGGCGAATTCTTCAGCAGCGCCGGTGGAAGCATCACCGCAGGATGCGGAAACAACACCTTCTACTGGCGCGCCGACACGCTTGAAGACCACTTCCCAAAGGCGCTGGAAATATTCTCTCAGGTCATACTCCACCCGCAATACCCGCAAAAGGAACTGGATATATTCCGCCCCAGGCTCCTGGCCTCGATCGACCGCATCGACGAACACTGGCATTCACAGGCAATGAAGTTCTTCAGGAAAAAGTTCTTCGACGACTCCCCCTACCGGTTCCTTCCGATCGGGCGAAAGGAGGTCGTCCGCTCGGCGACCGTCGAGCAAATATCCGCCTGGCACAACAAACATCTCAAGGCCAGCTCGTGCGTGCTTGCGGTTTACGGGCAGTTCGACCCCGACCAGGCCAAAAAGAAAATCGTCCGTTTGTTCGGCGAACTCCCTCCCGGCAGGGTCGAGCCGGATCTTCCGGCCCGCCCGGTCCGCAGCGAACCCGGCAAAAATACCGGCGCATCCGAACCCGTTACGGAAATCCTCAAGACGGATAAGAACGTCGCTGCCGTCATCATCGCTCAGCCGGGCATGACCGTCGACCGCATCGAGGACCGCCTGGCGATGGACGTGCTGGACACGCTGATAAGCGGATACAGCCTGCCTGCCGGTTTGCTGCACAACACGCTTCGCGCAAAGCGCCTGGTTTACGTGGTCCACTCGAACAACTGGCCGGGACTGGTGCAGGGCGCCTTTATAACCTACGCCCAGTGCAGGCCCGAAAAGGTCGAGCGCGTGGCCGACATAATCATCGAAATCCTCAAAAATGCAGCCGTCAACGAGCCGACCCAGCGCGAAATCGACCGTACCGTGAACACCATACTGACCGTCAAACTGCTCGACTCCCAGGACCCCGGCGAGATGGCGTTCGCCTCGGCCCTGAACGAGTTGTACGGGCTGGGATACGATTTCAACCGCAGGATGGTGCGGCTCTACAACGAGGTCACCGGCGCCGACGTGGTCCGCGTGGCCGACAAGTACCTACGCAGCGGCGGATGGATGAAAGTTTTTACCATCCCCGCCAAGGACGAATCCGATGCGCCAGGAACCGAACGCACCGAAGGGAAACAAGATGAATCAAACCAATAACAGCGACATGCTCTCACAATCGGTAAATGATTTTATAGAAGCAACCGCCGCCAAGAGCCCCACCCCCGGGGGCGGCTCGGTCGCCGGGGTCGTCGGCGCGCTGGGCGCGGCGCTGGGCGAGATGGCCCTTAACTTCACCCGCGGCAAAAAGAAATTCGCCGCCCACCAGGAGTATTACGAACACCTGACCCGACGACTCAAAAAGGCCCGACGGATGTTCGCCGACCTCGTCGCCGACGACGTTGCGGCGTACCGCTTTTTCCAGGAGACATCGAGGATGGAAGACTCGCCCGAAAAGAGCGAGAAAATGCGAGCCGCCGTCGCCGCCGCCATCGCCGTGCCACGCGAGGCGACAAAACTATCCCTGGCACTGCTGGGAGATTTAATGGAGTTCTGCGACAAATGCAGCAAGTTGCTCATAAGCGACCTTGTCGCCTCGGCAGCGCTTGCCGTGGCCACAATACGCCTGAGCAATTACAACGTCAGAATCAACATCCCGCAGGTCGACGACGAACAAGCGGCGAAGGATTTGAAACAGGCCTCCGCAGACGACTTGAAATGCGCCCTTAAACTGCTTGAGGGCATCGAGCGGCAGGCGTCCGAGCACCTTGGCTAAAAGCGTGGTTGTGCGATATCATTCGTAATTCCTGACCGGTTTACAAAATGTCAAAGTCTTACAAAATAACGCCCGCCACCGGCTCGTGCTGCAAATGCACGCGCGAATTCGGGCAGGGGCAGGACTTCGTCGCCGCCGTAAGGGAGCAAGGCGAAGAATTTCAGCGAGACGATTACTGCACCGAGTGCTGGTCGTCGCTGGAGAACGGCGACAAGAAGTACTTCGCCGCCTGGCAGGCGAAAATGCCCCAAAGGGAGGAAAAAAAGAAACTCTTCGTGGACGACGAGGTCCTTTCAAACTTCTTCGTGCGCCTGGGCGAACAGCCCGAGAGGGTATCGTTCAGGTTTGTCCTGGCGCTGGTACTCATGCGAAAGAAAATCCTCGTTTACGAAGCCCTGGATAAAAAAGACGGGCGCGACGTGTGGCTGATGCGGTTCAGGGGCGACAAAAAACAGTACGAGGTGATCGACCCTCACATGACCGAGGAAAAAATCTCTCAGGTCAGCCGGCAGCTGGGACAGATACTGGCCGGAGAACTCTAACCGACGGGAACAAGTTAATGACCAATAATCGAACTTCATACGGCGCGTCGGCGATTGCGGCCGGCGGATTCCATCTACGCCCAACGCCGCCGCGGGCCGCGAGCGTGCTGGCGTTAGTGGCGGCGGCTACGGTCCTTTGCGGGTGCCCGTGCCCCGAGACGATGAAGTCGCAGGACGAACTCGTGGCCGAGTACAACGCAAA
>CAYZPY010000038.1:0-18105 GCA_964480425.1 uncultured Planctomycetaceae bacterium
GCCGGGCGAAGCCGCAATCAGAAGATGGCGACAAGATTTCTGCAAACTGCTCTAAAACGAACAAGTTCGCGGCTATATTAAAATTCCCATAAAAGACAGGATCTGTTTTATTTTTCGCTGACTTTGAGTTTGAGGCGGTTGGCGGAGATTTCGTTGACCTTGAGCGTTACGGATTCGAGTTCGCCCATAAGGTCTGCGAGTTGCTCGGTGTTGTGGCGCCATTCGACGGTTACCGAGGCGGTGTCCTCTGTTATTTCGCGGAGGCGCACGGCGCGGACGCCGTCGATTTCGGCGGTCTCGGCCTTGAACTTCTTCCACGTGGCGTAGTCCATACCCGAGATTATCAACTGCACGTCGCGCGAGGTCCCGGCGCGCTGCGCCCATGCCTTTACAACGGCGGCGAGGATCTTCGGGGCCGAGGACTTTGCGATCTTGGAAAGGGCCTTTTGCCCGCCCCCGGCGCGCTGTAGCGAGTTGACGGTCTCGGGCCCGTAGGACTTGGACGCCAGGATCCGCCCCGAGTCGGTCTGAATCACGCGAAGGCGAAGCGATGCGGTGTGCTGGTACATCGTAACGCCCGATATTTCCATCTGCCGGGAGAACTTCGCCGATGCCCGTCCGACGAGGACGACGTCGGCCTTGAATTTCGCCCCCAGTGCTGCGACGGCGTCGGTGTCGTCCTCCAGGACGGCCAGCAGCACGTCGCGCTTGGAGACCTTCTCGGATATTTCCCTGTCCATCAGCGTCAGTCCCCGTTCGAGCATGAAGTCCTCCAATTCGGTCTGCACGATGCCGGCCTTTTTGACCTCGTAAACGGGCCCGCTGGCGTTGTGCTGGAGCGCCTCGACGACGGCGACGATTATCCGCGGGTTGTTTTCCTGCTCGACGGTGTGGGCGATGGTTGCCCAGTCCTTTTCAAACTTTTTCGTCGAGACGCGCGCTTTTACGGTGGCGTATGCCATGCCCGTGTCGGCGTCGACCCAGGTCCGGACGACCTCGTGCTCGACGACGTACCCGACGGCCTCGGCGATGATCTTGTCGTAGACGGCCTGGTAGTTCTCGGTCTTTGACTGTGAGGTGAGGAACACCCCGCAGGCCCGCTCGACGGCCTTGCGGAGCGCGTTGTTTACGGCCTTTTCCGTGGCCGATTTGCCCTCTCCTTCGGCCGAGCCGGTTACCACCACCCATTTATCGACATTGCGGTCGATGCCGGAATTCTGCGCGGCGAGAGCCGGCGACGCGATAAGACCGAGCAATATTGTGATTGTCAGCAATCGGGACATATTTTTATCTCCATTGGTTTTAGTTAAGCGTTTTCCCGCTCGCTTGCGCTCGCGGCTCGTTGAATGAACCATGCGCACGGCTTCTTACGAGCCGCGAGCGCAAGCGATGGCGCGCCGGATCATTCCGAAGCGAATTTCGCCTTTATAACGTTCTGCGAGACGTCGGTAATCTCCATGTCTTCGAAGTGCTCGATAAGTTTTTCGGCCAGCGTTTCTGCGTTTACGTCGGACTGGACGGAGCACTCTGCGATTTTGTTGTGGTACTTTGCGGTAACGTCCTTGACCTGTTCTATGTTCGCCAGGGCCTTTTTCAGCGCTACGTACTGACTGAACGACACACCCTGAACGTGGAGTTGCACCTCGCCGCGACCTTCCATCACGTCCTGCCAGAAGCGGAGGATTTTTTGTGTGACTTCCGGGGCGATCTGCTTTGCCTGCGCGTCGAGCGCCTTGTTAGCGGCCGATCGCCACACCCTGTCAACGCCGCGGGTGGGTTGGCCCGGAATGGCGGCCAGTAACTGGGCCGTGTCGGAGCGGTAGCACTTTACATTTGCCTCGGCCTGGTAGGGGTGCAGGCGGATTCCCGAGACGGTTTTTGTCTGCCCTGCGGTGGCGTTGGCCGAGCCAGATATGAACAGTTGCGCCCCGAAACGCTTTGCGATTGCCTGTACCGCCGCGGGATTGTCCTCGGCGACAGCAGACTGTAAGTCCTTCCTGTCGATGGCCTTGAGTTGCTCCTTGTTGACCAGCAAAAAGCCGTTCTCCAGCAGCATGCTCTCGATCCGCGTCTGGACGGTGGAGTCCTCGACGGTCCTGTCGCCTATCTTCTCGCTGATAAAGACCATGATTTTGGGGCGACCCATTTCCTTCAGCAGGACCTTTACGGCGCCCCATGTGTCCTTGACGCCCTTGACCGACACGACCGCTCGTATTTTGACCTCCCAGGTTCCGTCGACCATTTCCTCGCTGGAGAGGATTTTTCGGCTCTGGACGAACCCGGCGCTGCGTGCCAGGACGGTGTCCTTTACCAGGACGAAGTCCTTTGTTTTTGACTGGGAGTAGATGAACGTACCGGCGCCCTGTTCGACTGCCTTTCGCATGGCGTCGCGGACGGCCTCGTCCTTGTCCATCCCGGCGCCGGTGACGGTGACCTCGACCACGCCGCTGCTTTCGTCGGTGTTGGCCCCGACGGCCGCATGAACTGCCGCCAGCACCATCGCCGGTACGAGGGCAAGCAGGATTATCCTTCTCATGTCAATACTCCATTTCCCGGCCGGTCGAACCGACGGCCGGATATGTTCCGCGCAGAGCGACCCGCGCCGGGGAAGTCCCGATCGCCGCACCGCTGAAAGCTGCGGCCTTTATTCGATTACCGTTCCGCCCGAACTTTTTATGCGGATTTCGCCGGTCTGTTCGTCGTGGACGTAGGTGTCGTCTTTGGTCATGGGACCGACGAACTGGCCGGTTTTGGAAATGTGGAACCAGACCTTGTCGGGCGAATCTTCGGTGACGGTGAAAGGCGTGGACAGCCCTGCGCCGGCGGAATACGAGCATCGTGCGGGCAGGTCGTCGCCGGATATTTTGAATTTATGCTTCAGGGAACTGTCTGCCCCGACGGTTCCGATCGACTGTGTGCCCTGCGGCAACGTCAGTCGGACCGGCAGGGAGTTGTCGGTGTGGTTTATTATGGTCGAGGTCACTTCCTTCGAGCAGCCGGCGGTTACCGCCATTGCCGTCAGTAAGACGGTCAAAGCGGCGGTTTTGGCGCGTGTGGTCATTTTGTGTCTCCTTTATTTCGATCAGCGGAATTCGATAATGCGGTATTTTTCCTGAAAGTAGATAATCCGTCGCCACAGCGGCTTGAGGTCGATTTCAACGGTGACCTCGGCGGTTCCGTCTTCGAGGATTGTCTTTGAGTCTTCCAGCACCCTTGCTCCCTGCTGGAATGCCAGCATCGAGGTGCGGATGTCGTCACGCTGGGCGACGAAGTCCTGGACGGTGGTTTGGGACGATATGACCAGCCCGTTTATCCGCTCTGCGAGTTTTCGCCTGGCGTCGAGTTCTGCGGCGCGCATGGCCATCAGTTTCGCCTGGGCTGCGCTGGTGCTGGTGACGGTGTCGATAGCGGCCTGTCCGGTGGCGCTGAGTGTCGTGGTGGCCCATCCGGGCGCGGTGCCGGCGAGCGAAATGACGGCCTGTTCGCCCGGCGTGACGTCTTTGAGATATTTTTCAGGCGGCACGCCCATGCCGGTTTCCCGGACTTTTTTGTCTTTGCTGCGGATGATGACTTTCTGGAAATCGGACTTTGTGACCTTGTCGCCATGGTAGTGTTCCCGGGCCCACTGCTGTATGGTCGTGAGGATTTCCCTGAGGGCGACCTGCATCTCGACCTCGACGATGAGTTCGTTTTCGTGATAACTGATTCCTGTTTCCTTCGCACCGCGTATGAACGCCCTCATGTCGACGTCGATCTGGTCGGATTCCGCCACGAAGTCCTGCACGCTCGTTCGCGAGGTGATCATGACACCGCGGATTCTCTCGCCGAGTCGTCTCAGGGCGTCGACCCTTGCGGCGCGGACGGCCATGAGGCGCCCCCTCCCGGTGCACCTTGCCAGCCAGTACTCTTTTGCGGCGGACGACATGTGCTTCAGCGAGGATAGGTTGCCGCCTGACACGTCCGAGATCGGCGGTTCCGTCAGCTCGGGATTGAGCACGCCGTTGCCCGTGACGCGGATGACCTTGCGGTTGTTTGTGACGGTCATCTTGTCGAACTCCTCGTGGCGTATCTTGTCGCCCTTGTAGTACTGGCGGTGGAAGCGCTTCAGCGTGGTGATGATTTCCTGTAGTGTGACCTCCATAACCACTTCACAGGTGCCGTCCTCCATGTATTGGGGTTTTCCTACCTCGCGCATGCCCGAGAGGTATGCCGTCATGGCGGTCTCTATGCGGTCGGAGGTGGTCACGAAGTCCTCCACGGTGGTTTCGGAGGTGATGAGCAGTCCCTTAATCTGCTCTGCGAGTTTCCTGATGGCGTCGGCGCGCGCGGCGCGATACGCCAGCAGTTTGTTCTGGGCCGCCCGTTTATCGGCGACCGCGTCGGCGACGGCCGGCGTTACGGCCCCGACGAGCACCGCAATCGCTATCGCCACGACTATATGGATGTGGAATCTTGGCGTAGTCATTTTCTTTCTCCTTACTGGGAACCATACACGAACTCGTTGCCATTATCCTTATCACTTTTCGGCGTCGGCGGATTCGTCCTTCATTCTCTTGCGCGCATAGATGTACTTTTTTTCCGGCTTGATGGCGAACGCACTGTCGTAGAATTCGTATGCCTTTTGGATTTCGCCCCGTGCCTCGTGCATCAGTCCGGCGTTGAACATCGCGCCGTGGTCGTCGGGGTTGATTTTTATCGCCTGGAGGTAGCATTCCAGGGCGTCGGAGTATTCGCCCGCCTCGGCGAGATTGTTTCCGTTGCCTACTGCGTCGGAGTCGCCTTTCTGGAGTTTTTCGGTAACGACCTCTTCGTGCGGGCTTATCTTGGAGACGAATTCGCCGACGCACTTGTCGATGAGATGACTGATTACCTTGTCGGCGGGGGGGACCTCGTCGCCACCGAAGCCCAGCGCGGCGGTGACGTAGTTTTTGTCTTCCTGTGAGTCGTACTGTCGCGAGGTTGAGACGCTGGCCAGCGTCTTTCCGGTTGCGATGGCGTCCATGGTGAAGTTGACTTCCACGTGGCAGAAGCGGCGTTTGCGGATTACGGTTTTGGGCCTGCGCCTGATGGGGTCGAAGACCGTCTTGCGGATGCGCTGGTCCTCGCTGCTGGCATTGACGTTTCCGTAGATCATGGCCTCGACTCCTGCGATTTTGCCCGCCTGGACGGCGGCGGACGAATCGGTGATGGCCATCTGAAGGTCGCGCTCGTCGAGGATGGCTTTGAGCCGCCGGCGGTCGACGAGCTGGTAGCGCTTATACATGCGGTTGTATTCGTCGAGTGTGCTGGCCAGGCGGTCGGAGGCGATGATTCCCCATTGCCTGTCCAGGGCGGTCTTTGCGCCGAACTCCGCCACGGCTATGCGCTTGACGGATTTTGGAATCACGTACTTTGGCGGGCGGGTGTAACGGATTTTTATTTCAGGACCTTCGCCGCAACCTGCGATTACCGACGCTCCCAGGATGATCAGCAACGCATGAACGAGTCTTTTCATTTTGTCCGCCTTTTTGGATAAACGTGTCTAAACTTTATCATAATTAATGTTATCCTCATAAGGTTTTGTCGACAAACATATTTGTGTAATAATTTCGTAAAAATTTCCCCGGTGCGTCATTATTCGATGAGCATGGCGTCGCCGTAAGAGTAGAAGCGATAACCGTTTTCGACGGCCTCGGCGTATGCCCTCAGGATGGTATTTATTCCGCCGACGTCACCGGGGGAGCAGAAGGCCGCCACGAGCATCAGCAGGGTGCTGCGCGGCAGGTGGAAGTTGGTTATCATCGCGTCGGCGGCGCGGAATTCGGCGGGCGGGTAGATGAACAGATCGGTCCATCCGCGGGAGGGTCGGAACCGGCGGGCTTTTGCAGCGAGCGTCTCCAGGACGCGGACGGAGGTTGTTCCCACGGCGACGATTCGCCGCCCGGCGCGGCGCGCTTCGTTGAGTTTATCGGCGGCGGCCTGCGGCATTTGAAACCACTCGGCGTGCATGCGGTGTTCGTCCAGGTTTTTGGCGCGGACGGGCGCGAACGTGCCGGGTCCCACGTGAAGGGTGATCCGGGCGAATTCGATTCCGCGTTTTTCCAGCTCGTCGATAATCCGTGTCGTGAAGTGCAGCCCGGCGGTAGGCGCAGCCACGGCGCCCGGGGTGGCTGCGTAGACGGTCTGGTATTTTTGCCCCTCGGAGGGACCGGGCGGGCGGCGGATATACGTCGGCAGGGGTGTGGCGCCGATGCGCTTGAGAATGTCGAAGGCCTCCGAAGGCGGGCGGACCTCCAGGCGCCATTTGCCGCCGCCGAGATTCTCGGATAATTCGACGGTCACGTCGTCTGGGCCGTCAACGGCGAGCGTCTCGCCGGGTTTGCATCGCCCGGCGTTTTTGAGCATCGCCTCCCACAGGCCCGGTTGCCTCTGGCGCAGGAACAGGCCTTGGATTACGCCGCCGGTGGCGCGTCGGCATCTGAACGCGGCGGGGATTACCATGGTGTCGTTGATCGCCAGCAGGTCGCCTTTTTTAAGCAGGTCCGGAAGGTCGGAAAAGACGTGGTGGCGGATGCCGCCGCTGAACCTGTTGAGCACCATCAGGCGCGAGGAGTCCCTCGGTTCGGCGGGACTTTGGGCGATCATCTCGGGCGGAAGGTGATAATCGAATTCCCTCGGTTGAACAGTCATAGCGTAATTTTACTTAAGGTGTAGTGTGGCAAGAAAGTTAGCCACTACTAACAGCGTAAAACATGCGAGCATAACGCATAATATCCTATAATAACGGGCTTTGTTCGCACTGTTAACGGGGTATCCACAGGTTTTCCACATAGTTGAAATGCGGTTTTCATAATATTTTTTACGGAGTAATCCCTGTTTTTGGACAATTTTAGCGTATCCGCCCGCCACGGACCGCACCGGGCGAATCGGACTCGGGTTTCGCCTGCGTGGAGGTGTAATTTTTTCCGATGACGGGGATTTTGAGTTTGTTGGCGATTTTTATAAGGACTGGTTTGTCCACCATGAGTGTTTTACCGGCCTGTAGCACGAGGCACCTTCCGCCGGCGTCCTTGAGGTTCCGAAGCGTTTCGGCGCCGACGGCGGGCACGTCGAAGCGCATGTCCTGGTCGGGGCGCGCGACCTTTACGAGCGTCCATCCGCCGCTGGGGCACAGGTTGCCGGCGCGGCGGATCATTTCGTCGGTGCCTTCGATTGCCTCCACTGCGATTATCGCCTGTTCCTTGACGGCCACGGACTGTCCGATGTCCATCTCCGCGCACGAGCGGGCGATGCGCCAGCCGAATTCGACGTCGCCTTCAAGCGAGCGGGAGATGCGGCAGGTGGTCATGACGCCCTCATCAGCGAGATGTTCCTTGCAGTATTTCACGCTCGATTCCAGATGGATGCCTTCTTTGGCGAGTTCGTCGCAAATCGCCCGCAGGATAGCGTTGTCGCGCCTGTCCCTGCGCAGGCGGAAGTACCATATTTTAATCGCCCGCAAATCGGGAATATACCGCATAATCCGCATCGGGCGGTAGATTTCTCTCTTGGGGACCCGTCCGATCATCACCGCCTGTCGCACGCCGCGTTTTTTCAGCGCGCGTATCCACCTGCCGATGCGCGCGATGCCCACCCAGGTGAAATCGTCGGCAAGGTCTGCCAGTCTAATCGATGCGGCGCCGCGAAGGGCGACCACCACGAGCGGCCGGTTTGACTTTCGTATTCCCTCGGCCGCCAGATACGCGATACGTCCGGCCCCTGCGATAAGTCCCACGGGTTGATCGACGGGGGGGGTCATTTTTCCCTGTCGTTATTCGAGTTTTTATCGTTTTTGGATTTCCGCAGAAGGATGTGGTCCTTCAGGGCGGCGACGTCTTTGTTCAGTCGACGAAACGCCTCTCTCAGCTGCGGCAGCTGAGAGAGCGAAAGCAGCGCCCGCCTTGCCTGCCCCAGCGGCATTGCCGGCGAGCCGAGCACTTCCTGCCCGGGCTTTACGTCCTTGGTGACTCCGGCCTTTGCGCCCACGCGGACGCCGTCGCCTATGCGGATGTGCCCGACCACGCCGGACTGCCCTGCGAAAACGCAGTAATTGCCCACCATGGTCGAACCGGCGATTCCCGCCTGTGCGACAAGGAGGCAGTGCTCGCCGAGACGGGTTCCGTGCCCCACGGCCACAAGGTTTGATATTTTTGTTCCGGACCCGATTATGGTCGGTCCCATTGTGGCGCGGTCGATGGCGCAGCAGGCGCCGATTTCCACGTCGTCTTCGATTTCGACCCATCCGATCTGCGGGATTTTATAGTGTTTCGTTACGCCGTCGTCGCCGGCGTGGGTGGCGTATCCGAATCCGTCTTGGCCCACGGAGGTTCCGGCGTGGATTATCACCCTGTCGTGCAGGACGGTTCCGTCGTAGAGCGTGACGTTGGGATGGATTACGCAGTCGGTTCCGATGCGACAGTTGGCACCGATGTAGGCGCCGGGGTATATCACGGCGCCGGAGGAGATTTTGCACCCGTCCGAGATCGTAACGAACGGCGCCACGCTGGCGTCGTCGGAAACCTCGGCGTCGGGGTGGATGTTCGCCCGCGAATCAACGCCCTGGAAATCCGGGCGGCGAAAGCCGTAGAACTCCACCATCGCCTGGCGGAATGCGAAGTACGGGTCCTTGCATCGAATCAGCGCCGGTCCGGGCCCCTCGTAATCCTCGGCGACGATGACGGCCGCGGCGCGGGTCTCGGACATGTGCTTGAGATATTTTGCATTTGCCAGGAAGCTGACGTCATTTTCGCCGGCGTCTTTCAGCGGTGCCACGCCGACGACTTTCCGGTCGCCGTCCCCGGCGATCTCCCCGCCGATGAGGCAGGCCAATTTTGATAATGTCATTTCCACTTTTCAATATCCTCGCCTGCCGTTTGATGCGTACAGGTCGTTCGTATTAATTTTAATGGTCAGGTTCGCCCGCTGCCAGATAGTCTTCCATCGCGCAGGTGCATGGTCTGCTGCGCCTGTGCGGCTATTGACGCGTTGTGGGTGACCATCAGTATAGTCAGCCCCAGGCGCTGGTTGCAGTCCTGAAGGGTCCTGATTATCTGTTTTCCCGTTTTAGAGTCGAGGTTTCCGGTGGGTTCGTCGGCCAGCAGCAGTTTGGGGCGGTTAATAAGAGCCCTTGCGATGGCCACCCGCTGGCGCTCCCCGCCTGACAACTCCTTTGGTCGGTGTTTGAGGCGTTCGCCCAGGTTGACCTGTTCGAGCACTTCCCTGGCGTCTGTGCGGGCTTTTTTGCGCCTGGCGACCCACCCGACCAGGGACGAGCCGGTCATGGTCGGCATCATGACGTTCTCCAGCACGTTCAGCTCCGGGAGCAGGTGGTAGAACTGGAAAACGAAACCGATGTTGTTGCATCGCATTTTATTTTTTCGCCAGCCGGGGAGTTTTGCAGTGTCCTGCCCGTCCAGGACGATTTTTCCGCGGTCGGGGCTGTCCAGCAGCCCTATCAGGTGAAGCAGCGTGCTCTTGCCGCTGCCCGATGCGCCGACCACGGCTGTGAACTGTCGCGGCGCCACCGAGAAACTCACCCCGCGCAGCACGTGGAGGTTTACGCGTCCCATGCGGTAGGACTTGTGCAGGTTGTGGACTTCCACTGCCGTCATTGCATGAAATACTACAATCCGGGGCTCAATAGGGCAATATTTCATAGATTGCAGACTCAACGTCCCTGGTTCCTGCTCTATTGGTTTGAGTTTTCATTTATAACGCGTCGGCGTGGGAACGCCGCCGCGCCATATAGTGGGAACGTTTCTCCGTCCGCCTCAGTCCCGGCGCGCCGGGATGGGCTTTCAAGGCGCGTATTGTCTGCGGTTGTGATTGTAAAGGGAGACAAAGAACAGTGGGATTCCCCGATTACATGCCGATGGTGAATTTTTCACTGCCTGCCTGGAGGGTGACTTCGTATTGCCTGATGGCGACGACCTTTGCGCCGTTGATTTCCTGTCCGATGCTCAAATGCCTGCCGTTGATTATGGCGGTTGCTCCGGCGGGTCCTTGCATTATGCCGTTCAGTTTGAAGTCGCCGGGGTGGGGCTTTTTGGGAGCGTTGTCCGATTTACCCGCGGCGTCTTTGTAGGCGGGCTGTTCGGCGGAGGCGTTCGGTGTGGGCGCCCCCTCGGAGGGTGCGTCGTCCCGGGGCGGTTCTTGGGGCGGGGTTTTCGAGACGATGTTGCTTTCGTCGAGGGCGACGTCGTTTTCCGGTCGGGAGAAGTAGTTAACCGCATTGAGCGTTTTTTCGATTATCGGGTCGCGTTGTGCGGGGTTTTGCGACTGGTCCCGACGGTTCGCCTGCGTTTCGTGCGGCGGCGGTTGGGATTCCTCTTTGGCGGTTTGTTTTTCGGCGTTTTGGGAGTTCTTTGTGGGTGAGACCGCCGAGGCAGTGGGGGTTGATTCCCCGCCGCCCGGCCAGTACATCTTCAACGCGACCAGTGCCAGGGTCGCCACAACCACCATCAGCAGTATCAGCACGGGCCAGGGCCTGTGCCCGTGTGCGGGATTGGTCGCCGCCGGGCGCGACGGGGCGCCGGGCGGGGCGTGGTGCGGGCCCTGAGACTCGATTCGTTTGAGCGCCTCGTTGATGAGACTCATCACCCGGCCTCCTTGAGATCGTTAATGGCGGCGCGTGCGATTCGCCTGTTGACGACGTTGGTCTGGTAGACGAAGGCGGCCAGCAGGGCCTTGTCCGAGGCGGCACTGACCAGGCGCGGTATGCCGCGCGAGAAGCGGTGGATTTCCTTTACGGCGCCGGGTGCGAACCGGAAGTCCTTCCGCCCTGCGACCGAGAGGCGGTGGTGGATGTAGCGGTCGGTGTCGACGGAGTTCATGCCGTTAAGGTGGAAGCGGACGGTTATCCGCTGGTCCAGTTGACGCATAGATGGACGCTGGAGTATTTTCCGCAGTTCCGGCTGGGCGACCATGACTATCTGTAGGAGTTTTCGGCTGCGGGTCTCGAGGTTCGAAAGCAGGCGCGTCATCTCCAGTGTTTTTGGCGGCATGTCCTGCGCCTCGTCGATAATCAGCACGGCGTCGCCGCCGGTGGAGTTGACCTCCAGGAGAAATTCGTTTAGGAGTTTGAGATATCCAAGGCGGTCTTTCCTTTTTGTGCGGATGCCGAACTCCTCGACGACCGCCCGCAGCAGTTGCGTCTCGGTCAGGACGGGATTGAGTATCAGAGCGGTGCGGTAGTGCGCCTCCAATTGCTCCAACAGCGCCCGGCATAGGGTGGTCTTTCCGGCGCCGACCTCGCCGGTGATGCAGATGAAGCCCTTGCGCTGGCGAATGCCGAACAGCATATGGTTCATCGCCTCGCGGTGCTGGTCGGTCATGTACAGGAACCGCGTGTCGGGCGTAATGTTGAACGGTTCGCGGGCGAGTTGGAAGTATTGTTTGTACATAGCCGTCCCTGGCCGTGACTGTGCGGATTCTGTTGGGGTTTTTACCATATGATATTCGGCAACATGGGGCGGTCACTTAATCAGGAGATAAATTTTTGCCCGAACGGACAAAAATACACGAAAAAGCGGGTAAAAATTTGCCTATGGCGCGTGTGTAACGTATTATACAAAGGGAGACAGGTGGTTTTTACCGCCGGTCGTGCGTAAACTTACTTAAGGAGGCATTGGACAGCAATGAGATTGATCGCGGTGGTGCTTATTGTGGGGGCGTTCGTTGGCGGGTATCATCTCGGCCAAAAGCACCAGGATACCGCGATTTTCGATCACGTCAGGGGCATATACGAAAGGGCGGCCGAGGTCGGCAGGAACCTGGCCGATGGCGATTCGCCCGACGCAGACGCCGTCCAAAGGCAGACAAATTCGGCCGGGTGCCCCTACAGGATGAGCAATTCGGATAAAAACGGGCGCAACGACGAGGGAAACCGGCAAAAGTCAGTGACAGTGAGCATCGGGGGCAAGACCTACGTGATGGAAACGAACTGACGCTTCATCCGTCAATCCCGCCACGCGGGCATGGAGATTGACGAATCCGCTCAAATTCACTATTCTCCGCCGCATGAGGATTCTTTCGGGCATACAACCGTCAGGTCGGCTTCATGTCGGCAATTACTTCGGTGCCGTGCGCCAGTTCGTTCGCCTTCAGGACCAGGGTCACGAGTGCTTCTACTTCCTGGCCAACTACCACGCCCTGACGAGCATCCGGGACAAGCAACGTCTGGAGGAACTGACGTCGCACCTGGCGATGGCCTACCTGGCGCTGGGTGTGGACCCGGACCGCAGCGTGTTTTTTCTCCAGTCCGACGTGCCGCAGGTGACCGAGTTGTGCTGGATGCTCAACTGCGTATGCCCCGTTTCGCTCATGGAAAAGGGCACCAGTTACAAGGACAAGGTCGCCAGGGGTCTGCCACCCAATATGGGCCTGTTCGACTATCCGGTGCTCCAGGCGGCCGACATAGTCATTTACGACGCCAATCTCGTCCCGGTCGGGCAGGACCAGAAGCAGCACATTGAGATGACCCGCGACATCGCTACCAAGTTCAACAACGCCTGCGGACGGGACATACTCGTGTTGCCCCAGCCGCATATACTGGCGGAGGTCGCAGTAGTGCCCGGTCTCGACGGGCAGAAAATGTCCGCCAGTTACGGAAACACCATCGAAATCTTCCTGACGCCCAAACAGACTCTAAAGCGCTGCATGCAGATAGTAACCGACTCCACGCCGCTGGAAGAACCCAAGAGCCCCGAGCAGTGCAACGTCTATGCGCTGCTGAAGCTGTTCGCCGAACCCGACGAAGCCGGAAATATCGCTGAAAAATACCGCGCCGGCGGATACGGCTACGGGCACGCCAAGAAGCGCCTCGGGGAGTTGATTAACGAGCACTTCGCAGAAGCCCGCGATAAGTACGCCGAACTGGCCAAATCGCCCGACACGGTCCGCGACATCCTTCGCCAAGGCGGGCGAAAGGCCCGCGACGTCGCCGAGCGGACCATGCAACGCGTCCGCGACGCCTGCGGGATAATCACGACGTGATTCAGCAGGGATGCAGTGGATGCAGGGGATAATATATAACCCAAGAGACAACGGCCTTTGAGCGGAGACGAAGGACAAATCCCGCATTTTCGGTATATTTTGAAATATTATCCCTTGAATCCCGCGTATCCCTGCTAAACTCTTAACGAAATGGAAGATTACCGCGTCAAGCTGGACGTATACGATGGTCCGCTGGACCTTCTGCTGTACCTGATACAGCGGGAGGAGGTGGACATCCACGACATACCCATCTCGCGGATAACCGAGCAGTACTGCCGCTACGTGGAGTTGCTCAAACGGCTTGACCCGAACCTGGCCGGGGAGTTTCTGGTGATGGCCGCGGCGCTGATGGAGATAAAGACGCGCATGCTGCTTCCCACGCCCCCGACCGCTGAGGGCGGCGAAGACGACCTCAGCATAGACCCGCGCAGCGAACTTGTCCGCCAGCTTCTCCAGTACAAGGAGTTCAAGGACGCGGCCGGGCGGTTGCAGACCTCGGCGTCGCAGCATGCGCAGAAGTTCCCCCGACGCCCGCCGCCGGTCAAGGGCGACGAGCAGGACGTGCTCGACCTGGAGGACGCGCAGGTGTGGGACCTGATGGACGCTTTCGAGAGGATGATGAAGTCGATCGGGAGCCGGTCGGGGCGCGAGGAAATAATCTACGACGACACTCCCGTCGAGCTGCACGCCGAGGACATACTCGACCGCCTCCGGCGCGAGGGGGCGATGACGTTCGGTGGGATTTTCGCCGGCAGGGGGCGACTGGAGATGGTGGGGCTGTTTCTGGCGCTGCTGGAACTGGTGCGCAATAAGAAAGTCGAGGCGCTTCAGGAGGCGAACTTCGGCGAGATTCAAATCCGCATGCGCCCGCCGGAGGATCAGGACGACGCGCCCGAAGAGGTTTAATGCACGTGCGTGTCGGAGATATTTGTGCAAAACGCAGTCGCGATTATTATGTTATAAACATGGAATTACGTTAACCAACGAGCAGCGGAGGCGGAAATGGACAGAAGACGATTCCTCAAGTCGGTCGGTGTTGGTCTGGCGGGGCTTACAGGCGCCGGGATGCTCCGCGGCGCGGCGCCCGCCGGCGGCAAGAAGCCCAACATCCTGCTGATAATGTCCGACGATATGGGCTACTCGGACATCGGCTGCTACGGCAGCGAGGTTGACACGCCGAACCTGGACTCACTGGCGTCCAACGGTCTGCGGTTCACGCAGTTCTACAACACGGCGCGATGCTGCCCGACGCGGGCGTCGCTGCTGACCGGGCTGTACCAGCACCAGGCGGGCGTGGGATGGATGATGAGGGACCAGCACAAGCCCGGCTACCGCGGACACCTCAACAACAACTGCGTCACCATCGCCGAGGTGCTCAAGCCCGCCGGCTACTCGACCTACATGAGCGGAAAGTGGCACGTCGCATCGCCCACGCCGAAAGAAAAGGACCACTGGCCTCTTCATCGCGGGTTCGATAGGTTCTATGGGACCATTCACGGGGCCGGGAGCTTCTACGACCCAAACACGCTCACGCGCGGAAACGAGTTCATCACGCCGTACAACGACCCGCAGTACAAGGTGGATAAATACGATTACTACTACACCGACGCCATCAGCGACAACGCCGTGGAGTATTTACGCCAACACGGACGGTCGGACGGCGATGGACCGTTCTTCATGTACGTTGCGTACACGGCCGCCCATTGGCCCATGCACGCGCTTTCGGAAGACATCAAAAAATACGAGGGCAAGTACGACGACGGGTACGAGCCCATCCGCAAGGCGCGATTCGAGCGGATGAAGAAACTCGGCGTAATCGAGGGCCATCGCAAACTTTCTCCCCGCGCCGGCGACTGGAGCGGGGTAAAGCACAAAAAGTGGGAGTCCAGCTGCATGGAGGTTTACGCGGCCATGATTGACCGCATGGACCGGGGCATCGGAAGGATCGTGGATGAGTTGAAAAGGCAGGGGCAACTGGAAAATACGCTGATATTGTTTCTCCAGGACAACGGCGGCTGCGCCGAGGGTCTGGGTCGCAGCGGGGAATTCAAACCCCGCCCGGACAAGCCGCCTCACAAGCCCATGAAAGACGATGAACTCCAGACAAAGATGATCCCGCACCACACGCGCGACGGATATCCCGTCCGGCAGGGCGCGGGCGTGATGCCCGGACCGGCCGATACGTACATCGCCTACGGAAAGGCGTGGGCGAACGTCTCCAACACGCCGTTCCGCGAGTACAAGCACTGGGTCCACGAGGGCGGCATCGCCACGCCGCTTATCGCCCACTGGCCTGCGGGCTTCAAGGCCAGGGGCGAACTGCGCCGCCCGTACGGGCACCTGATAGACATCATGGCCACTTGCATCGACGTAGCCGGGGCGGAATATCCCGAAAGATTCAACGGCCACGACATCACGCCGATGGAGGGCGTTTCGCTGGCGCCGGTGTTCGCCGGCGAAGAGCCGAAAGAACGCCCGCTTTTCTGGGAGCACGAGGGCAACGCCGCAGTCCGCCTTGGCAAGTGGAAACTGGTGTGCAAGAAGGGCGTCGGACGAGGCGATACGGTCAAACCCGACAAGTGGGAACTGTACGACATGGAAAAGGACCGCTCGGAACTTAACGATTTGTCCGATAAGCATCCCGGAAGGGTCAAAGAGATGCTCGAGATGTGGAAGGCGTGGGCCCGACGGGCGCACGTCTTCCCGCATCCGTAGTTACGAAGAAACCACGGAGTGCACAGAGAACACCGAGAGTTAAAGAAAGTAAATCTCTGATATCTCCGTGACCTCTGTGGTTCAATTCGGATGGCGGTTTTCGTCGGAACCGCGACGAGGCGGGTTCGGGGTAAGCGCAAAAAAAGGGCTTGGCCCGGGGGAGAGGCCAAGCCGCTTATAGGCCGGGCGGGGGAGACCCGGCCTTTTGGGATTTTTTTGAGCCACTACATTATATACACTACAAATCGCCTTAATGCAAATTTACTGATATATTTTTCCATAATACTCCCGGCAATGCGACCTGCCCCGCCTGTTGATTTAACTTCTTACCCTTCCGGACAGTTCCGTGATTTTTCTACATCGCTGTCCGGTTCGGAGATCGTCGGATTGGTCGGAATCCACGTTGGCTATGCTGTAGCGTCGGCGGACGCTACTGACGGTTATCGTGGCGACGGTGCGGCCTTGTTGGCGTCCTATGATGTCGCCGGTGTCCGGGTCGAAGATCGGCTCGCCCAGTTCGTACACTTCGTATTTTTCGCCTTCCTCGACGTTGCGGTTCGAGCCGCCGTTGATTATCACCGTCTGCTCGTCCCGGACCAGTGCGATTTTCAGCGTCCAGGGGCGTGTTGCGATGGTTTTTGTGATTTTTTTGACGGCCTTGTCTATCACCTTCGAGGTCGCCCTGCCCAGCGGCGTGCGGTAGAACACGCTTCCGCCGAAGGCGACGTCTTTGTATGCGGCCTTGACGGTCATATCCCCGGCGCGGACCGACTGCTCGATGCTCCGGGAGCATATAATCTGTCCGGATTCCACGTCGACCACGTACAGCGTCATTCCCATCACGGCGCGGTTTGACCCGCCGAAGATGTCCCAGTGAAACAGATTCAGGAATCCGCTCTGCGCCTGCACGTGCCCGAAGTCGGTAACCGTTCCCTTGATGAGGTACTGCACGTTTTTGAGCCGCCCGACCTCGGCGCGGTTGTGCCTGCGGGTGGCGCCGCTATGCTGGAAGCGAAGCTCGCGCAGGACGGAGTCTATTTCGGGGCGCTCTATCACCTGGTAGCGCCCGGTGGCCACCAGGCGGTCGACCAGTATGTCGCGCATTC
The DNA here is from genome assembly GCA_964480425.1 of uncultured Planctomycetaceae bacterium. Classification (GTDB taxonomy): domain Bacteria; phylum Planctomycetota; class Phycisphaerae; order SM23-33; family SM23-33; genus CAYYMD01. The sequence continues at coordinate 16,833 of CAYZPY010000038.1, forward strand.
CGCCGCTGAGATTCCAGTTCAGCGGGAACGGGGCGCGGTTCTGGAATTTCATTACGGCGATGGTAGGCTTGACGTATCCCGGGGCGCCGGGATCGCCGAGAAGTCCGTGTCCGTTTCCGTTGCACCCGCAGCACGCGGCGGCGAGCGTGATAATAAGCACCAGGCGTTTCATGGTTCGATAATCTCCCGAATCATGTAACTCCTATCGGCGCGCCGTGCGGGAAATGTTTAGGACCGCCGATGTGGTTTGACTTGAAGGTAGAGTGTCCCTAAAAACTACCGGAGTGAAATCTACGGGTGAGGGACTATTTGTCATTGTCGTTCGAGTGGTCGGGCTTTGAGGCGGGCGTGGAGGATTCGTCTTTATCGTGGCGTTCGGTCGTGCCGGCGGCCGACAGGCCGAGGATGTGCGGTTCGGTTTTTAACTTTGGCGGAGTGTTGGGCGTGCGGCCGCGGGTGACGTCGGGCTTTTCGGGTATGGAGAAACTTACCGGCTCGGATTTGCCCCTGGGGTCCAGGTAAACGCTCAATTGCGGGTAGTACTGGATGTTCACCTGACGCCCCTCCCGCGGCTGGGCCTGTATGCGCTCCAGCACACGCTCCTGATTGTCCATCAGTTCCCACCCGCCGTAGGCGTGCTTGAAGTACCACAGTTCCACCCGCCAGATTATGTCGCCGTCGGACTGGTGGAAGGGGCGCGTGCGCATCATCTCGACAAGGGCGGTTGCCCGCTTGCCGTGTCCCTTTACGTATAGCGGGCGATGGAAGTCCATGAAGTCTTCCATGGTTTCGATGTGGCGGATTATATCCCGGGCGTCGCGTTTTGTGAACTTGTGCCGGCGTGGCGGGGGCAGGCCCAGTTGTTTGCGGCGGATTTCCGCCAGGCGCAGCAGACGCCGGTCGGTGAAGTCCAGGTCAATGCCCTCGATAATCCGCCCGTCGGGCGTTGCGATGCGGATATCGTAGCGCGCGTCGCCGGGCAGGTCCTCGAAGACGAATTCGCCGGTGGTCTCGTCGAAGCGGTCGGGCTTGTAGATCCTCTCTGCGGTGCGCGAGACTGCCCGGATGCTTTTTATTTTGTCCGGGGGCGTTACGGTCCCGCTTACCTTGCCGGATTTGGGCGGCTTGACGGGGGGCTTGTCCTCCTGGAGCCGCTTGGCGGCGCCGGCGGCGAGCGCCACGGCGGCACAGAAAATTATTATCCATGCGGATCGTTTCATACTTCGAGACGTATTTTAAACGCCGCCGGGGCGGGGCGGCTGTTTTAAAATTT
>CAYZPY010000039.1:0-13476 GCA_964480425.1 uncultured Planctomycetaceae bacterium
AAGTTTTTTCACGTCTACTTACGACAATCATTTACAGACAAAGCAATTGGCTCGACAGTGAGAGTCGTTTGCTTTCTTATGAGATGTATATACAACTACGCGGATGATAAGGAAATCTGTCGGCAATGGTGCGGCGGCGTTCCTTCCCGCGCCGCCGCGTATATTACCACCAAAGATGCCGGCGACCCGCCTACGGCTTGTATGCCAATTATTGAGGCGGACGGATAAACCCGGCAAGACCGCCGACCCAAACGGTTCGAGGCGCCGTCACCGAAGATAATTGCTTTCCCAGACTTGCTCGTCGTTGCCGAATAACCTGATGCGGCGTTTTTTGTACTCTCCCGTCGTCCACAACTCCCTGTAATCGTCCAGTCCCGTGGCGTCGGCGATATGGGCGATGGTGCTTTCGCATTGTTCCCTGTCCGTACCGTGGATCATGGTGTACAGGTTCCAGGGCCAATCGCGCGCGGTTGCACGAAGATAGCAGTGGCTGACTTCATCGAATCGCGTGCATGCGGCGCCGGCGGCGTCGGCGAGTTCGTCGCCCACGCGCCAGGCGACCATCACGTTTGCCGTCGCGCCTGCGGCGCGGTGGTGCAGCACCGCCGCGTAACGACGCATCCAGCCGGCCGCCAGGAAATCCGCCCCGTGGACCAGCAGGGTGTGGGTGTCGAATCCGAATCGTCCGGCAATTTCGTCGAAGGGCGCCTCGCGTGCAGGGAGGTCCTCCTGAAACGCGCCGATGGCGCGAACCTGCCGCCCGGTGGGCTCGGCCGCAGACCGGGAATCCGGTCTTGTCCCGGACGGCGTCGGGGCGCCGCGGCTGGGGCCGAATTGAACGTCCAGCTTGTAGCGCTTCAGTGTTGGCAGGTTTATCGCCGACCGGGCGCCGCACATATCCGCCAGGGCGGAAATCGTCCCATCCGCCCCGAGGTTGCTCAGCGGGGACACAGCGAGGGTGAACCAAAGGTTGAAATCGCCGCTTCGCCCGTAGCAGTGCGACACGCCGGGGTGGCGGGACACTATTTCGCCCGCGTTATCGAGGCGGTCGTCCGCAATGGCGAATGCCGCCAGAGTCTGGGAGTAGCCCATCGCGGCGGCGTCGAATATGCCGGAAATCTCGCGAATGACCCCGCCGCGTCGCAGCCGCTCCACCGCACCGATAACATCGCCCCTGCGGCAGTTCAGTTCGCCCGCCAGTTGCTCGTAAGGACGCGGCACCAGCGGCACCCGGCGCTGTATCGCCTCCAGCAGCCCCGGTGGCGATGAAATATTCCGGTGTTCCGGTATTCCGCCCATCCGGTTCTTAAAGTTCCCACATTTCCGGAGCATTTTTGGTGGCCTTGGGTGCCGAGAGTATCTCGTGGAAGACCACCGCCCGTCGGGCGTCGGAGGGACTTATCAGGAAGGTTTTGGGTGTGGTTCTTTTTGCGGGTTTCATCGACCCCAGCTCGGGCGACATTAGCGTGTCGCCGTAGCGATTTTTTATGTATTCCTTTACGGTCTTGGGCCGCTTCGTGCGCAGCGCCGTAGGTTCGGATTCGAGGGGCTTGCGCTGCCGGCGAATTTGCTGATGCTGGTCGGTGCGCATGCGGATCGCATCTGCCAGGTCGAGCGTGCGCCCTTCCTGCGGGGCGTCCTTAGTGCGCCGGGGAGTCAGCTGGGGGGTTTGCCTGCGTGCGGGTCCGGTGGCGCTTTTTGATTTCTGCTGCGCCTGTTTGGCCTTCTGAACTATCGAGACAATCACGCTGACCAGCACCAGCAGGACAATCAGCCCAACCTCGAAGAGTTCTTCGATGTCCGCCTGCGCCGGTGCGTAAAGCGCCGCCGCTATAATGTGCAAACCGGATGTCATGCGGTTTTACCTTCCGCCCTGGCGGTCCTGGGATTCGTCCTGTTCGCCTTCTTCCGGCGCGCCGCCGCCGATGCTCTCGCGCATTGACGTGTCGGCCTGGATGTTCTTCATGCGGTAGTAATCCATGATGCCCAGGTTTCCGCTTCGGAACGCCTCGGCCATCGCCTTGGGTATCTCCGCCTCGGCAAGGACGACCTTGGCCTGGTTCTCCTGGGTCAGCGCCTTCATCTCCTGCTCGCGCGCCATCGCCATAGCGCGTCGTTTTTCGGCCTCGGCCTGGTAGCGTCGTTTGTCGGCTTCGGCCTGGTCGGCCTGCAACTGCGCGCCGACGTTGCTGCCAACGTCCACGTCGGCGATGTCGATGGAAAGGATCTCGAAGGCGGTGCCGGCGTCCAGGCCCTTCTCCAGCACCCGCTGGGAGATTGTGTCGGGATTCTCCAGGACGAGTTTGTAGGTTTCCGCCGAGCCGATGGTCGTTACTATGCCCTCGCCCACGCGGGCGATGATGGTCTCCTCGGTGGCGCCTCCGACCAGGCGGTCGATATTGGCGCGAACGGTTACACGTCCCTTTGCCTTGACCTGGATGCCGTCCTTGGCCACCGCGTCAACCGTGGTCTTGCCGGAGGCGGGATTGGGGCAGTCGATGACCTTGGGATTGACCGAGGTCTGCACCGCTTCGAGTATGTCCCGCCCGGCCAGGTCGATCGCCGTGGCGGTCTTCCAGGTAAGTTCGATGTTTGCCCTGTTGGCCGCAATGAGCGCACGGGTGACGTTGACGGGCCTGCCCCCGGCAAGGTAGTGGCTCTCCAGTTGATCGGTAGATACCTGAAGACCTGCGCGAACCGCCTGAATCCGCGAAATGACGATAAGACGCGGGTTAACCTTACGAAGGCGCATCCCGATCATGTCAAATATCCCGACGCCCGCGTGGGCCGACAACGCCTGTAACCACAGCCCGAACAACGGCGCGAAAAGGAGTATTATGACGACCAGCGGCAGGCCGACAAATATTATCAAAACCCACCAGAACGGAGATATATTTGCTAACATCGACAAAGGCATATCAGATTCCTTTCCTTTTCAAAACACCCCTGAAAGTGTATTGTCATTCTGAATCATTTTATATGTGCCTGCGCGTTAACGGCAATGATTTTATTATTTCTTTATCTGCGTGACAATCACGTTCATTCCCGTGGCGCGTATGACCTTTATCTCGCTGCCTTCCTCTATCATTCCGCTCTCGGCCGAGGCGTCGTATCGCGCACCGTCGATTCTAATCGCGCCACAGGGGCGCAGGTCCGTGGCGGCGACGCCGGTCTTGCCGACTAACTTGTGATATTGCTCGCCCCTTGGCGTGCCGGCGCCGGGCTCGCCGCGATCGGCCTCTTTGAGTATTATCTTGCGCCCGAAGGGAAGCCTGCTGATGTGCTTAACGAGGAACACCATGTACACCGGCACGATGACCAGCGCCGCCGCTATCACGATGAACCCGACCGTTGAGCCCGCCGTGAAGCCGAACCATATTGCCCCGGCCATCGCCCCCATGCCCATCAGCGCAAGTATGCCGAAACTCGGCGTGATTATCTCCAGCGAAAAACACACCAGCGAACCGGCGAACAGTGCGATTATGTATCCGATTTTAGCAGCCATCACGCTTCCTGAATTTCTTCGACCACCAGGCGGTTGCCGTTTCGGCGCAGGACCTTTACCTTCCGCCCGGCCTTAATGATGCCCGATTCGCTCACGGCGTCAAGCAAATCGTCGCCGATTCGCACCTTGCCCACGGGGCGGCACGTGGCCTCCACCACGCCCACGTCGCCCGCCGAGACCCGTCGATAGGGCGAGGTCTCGCTTACCGACGCCTCGGGGGTACTTTCTGCCGAGGCCAGCACGAGCCGACTGGCCAGCGGAATTTTCGGCAAATACCTTGCCGCAACCGCCGCGGCTATGGTCGCGCATATGAACGCTGCTATAATCGCGTACAGCCCGTTGGCGAACACGCTCCAGTCCAGGTTCGTCTTGGGTATGGGCCACTTGTTCGGCGGATTGGGGATTATTATCGCCGCAAGCGCGGACAGTATGAATATCGTCCCCAGCACGCCCGCAATGCCGAAGCCCGGTATTATGAATATCTCCGCGAGCACCAGCAGTATTCCTATCACCAGCACGGCGACCTCCCACCACTGCGCCAGTCCAACCAGGTACCTGCTGCCCAGCATCAGGGCGAAACACGCAATCGCGATCGCCCCCGGTACGCCGAAGCCCGGCGTGTGCATCTCCACGTAGGCGAAGAATATCGCCCCCATGAAAAGCGCGCCGGAGATCACCGGCGAGGTCAAAAACCGCACCAGACGCTCCGACCAGTTGTCGCCAAGGTACGTCGGGGGCGCGGTGATGTTGTAATGCGATATCAATTCGTCCATGTCGTCGATGACGTGTCGGCAGAAACCGGCGGCCTTGGCCTCGGGGGCCGTAAGAGTCACCAACTCCATCGGACCGTCTATCAGCGCGAGATATTCGTACCGGGCGTCTTTGGGTTCCTTTTTGGCCTGTGGAACGCCGGATACCTGCCCGCGGTAGTCCCTTGCCGCCACGATGTCAAGTTCGCCCGTCCGCCGGTCGCGCACCAGCCAGATTATCCGGTCGATGGTGACCATCGCCTCGCACATGGCCGCGTTGTAGCCCCTGTTCCGGATCACCGAGCGCAGGTCGCCGCGCATGTAAGATTCGAACTTGCCTCGCTCCTTGTCGGGTATCTTTACGAGTTGTCCGCCCGGTCCCTGCATTATCGGCATCGAGTCGCCGATCTTACCGTAGGGGTCCATTACGATTTCGTTGCAGTGAAGCGCGATAATCGCCGCGGCGCTGATGGCCTCGGGATTCACATACGCCACCGTGCGGATATTCTCCAGGTCTTCGAGGATGACCCGCCCGATGCGCTGCATGACCATCGTGGAACCGCCCGGACTGTCGATGTCGAATATCACCATCTGGGCGCCGAGAGACTTGCACTCGGCCACCTTTCGCTCAATAGCGTCAACCACCGAACTGCTCAGCAGCGGACCGTGGATGGGGATTACAAAGGCTTTTTCGACGTTTTGGGGCAGTTCGGGCGGCGGGTCTTTCGGCGTGGGGACGAACGTGCCCGCAGGGATCATGCGGACCCATTTCTTCAGCGATTTATCGCCGCCGGCGGGGAGAGTGGAAGGGCGTGTCTCGCCCTGGGAAAGCCCGGGCGGTTGCTGCGCCGATAGCACGACCGAGGCGACGGCCGGCAACGCCAGTATGACCCAAGCCGTCGCCCTGCGACCAACGGCGCCGATATGACTACCTGCACTTGTCATACGCATATTTTACGCCCGCCAACGGATTTGTAAATATTTGGCCGGATCTTGACAGAATTTTCATGCGCGGCGGCGTTCCCACGCCGCCGTGTTAAGCAGTCGGTGTAGTAGGAACGCCGCCGACCGGGTTATTAAAAGCCGCCGACCCTCACGTAAATTTCCCGGCGTTTAATCCTTGGACTTATCCTTCTGGCCGCCAATCGCCTTGGTGAATATCTCGCGAACCAGTCCCTTTCCACCGGCGGATTTGTGCCGGCGGATGCATTTCTGTAAAAACACGTTGTTGGGTATCATCACGCGGGCTTCGCCGTCCTGGCCGGTTTCTTCGATGACCGTGTAGATCATGTTGAAGCCCACCACCTTCCCGCGGACGCCCGAAGCCCCGGAGGTCTCGATGATCTCTATCTCGTCGCCCAGGGCGAACGGGCGGGATATCACCAGCACCATCGCGCAGGTGATGTTGCTCAGGATGCTCCACACGGCCACGAAGCCGATGGCCACCATCGCGCCAACGGCCAGCAGCGACGCCCACAGGCCCGCAACCGGCACACCCACCTGCTGGAGCACCATCAGCGCCACCAGCACGATGATGATCCACCGCAGAAGCAGGGTGAGCATGGCCTGCATCTGCTCGTGCAGTCGCCCGCGACGCTGCATGGACGACAGCCCCATGCGTATGCCGTAATACACCACAAAACCCAGGGCGACCGTAATCGCCACGCGAAAGGCGATGAAGCCGTAAACCTTCCACTCCGCGTCCGATATACCCAGAAACGCCAATGCATTCATGTCCTGCTCCTTTACGTTCATCCCGGACGCGATTTTCCGTTCCTGCGCCGTTATGAATTATATACGCACGAACGGCAGAAAAATCGAGTCAATTCATGCCAATTTGCAGAGTTGGCGACGTCGCCGGAACGCCGCCGCGCCATTATGCACGCGACACTCACGGGCGGGACCCATACGGGCAGTCTGCCCGTGCCACGTAAATTAACTCAGCAGACCCTGGATGATGAGGTCACCGGCGGCGTCTTCGTCCAGGCCCCGGGCCATGAGAGTCTGGAGCTGCTTGGCGTCCACGCTTCCGATGGCGGCCTCGTGAGTCACGTGGGCGCGGGGATGGCTGACCTCGACGATGGGCGTGGCGCCGGCTCGCCCCTGGTCGGTGATTATCTCCTTGCAATCCACGTGCCCTCGTGCGAATGCCCCCGAGGCGGTGAGTTTGTTATACACGTCGGCCACGGCGCGGTCGCGAGCCGCCACGCGGGTGGTCAGCGCGCCGCGCGAGTGCTCGCCGGCAAGGTGTCCCACCTCGCGGATTTTGATTACGTCGTCGCATCGCCCGTTGACCTTGGCGGTCATCTCCATGACGCTATGCGGGCCTACAATGGTTTGATAGTCGATGTCTATTTCACCGACGCGCCCGTGGACGAGTTCGAAATCGGTGCGGAAGCGGGACTTCTCGCCCACGGTTACGCGGGCCCTGGGCACCACCAGCACGCCGCCGCGTTCGGAATGGATGTGCCGCTCGATGTAGGAATACTCGGCGCCGTCGCCGATGTTCAGTTTGGCGTCCATGAGGTGTTTGACTCTCGGGGCGCCGTCGGCGCCGTCGGCGTTGGGGAAGACGCAGTGTGCCAGGATGCCGACCTTCGCACCGTCGCCAACGGACAGGTCAATGTTGATTTCCTGGACGCCTTCTTCCCGCAGCAGGCCGAAGCACATGTGCACCGGCTTGGCGATGACCGCGCCTTCGCGCACGCGGATGACGATGTTGACGCCCCGGTCGGTTTCCTGCGGGGCGACCTCCAGGCCTTCAACGAGGTTGCTGGAGACGACTTTGTTGAGGGCGATGACCAGGTGTGCGGTGTCGGGGTCGTTTGCGGCGGCGTGGATGCCGGCAGTTTTAATGATGTCCGCAGCGTCCACGTTATTGCACCTCGAAGTCGCCGGCGACGTCCATTGCCGGGCGGTTTTTGTGATCGCACGGTATGCAGCGGGTGCGGAAGTACGGCTGGATTTTCTCCACGTCGCCCTTTTCGACTATCCGCCCGCAGCACATCAGGAAGGCGTGCTCGGCCCAGGTGAGCACCTCGGCGCTGTGCGTGATGAGCAGCACGGTCGAGCCGGACTCTTTAAGTGCGGCGATGGCGTCCCTTATGCGCGCGAGCGATTCGACGTCGATTCCGCTGTCGGGCTCGTCGAGCATCGCCAGGCGCGGACGCATCGCCAGTATCGAGGCCAGTTCCACTTTCTTCCGCTCGCCGCCGCTGAGCGTGGCGTCGGCAGGGCGGGTCATGTAACGCTGCGGGGCCAGGCCCGCCTTGGAAAGGGCGTCGATCACGGCGGAGTCGCTTTTGTCGCGCGACGCGGCGCGGACGAATTCGCCCACGGTGAGCCCCTCGAACCTGGCCGGCTCCTGCCACGCCAGCGTCATGCCCATCCTGGCCCGCTGGTCGATTGCGAGTTCGCACAGGTCGCGCCCGTCGAACGTAATTTTACCTTCGTGTTCGCGGTAGTCTTCCAGGCCCATGATGGTGAACGCCAGCGTGCTCTTTCCGGCCCCGTTTGGTCCGACGATGGCGTGGACGTATCCGGCCCACAGGTCCAGCGACAGGTCGTCGAGAATCAAATTTCCGTTCGCCCGCAGCGTGAGGTTGTCGATTTCAAGAAGTCCCATGATGTCATCATTTATAACAAAAAACCGCCGGCGGCGTAATCATCATACGCGACGCCGGCGGTATTATACACTCGTAATGTGAACTTTGATTTATTGCATCATCATTTCGAACTCGGCCTTCATCTTTTCCTGTGACGGTGTGATGAGTATGTCCTTACCGACTTTCTTGTCCTTGGGGAATTTTATCTCGAAGAGGTATTCTACCTGGACGGCCTTTGTCCCGGCGGCGGAGGCGTCCAGTTTCACGTCCCACCGCAGGATGCCCTTGTCGCGAAGGTCGCGCAGATACACGGAGTCTTGGGACAAATCGGCGGAGACCTTTTTCAGAGTGATGCTGACGTCCTCACTCTTGCAGGCGGGTATGCGGTCAAGCAGGAGGACGCTCTGCGGTGAATCCTTGTAGTTCTCCAGCGTCAGGCGGTAGCGGAAGGTCTGTATCCGCGAGCCCCAGGAGATGCGGTCGGATTTTTCCAGCAGTTCCCTTCGGCAGCGGAGTTGCGTGTCCACGCCCATCCCGACGGTGAACTTCTGCCCGCGGGCGACCATGGGCAGTTGCCCCTTGCCGACGAACTGACCTTCTATATACGCGCTGTACTGACCGGCCAGCAGAGGCCAGGACGTGTCGTTGGTCAGTTCGGCCAGGCGATAGACGTAGTTTGTCAGCAGGGGTACGGCGCGGTGGTGTATCCGCCCGTCGAGTTTCAGCGTGTTGATTTGAATGAGTTGCCTGTCGGAGCGGCTGGGAAGCGCCATCTTGCCCTCCAGAGGATAGGCCACGGCGAGCCTTTCCTCCATGGCCCGCATTGACCTTCCCGCCGAGCGCAACACGTCTTGATCAACGTTTAGTTCCAGCGCCTGACCTGCGAGAATGATTTCGTTTGCCTTCCATCCGGCGGCGTAGCGTTTGTGCGAAGACATTTGCTGCAGCGCCTCGCGCTGGCTCATTACGTTTACTAACTGGATTTTGGAGTATTCTTCGGCGCTCATCTCTTTCGCTCTGGACAGCGGGGTTTGGGGCTGTACCGACGAGGTGAGGTTTACCCACAGCGGGATCAGCGGCGGGATCTCGGCGTTCATGTGCGGCGTGGCCGTCGAGAGAGTCAGTTCCACGTCCGTCCAGTCCTCACCGGACATCTGGTTGACCTGCGCGAGGTATTCGATGTTGACGGCCTGGCCGCCGGCGCCGAGGCGGATGTTGTAGGCGGGCTTCCAGTCGGCCGAGTTCACCAGGTAACTGAGGCGGATTTCTTCCTGGCCGGCGTCTTTTTTTATGAGGAATATCACCGCCTCGCGGACGGTCCGTTCGGCGCCTTTGGTAAGTTCGTTGCGCTTGCGCTGGAGCAGCGCCAGTTCTTCCTGCAAGTCTTCGGCCTCGAACTGAAGCCGCACCTGGTCCTCGGCCAGTTGCGTGCGGTGGGTGAATATCTGTTCGGTCATTTTTTCCATAGTGTCGGGCTCGAGCACGCCCTGGGAGAGTTCCTTTTTGGTGGTGGCGGCGGCGAACTGCTCGAGGTTGTTCAGGTACTCGCTTTTGGTCCCGATGAGCGCCTGCATTCGGCTGTTCATGCGGATACGTCGGTTTGTATCTTTGATTTGTTTGTCGATTTCGGCGACTTTTTCGTCGGGTACGGCGGCCACGGCGCGGGTCCGGTAGCGCACCGAGCGGATCACCACGCCGTCGCCGGCGTCGGCGTGGAGGGTCGAACCGACGATCTGCCCGGGCAGGTTGCCGACGTGGATTTCCAGTTGCCCCTTGTCGGCGGGCAGCGTCACCGTCCGCGTGACCAGCGCCTGTCCGCGATAGACCGTGGCCCGGACGACCTTGCTGTCGGCCGGGACGCCTTCGGCCGCCGCGACGGCGCACAGCGCCAGCAAGACAACACAACCAATCAAACATTTCTTGTCCATAGCATTATCCTTTCAATGTGAAAGACCCCAACCGCTGGGGTTACTCGCTTCTTTAGACGCGCAACGAGAGAAAAAGTTTCACGTTCGTGCCGTGATTTTTCGCTACTTGACCTGCGATATTTTAACGGGCCGTTTTCGCCTGGCCGAGATAAGCGCAGCCTCCAGCACCCGCTGGGTCTTGTATGCGTCGTCGAAGTCGGGTATGGGGACCGTGGGCTTCCTGCCGGACAGCACCCGCAGTATGTCGTACGCCTGGTTGACGAATGCGTTCTGGTATCCGATGAGGTGTGCGTCGGGCCACCACGCCTCGATGTACGGGTGGTCTCCGGCATGCGTGCACATGATGGTGGTCCAACCCTGCACGCCTCGGGGGGCGGTGGCGTCGTAATACTCAAGTTCGTTCATCCGCTCGAAGTCGAATTTCAACGCGCCCTTTGTGCCGTTAATCTCGAATCCGTTGCGGTTCTGGTTTCCGGTGGCCTGTCGGGCGGCCTCAAAACTCGCCACCGCCCCGCCGCTGAACCGCGCCAAAAACAACACCGTGTCGTCGACGCTGACTTTGCCTTTTTTCCTTCCGGACTTTACGCCCGCGGCGATTCCGCCGGCCGACGTGCTACTCATCAGCCGGCGCTCTTTGATGAACGTCTCGGTAACCGCGCCGCATATTTCGGTGATCTCCTCGCCGGTCACGAAGCGGACCATGTCCACGATGTGCGCGTTGAGGTCCCCGTGGGCGCCGGAGCCGGCGAGTTTCCTCTCGAACCGCCACATCAGCGGGACGGACTCGTCGGCCCAGTCCTGGAGATACGATGCGCTGACGCGCCGGATTTGCCCGATTTTGCCCTTTTTGACCAGCCGGTGCGCCAAGGCCACTGCCGGACAACGACGGTAGTTGAACCACACGAAGGTTTTGACGCGGGCCTTTTTTGCCGCCTGGGCCATCTCGCGTGCGTCCCTGAGCGTCCCGGCGATGGGCTTCTCGCAGGAGACGTGTTTGCCCGCGGCTATCGCCGCCCCGGACACAGGCGCGTGCATGTGGTTCGGCGTCACGATGTCGACAAGGTCAACGTCCTTGGAGGCCACCAGTTTCTTCCAGTCCGTCGAGACGTTCCGCCAGCCCCAGTTATCGGCGAATTTTCGGGCTTTTTTTCGATTACGTCCGGAGGTGGCGTGCATTACGGGCGCCACAGGCGGCTTGAAAAACTTTCCAACCTGTCCCCAGGCATTGGAGTGGGCTCTGCCCATGAATCCCTGACCTATCAGCGCGATGTTGAGGGTCTTTTTCCCGGCCATGTTCGGCTCCTTTGAGATTTTCCGTTATAGACTGCGAATTAATGCCGTTCGGACAGGTTGAATATATTCATCGCTGCCGTGCGCTCCAAGAAAAATCATGTCGGCTGGGGCGGCGCGCCGGCGGTAGTAGTCGGATATTTTCCGGTCGGTTCCGGCGGGGGGGATGGTTTAAAATAGCGACTGAGTTGAAAGAACTTCTCAGCGGGAAACGGAAATGGAAAACGACAGGAAGAAAATCTCCAGGCGTTCGTTCGTGAAGGGTTCGGTATCGGCGGCGGCGACCATCAGCATCGTTCCCGCCCACGTGCTCGGCGGGCCGGGCAAAACACCGCCCAGCGAGAATGTGAACGTGGCCGTTATCGGCGCCGGTGGTCGCGGAAGGGCCCACCTCAAAGGCGCCAAGGGGCAGAACGTCGTGGCCTTGGTGGACGTTGACGAAAATCGCTTCCCCAAAAAGGGCTTCGAAAGGGCCAAAAAATTCCGCGACTACCGCGTGATGCTGGACAAGATGCACAAGTCGCTCGACGCGGTGTCCATCGCCACTCCCGACCACCACCACGCCCCGGCGGCAATGCGGGCGATAGAACGCGGCCTTCACGTTTATTGCGAAAAGCCCCTGACGCATTTGGTGTCCCAGGCCAGGGCATTGACACGCGCCGCGCGGAAGCACAAGGTCATCACGCAGATGGGCAACCAGGGGCACTGCGGCGAGGCGTACCGTATATTGTGCGAGTGGATATGGGACGGTGCCATCGGCGAGGTCACCGAGACCCATTCCTGGACCAACAGGCCCACCTGGCCCCAGGGTATAAAAAAGCGCCCCCCGTGCAGGCCCGCCCCGGACCACCTGGACTGGGACAAGTGGCTCGGGCCGGCATCGTGGCGCGAGTACCACGAGGGTCTGCACCCGTTCAAGTGGCGCGGCTGGTGGCAGTACGGAAGCGGCGCCCTGGGCGACATGGGCTGCCACATAATGGACGGGGCGTTCTGGGCGCTGCACCTGATGTACCCAACCAGCGTGACGCTCGTTGAGGCCAAGGGGCTCAACGACCTTACCTTCCCTGTAAGTTCGCACATAGTGTGGGAATTTCCACAAAGACTTCCGCAGAGGGGCGTCAACATAGACCTGCCGCCGGTGAAGGTCCACTGGTGGGACGGAGACCAAAAGCCGCCCATAGCAAAGGAACTCCAGAAGAAATACAAGCGTCGCTTCGGCGACAACGGCACCATCTACGTAGGCGCCAAGGGCACGATTGTCACCGACTCTCACGGCGGAAGCGTGCAAATCGTCGAACCGGACCTGATGAAATCCTACGAGCGTCCCGAAAAGACCATCCCGCGCGTGAAGGGCGGGTCATTCGGGCATTTCTATAGCAGCATCAAGGCCGAAAGGGACACCTGCGCAAACTTCCGGTACGCCGGAGCGTTCACCGAGACCGTGCAGATGGGCAACCTGTCGCTGCGTGCGGGCGTCGGTCGCAAAGTCGCCTGGGACGGAAGAAACATGAAAGTCACCAACATGCCCAAACTGAACCGTTACGTATCCAGAGAGTACCGAAACGGATGGGCGCTATAGCGCCATCACAAATAAAACGCACAAAAGGAGAAGAACGATGAACAGGATAAGCATAATTTTGGTTTTGCTGTTCGGCGGGACGGTGTTTCTTCCGGCGATCCGCGCCGGCGACCAGGGTCAGGCCGATAAGCGAACCGCCGCCGAAAAACTCGGCTGGCGCCTCGGCGTCCAGGCGTGGACGTTCAAAAAGATGACTTTCTTCGAGACGGTGGACCTGGTGTCCGAACTGGGCATTAAATACGTGGAGATGTATCCCAACCAGCAGGTCAGAAGGGAGTCCGACGCCAGGACGAACCACGAGATGTCGGCGGAGGTCATGGCCGACATCAAGAAGAAACTGAAATCCAGGGGCGTGGAAGTGGTGAACTTCGGCGTGACGGGTCTGGGCGGGGATGAGAAAAAGTGCCGCAAGGTCTTCGAGTGGGCCAAAAAGATGGGCATCGAGACCATCGTCTCGGAGCCCCGGGCCAAACACCTTCCCATGATCGACAAACTCGCCCAGGAGTACGAGATAAACGTGGCCATCCACAACCACCCCAAGCCCTCGCGGTACTGGAACCCCGACACGGTTCTGGCCGCCTGCAAGGGTCGAAGCAATCGCATAGGCGCATGCGCCGACACGGGGCACTGGATGCGCTCCGGCGTGGACCCCGTCGAGGCGCTGAAGAAACTCGAAGGACGCATAATCTCGCTGCACTTCAAGGACCTAAACCGTCGGGGTCGTCCGGCCCACGACGTGCCCTGGGGCTCCGGCGTGTGCGACGCGGCGGGAATGCTGGACGAACTGAAGCGGCAGAACTTCCGGGGCGTTTTCTCCATG
>CAYZPY010000039.1:13486-17652 GCA_964480425.1 uncultured Planctomycetaceae bacterium
ACGAAGGATGACCTGTCGTCATGCGTCGAATTTTTCCACGAGCAGTGCGAAAAACTCGCCCCCAAAGACGCCCCTTCAAACGGTCCCAACAGCGTGAAGTAGCCGCCCGTCCGACCAAACGCAAACTTCCGGCGAACCGTCGCGTCGGCGTACTGGCCTTGCCACGGAACGTGTATAAAATTGTGGTGACGTTTTGCCGTCGCGTCATTATAATTCAACCGAGGTTTCGTTTGAGTCGCCAATACATGAATAATGATGGGAACATACATGAATAGAAAACAGTTTATAGTATTAGGCATGGTCGCGGTCGTGGCCGCCGGATGGACGATTCTGACCGGCTGCGAAGACACCCCCACCCGGGAAGAATACGACGTTAAAGTGCTCAAGATGCGTCGCGATAAACTCGAACAGCTTGACCAGGCAGATGCGGGCGCCAGCATCGCCGACGCGCCGGCGGGTACGTATTTCTTCATCCCGCCCGACAAACTCGTCTGTGAGCCGGGCGGCGCATACCAGATATTGACCCGCAGGGGCATAAGCCCCAAGCGTGAAAACTCCGATTATTTCGAGATTCACAAGCAACCCGAAGAGTACCGCAGCACCATTGACCTGATTGGTTTCCAGCCGCCACGTGAAGGTCCGGTCGGCAGCGAGGATGCGAATAAAACCACGATATATCCTTACAGTTGCGAGGAGGCAAACGACTTGCTGGTGATTATGCTTCCCGAGAACCTGGGGCAGGCGAAGGCGCGTAAGGTTACGCTCTCCGACGGAAACGAGGTTACCGTCCTGGACATTGTTCTCCGCGAAGAGGGCTGAGCGGATTTTGCCCGGCGGTCCGGCGGGTTACGGCTCCCAGTGTTTTTCCCGGATTTCCGAGTTGTGGAAATTGATCTTGTCCGGCTCCATGAGTTTGACGCTTCCGTCTACCAAGGCCACGTTTGCCTTGCCGAAGTGCCGCAGTGCGATGAAATAATCGAACGATTCAAGCGGTTTTTGTTGGTCGTCGAAATAGACCACGGTTTTTTTATACTCGATCAGAAGAATCTGCCCCGGCCTGGGAATCGTGGTGCTGGCCATTCCGTTCC
Organism: uncultured Planctomycetaceae bacterium; assembly: GCA_964480425.1. GTDB lineage: Bacteria > Planctomycetota > Phycisphaerae > SM23-33 > SM23-33 > CAYYMD01. Next base: position 14,575 of record CAYZPY010000039.1, read on the forward strand.
TTGCATAACTGGGGAACGCTCCATCCCCTGGCGCGGGTCTTGTGATGATTCTTATTTCCTCGACCGCCCCGGCGGTTGACAGTTTGTCGAAAATTATGGTGCGCATATCTTCGGCGAGCGTGATTCTCTCCTCCTTGTGCTCGAATCCGCGCGCGGGGTGCCCGTACGGGTATATTGTTTCGCTTGAACCCAGGAGCCAGTCGGAGTTATCCAGTGTGTCGCCGCAGACCATCATGCCGAGGATTTCCGCCGGCGCGTAGAAAACCCCGTTTTCCAGGTCAATCCACTTTTCGCCGGTTCCCGAGGACGGATCGTAATGCGCATAGTAGCAGTCCACCCGCGTTCCGGCGGAAATGGTCCCGCTGGTGCTTTTGAGATACCTCGGTTTATTGGGCTTGTTCCTGTTGTCATATGTCCCGGGTTCGGTGATATCGACGGTAATGGTCGAAGGCAGCAGGTATTCTCTCCGCTCGGTGAACATGATGACCTCGTAATCGCTTTCGACTCTATTGGCACGGAGATCCTCGGGCGGTGGGTTGCCCAGTTGATTTGGGGCAGGAAAGCTGAGCCGTGTATGCGAAGGTCTTTACGTTCATGTTGCCCAATATGCTGGACTCGGCGCCCTTTTCCAGGGACATGTTGGTCAGTTGGCGCATGTTGGACTGGCAGATGCTCAGGCAGGCGTGTTCCCTGGCGGCGGTGTAGGATGGAATTGCGATCGCCAGCAGAAGCGCGATGATGGATATCACCACCAGCAGTTCGACCAGCGTAAACGCCCCCGGGCACGGTTTCGCCGCACGCCCCTTTTGTGTATTACGCCCCGCATCGCTTGTGTTCGTGGTTTGGCACATGTATATCCAACCTCGCCGCTTGTGTTTCACGGGATACGACGCTTTCTATTGTAAAAGGGCGACCGATTTGCGGCGACGGTTAATATTCACATGCTCAATCGGCGGCGCCCGGTTACGGCTCCCAGTATTCTTCCCGGATTTCCGAGTTTTGGAAATTGATATTCTCGGGCGCCATGCCCTTGACGCTTCCGTCCATGAACGCCACGTTGACCTTTCCGAAGTGCCGGGGCTTGACGCGGTCCCAGAAATTGTCTTCGTCGGGAACCGCCACGCTCCTGTCGTATTCCACCAGCGCGATCTGCCTGGTTTTCAACGGGCTGTCCGGCAGCAGTTTGTTGACCGCGTAACTGGGCCAGGCGCCTTCGGGCCCTCGCTTGGTGATAACCCGCAACTGGTCGCCGGGATGTTTTCCGTGCAGATTAAAATCGATCGTCCGTCCGTCGTCCTTGAGCGTGAACCAGTCCTTCTCGCATCCGCGCGACCAGTAGGTCTCGTATATCGTGCCCGGACCGAAAAGGTGGTCCGTCTTGTTCAGAAGGTTGTTGGTACCCGAGGCCGCGATTATTCCGATAACCTTCGCCGGAAACATAATCGAGGAACTAATCGATTGCTCTCCGTGCTGAGGGTCGAAATGAATAAGGTAACAGTCAATGACCGTACCGGCGTCTATGGTGCCCGGCGTCAGGGGGTAGTCTTTGTGCTCCCACGCCTGGTACCGTCCGGGAACGGTAACCTCCACGCGCACGTCGGTGGGAAGTTTGTAATCGTTGCGCTCGGTAAACAGGAACAGCCTCGAGTCGCTTTGAAACTTGCCCTGGAGGCGCAGGTCCGGCGGAAGGGTGAAGCCCTTGGACTTGGGGCAGGTCAGCCCGCTGTACTGTCCGGTTCCCATGGTGCCCAGCCCGCCTTCGACGCTGTGAATCGCGCCTTCGGAGTGCATCAGGTTGACCAGTTGCCTCATGTTCGACTGGCACTCGGTGTTCAGGGTGTGTTCACGCACCGTGTTCACCGACGGTGCGGCGATGGCCAGCAGCAGTGCGATTATCGAAATGACCACCAAAAGTTCGACCAGCGTAAATGCAGAATAATTCGATTTATACCCGCCGGGTTGTCCGTCTTTGAACATTATTGAAATCCTCGATTAGCGCTGCCATATTTGAAACGACATATCTTCTTTATTTTAATTATATCGCGTTGTTAGCGGTAAGGAAATAACAAAAACATTTTTGTTTTTGACACATGTGAAAAATTACAGGGGATTGTACCTGTTTTAATCAGACATGACGCCGGCGGTGGTATATACGTTTTTTCTCCCCAACACGGGGAGGATTGCGATTGTGCGAATTTCCAGGAGCGGTTTTTGATTCAGCGGTCTAAGGGCACAAGTCCGTGGCGAAGGGCGAATTTTATAAGCGTGGCCTGATCGTGTATGTCGAGTTTGCGCATCAGGCGCGAGCGGTGGGTGTCGACGGTCTTGACTGCAACGCCCAGAATCTCGGCGATCTGGCGGTTCTTCTTACCCTCGGCGACCATTTGAAGCACCTGGCGCTCGCGCCTGGACAGACGAAAGTACGGTCCCTTGTTGTGGCCCTTTATGTTCTCCAGCGGACGCTTGGGGACGCCGAACCCTATGTATCGCTGTCCTTTTTTCACCGTCTCTATCGCCTCGATGAGTTCACCGGCGGCGGAGTCCTTCAGTAGGTATCCCGTTGCGCCGTTTGCGAACGCGCGTTCGACAAATTGCTCATCTTTGTACATGCTCAGGAACAGAACCGCCGGCGGGGTGTTTTTCTGCTTGTGCAGGATGTTACAGATTTCCAGCCCGTTCATCCCCGGCATCATCACGTCCAGCACCACCACGTCGGGGCGGGTCTGCTTGACGCCTTCGGCGACTTTCAACGCCTCGTTGCAACGTCCCACAATTGATATACGTTCGTCGTCAGACAACAATCTGGCAAGTGCTTCGCATACCATCGTGTGATCGTCGGCGAGAAAAACTTTAATTTTTTCTTCCATAGCCGGCCCCCGGCCTAATTACCCTGTGTCTGCTCGATCCATTCAAACAGAAATATCTATGTGCAACAAATATGTCAATTATTGACCAGAGTATGTACAATTTTCCATTATCTAACGCGTATCGGCTGTTGAGTCAAAATAAAAACATGTTTTTTATCACGAGTGTCCCATCATAAGTCGAATAATGACAACTGGATAGAATTTGGCTGAT
>CAYZPY010000040.1:0-17634 GCA_964480425.1 uncultured Planctomycetaceae bacterium
TGGCGTCGTCGCCCAGCAGGCCCTCGAACCACCCGAAGTTCTCCAGCGCCGCAGAGCCGACCACAAGCCGGTCTATACCCTCGGCCAGCATCTTCACTATAGTGCCGCTGTCGCGTATGCCCCCCCCGAGTTCGATTTTCACCTCGACCGACCGACGTATCGCACGCACGCTGTCGGTGTTCGCCGGCCTGCCCGTCCGAGCCGCGTCGAGGTCCACCACGTGAATCCATTTCGCCCCGGCTGCGGCGAACTCACAGGCCACCGCCGACGGGTCGTCGCTGTAAACCGTCCGGCGACGGTAATCGCCCTGCGACAGGCGGACGACCTTGCCCCCGCAAAGGTCGATTGCGGGTAATACGTCCATTGGTGGAATTCCTTCACAAGAGCGGCTGATTTTACCCACCCGTATCGGGCCGGCCGATTAAACTCAACCTGCCGTCTTATTGAAAATCTCAAGCGAATATCGAACCGACGCGGGTCAACCCACTGTCAAAAATAATACATGCGATGATCGCGGTTGTCAATTCAAATTTCACATTTGACGCGGCGTTCGTCGCCGGCTGGCCGCCTGCAATTTTGCTTGCTTCGCGGGCGCGAGGCGCATATAGTTTTGCGGCAATCGCAGAGAGGAGTTTGACAGCAAGGCGATCGAAAACCCTCTACAAAGGAAAATGACATGATAGGTTGTAGTCTCGGAAGAATGGTCCAGTTAACCGTGGCAGGCGGGTCGTACCAGGACGGTCTGCTCTCGGTCGTGCAGGGCATCCCGCCCGGCATGGTAATCAGCGAGCAGGAAATCTACGGCGACACGCTGCTTCGCAAGCCGGGCGCGGATGAACTGTCCAGCCCGCGCAAAGAGCCAGACCTGCCGATTATCTACTGCGGCATAAATTCGGCCGACACCGTCGTCGACGCCGGCAACAAGGGACACACCAACGGCACGCCGCTGGGAATACTGATTCCCAATCTCGACCGCCACTTTATCCACATAAAGCAGTACCAGGACACCAACCGCACGCCGAGGCCGGGACACGCCTCCTACGCGACGTTCCAGAAGTACGGCCCGGACGACGACGCCATCGGGGCGGGACTTTTCTCCGGACGATACTCCTGCACGATCGTGGCCGCCGGATACGTCGCCAAGCGCGTGCTGGAGTTGTGCGGCATCCGCGTGTTCTCGTTCATCCGCGAGATGGTCGGCGTCCGCTGCGACGACGTGCCGCACGACGAGGCCGCAAAATACACCGACGACTACAAGCGCATGCGCCGCGATTACGACCCGTTCTACCAGGAGATTTACGTCAAAGGGCGGATTAACCCCGAGATGCGGTTCCTGGAGAAGATGAGCGTGCTGGCCCAGGTCGAGAACGAAATCGACGACATTCGAGGCAAGACCCCCGAGATGAACGCCGAAGAGATTCGCGACAAGTACGGCGTGCATCATATCGTCAACTGCCCCGACGTAGAGGTAGCCCAGGAGATGCTCGAAGCCGCCAACCGCATCACCGCCACAGGCGACTCCACGGGCGGCGTGGTGGAGGTCGTCGCCACGGGTGTGCCGCCGGGACTTGGAGAGCCCGTGTTTGACAAACTCGACGCCGAACTGGGTCGGATGCTGGGCATAGGCGCGATAAAGGGCGTCGAGATAGGCGCGGGTTTTGCGGTAAAGGACATGACCGGCTACGAGTGCAACGACCAGATGCACAGCGAGGACGGCGAGGTGGTGTTCGATTCCAACAACGCCGGCGGCATAACCGGTGGGGTAAGTACAGGCCAGCCGATTATCGCCAGACTGGCCGTCAAGCCCACGCCCACGATAGACCGGCCGCAGCACACCATCGACAAATACACCAAAGAAAACAAGGACCTGGCCGCCATCACCCGACGCGACCCAACCATCGTGGGGCGCATCTGGCCGGTCGCGGAGAACTACACCGCACTGGTCCTGCTGGACAACCTCATGGCCCATTATGGCTACCAGACCATCAAGGACAAAGTCGCGGCCGCGCAAAAATAAAAAATCCCGCCCGGTAATAACGCATAAAAACAGGAACAGTCCATGTCTGTCCGGGGACTGTCCCGCTTTACTGGTAATCTAAAGGATTCACGACATGCAGGCGGCGGTATTCTTCGACAGGGACGGAACTATTATCGAAGACCGCGGCCACCTGCGCGACCCTTCACAGGTTGTGTTCTTCCCTGAGACTTTCGAGGCGCTTCGCCGATTACAGCGGCGGTTTGTGCTGTTGATGATTACGAACCAGCCGGGAGTGGCCGACGGTGTTCTCAGCAGGCAGGACGTTGACCGCGTCAATACATACGTCGTCGAGGCGCTGGCAAACGAAGGCGTAAACATTGCCGACGTCTTCGTATGTCCGCACAGCCGCGACGACTGTTGCCGTTGCATCAAGCCCAATCCGTACTTCCTCAACCGTGCGGCCGGGCGGTACGACATCGACCTGGGGCGGTCATTCACCGTCGGCGACCACCCTCACGACGTCGAACTGGCCCGCGGCGTAGGCGCCACCGGCATTTACGTCATGACCGGACACGGGGCGAAACACCGCAACGAACTTGCCGACGATGTGATTGTCGCATCCGACATACGCCACGTGGTCGGGATAATCGCCAAAATCGCCGCCGATGAAAGATAGCCGAGCCGACGGCGCGGTTGCCTTTTCCATTATCCGTCGAGTCGAAGATATCCTTGTGTCAGCGATAAGTTTGCATTTACTACTTTGGCCATGAAGTCACGATCGGCCGGCCCGGTTGTGCTTACCAACTTCCTCGCGTCCTGCCCGGATAAAACCGAAACCCCCGGCCGGACAAAGGCATTTGCGGTCAAATCAACTTCCTGAACAACGGCGCCTGTACCGACAAACACTCCCTCTCCCAGGGTGGCATTGAACACCACCGCCCTAAAGCCGATAAAGCAACCAGAGCCGATAGTACACGGCCCGTGAATAATACAGCCGTGAGCCAAAGACGTTCGCTGACCAACGGTTATTTCGGTTCCTCCAAGTGCGTGAATAATCACGCCATCCTGAACGTTACATTGGGCCTCTATTCTAATGGGCTGTACGTTACCTCCGGCATCGGTTTCATCCGCTCTGATGATTGCGTTGGGACCAATAAAGACTTCGGGCCCGATATGCACGTTGCCGATTATTTGAGCGGTCGGATCGACGTAGGCAGTTGGGGCTATTTCAGGCCGGTCTCCGTTTGGGTTGGGTCGAATCGAAATTTTTGCGCTTTCTGTCATACAATCACTTTCTTCATGAATTCCCACTGAAACGATACGGTTAGTTTTTGTTTATCTCAAATGTGCGTGCAGGATTGAAAAGATTTTCGAGCACAATGCGGAATAAAATTATTTCAAAAAGGTTCCAAGACCCGCCCGCCCGGCCTTTTGGCGGGTCCGGATTCCGGGCTCTTTATAGAGATGACGAATTACGGAATTCGAACGTTGTATCAAAACGAATAATGAATGTCGAAAAGTCCACAATCTGCAATTTAGCGGACCGGCCCGCCACCAGACACGGCGGTTAAACTTGCCGGCCGCGTTTAGACCAACCCGTGCGCCGGGATGTGGCGGGACCGCGGTTCTCAGTCGGACATGTCGTCGACGGGGAGGCGATCCTTTTCGGTTGACGGAATTTCCTTGGGGCCGATTATGGTGTCCTTTGCGACGGTATCGACGATGAATCGCCTGGTGGTGGCCAGCATTATGCGGCTGTCGTCTTCGGCCAGTGCGAAGATTCTAAGTCGGCAGTTTTTACTGGAGATGCTTGGCACGGTCCATCTGACCTGTTTGCGCGGGTCGACGCCGGACTTGATGGTCCGCCAGGACCGCCCGTCGTTTGCGGAGAACTGGATGTTGACGGTGTCGTACTGCAAGGCCTCTTTTGGTATCCATGCCAGGATCCTGCTTGTGCCGCCGCGGAGGAGTTCGCCGGCGTCGGGCCAACCGGGCCTCTCGCCCGGCGTGCCGTGGGTCTGCTGGATGATGTCGTCCTTGTCGACCTTGACGCGCTGGATGGGTCCGACACCTTCGGACTCGGCGATTTGCAGAATTTCGGTCAGACCTGCGCCGGTGTTGCCGGCCTTGTCTTTGGCCTCGACGCGGAACCGGATGCCCCCGTCGCGTACGGCCTCGGGGGGTATCTCAACGTCGGTGGCGCCGACCGGTTCGAGTTGGGCGGGGAACCGGCTCCAGACCATGTTGTACGGGAACTTCGCAAAGCAGGTTTCCATTTTGATGGAGTCCGGACGGAGGTTCTTGTCGCGCACCTGCCAACGGAGCGTTACGGTCTCGCCCACCTTGTAGATGTGCGGAACCCTGTTGCCTTCTTCGTCCTGTTCCCACGGTGGAGGGGTGACGGTGAGACTGATGTTCGGGGGCGAAGTGTCCACCACGTAGATGCGGTGCGGCGTGCCGGGGGGCACCTTCGAGACGCCCTGTGACGGTCCCACGAATCGGATCCAGTAGTTGCCGTCGCGCTCCGCATGGAAGCAGAAATGCGTCTGCTCGACGCCGAAGAATCCGGCGCGTTTCCACACGTTGCCCTGGTTGGGGGAGTACTTGACTTCCACGCGCGGCTCGCCGACGACCTGGCTTCCGCCCGGGTGGCGGATGAAGAAATAGTCCCGATGGCTGTAGTACACCGGGATGCCGTCCCCGACCACCTCGGCGACCTGGAGTTCCTCGCTGGGTCTGTAGTAGAACGGCGCGTCGTAGGTCCAACCGGGCAGGTCGGCCTGTGGATCCCAATCGGGATTTTCGTCCGGCTGGATGCATCCGCTCACAGCCGCTGCTGCGACTGCTGTTATCAGAATGACTCGGCGCATAACTATTCCCTTTCCTTACCGGTGTTTTACAACCTCGTCGACCGGTGGAACAATATTATATGATGATTTATCGGCGGGTTAACACCCAAATTTATTGTGAAATTTTCCTATTTCAAATAATCGAGTGCGTTCTGGAACATCGTCATTCCGTCCGCCCGGGCGGGTTTGCTTCGCGTCCACTTGGGATGTTGCGTTGGTTCGGCGAACCTCTCCGGATGCGGCATCAGCGCGAATATTCTTCCGGTAGGGTCGCAGATGCCGGCCACGTCGTCAATACTTCCGTTGGGATTTATCGGGTAGGGGCCCGGTTGACCCGAGGCGTCGACGTACCTGATGACGACCTGCCCCCCCTCGCGCAGGGCGTCCAGCGCCGCGGCGTCCCTGGTGACGAACTTGCCCTCGCCGTGAGCCACCGGAAGCGCGATAATCTCGCCTTTGCGGATGAAGACGCACTTGTCGCTGTCGCAGCGCAGGTGGACCCAGCGATCCTCGAACTTTCCCGAATCATTCCACGCCAGGGTGGCGTCGGCGGCGCCGTCGGCGCCGATACGCCCCCTCGGCAGCAGCCCGCTCTTGAGCATGACCTGGAAGCCGTTGCATATTCCCATGATCAGTTTGCCGGCGGCGATGAACTCGTTCATCGCCTCGCTCAGGCGGTGTCGTATCTGATTGGCCAGTATCTTGCCGGCGGCCACGTCGTCGCCGTAGCTGAAGCCGCCGGGTATCACCAGCATGTGGTATCCCTCCAGGCGCGATGGGTCTTCCATCAGCCGGTAGGCGTGGACGCGTGCGGCGTCGAACCCCGCCCGGCCGAGAGCGTGGGCGGTCTCGACGTCGCAGTTTGTCCCGGCGGCACGAAGTACTATTGCCTTTGGCTTTGCCATTGTTCGCCTTTTCAATTAACCACAAAGGTCACGGAGTTCTCAAAGAATTCTAAATTCAATTTACCAGTGGCTTAATGCCTTTATTCAATACCGCCACGTTGAAGTTGATAAGCAGGCCGAGTCGTAAATTGTTTCGATAAGTCCCGGTCCCAGGTGCCGGTGTACCTCAATGATCGCACCGATAATCCTGGAACTGATTTCATTCAACTCATCTGGTATCGGTTTATGCCTTGTTATTGCCATTTCTGCAAACTGCTCTATACAAAGAACAATCTCTGAGTTTTCTGTGCTCTCGGTGGTTTATAATTTTTTATACATTCGATGCATTATTCGCCGCATACCGAGTTTTTCGTAGAGGGCAATGGCGGGTTTGTTCTTCATCGCCACGTGGAGGATGACGTCCTCGGCGCCCATTCGTTTCATACGCTCCAGCGTCGCCTCTGTCAGTCGCCTCGCCAGCCCGCGCCTGCGGTAATCCGGTCGGACCACCAGGTCCCATATGTGCCCGCGTTTGGTCGCCGAGAATATCGGCGGTGGGCAGGTCACCTCGCTTATGATGAAACCCACAAGCTCGCCGCCGGGCGCCTCGGCCACGAACATCACCATGTCGTCACGCTTCAGCAGTTCGACGAAATGCCGCACCCAGTGCTGCTCGGCGTCGGACGACCATTGCCAGAACTCCTCGTCGAACTCGGCGTGAGTCTCGGCGCTGATGCGCCACAGGGCGACCACCTTGGCGGCTTCGTCAAAGCGCGGGGGGCGGATTGTGTATTCGTCTTTCGTCATGTCCGGTTACCAGTCGAATGTCTTTTTCCACGCCGCCTTGGCCCGTTCGCTCTCAACGTCTATCAGCGTTTGCCTCGGCGAGGTCGATATCGTTATCCGCCCCTGGTCGGTTATCCTGCCGACCTGCCCCACCGGGCAGTCCTTGACCAGTCTCAGGAAGTTGTCAAAGTCTTCGGGTGCTATCTCGACGAGGAACCGTCCTGGCGACTCGCCGAACAGCATCGCCGCGGTCGGGGGGTCGCCCTGTTGCGGCGCAGCCGAAATGTCCAACTCGACGCTCAGCCCGCCGGCGAAGGCCATTTCCGCCGCCGCCACTGCAAGCCCGCCTTCGGAGGCGTCGTGGCATGCGCGGACACACCCGGCGTGGATGGCCGACTGCAGCGCCCGCATAACGCGGAGATTGGTGGCCAGGTCTACCGGTGGCACGTTGTGTCCGCTTGCCAGGCCCTCGGCGTCGAGGTAATGGCTGCCGCCGAGTTCCGCCCGCGTCCGCCCCAGGACGAACAGGTAGTCCCCGGGCTGCTTGGCGTCGGCGGTGATGCACCGGTCGGCGTTTTCGACGACGCTGACGGCCGAGACGAGCAGCGTCGGCGGGATGGATATCACGCTGCCGTCTTCCTTGCGGAACTCGTTGTTCAGCGAGTCCTTTCCGGAGATGAACGGCACCGAATACGCCAGGGCGGCGTCTCGGCACGCCTTTGCCGCCTGGACAAGCGCGCCCATCAGCTCCGGGCGGTTGCAGTTGCCCCAGCAGAAGTTGTCCAGAAGCGCCGTGCGCTCCAGGTCGCCACCGACACAGACGCAGTTGCGAAGCGCCTCGTCCACCGCGTGAAGCGCGCTTTGGTAGGCATCCAGTTCGCCCAGGCGGGGATTCATCCCGCAGGATATGACCAGCGCCTTTTGGCTGGAAAGCACCGGGCGTATTACCGCCGCGTCGCCCGGTCCGTCCTCGCCCGCGCCCACCAGCGGCTTGATTACGCTGCCGCCCTGGACCTCGTGGTCGTACTGGCGGATGATCCATTCCTTGGACGCCACGTTCGGGGCAGCGAGTATCTTCAAAAGCGCGTCGTTATAATTTTCGCGCGGCGTCGGCGCAGACGACGGGGCGCCGGCGGGGGGGTAGACGGCCTCCTTGGCCGGGCGGGGGATGCCCTCGTGGAGGAACTCCATGTCCAACTCGCCGACGACGGTTCCCTCGTAGAACAGTCGCAGCGTCTTGCGCCCGTCCTCGTCCGGGACGTAGCGCCCGATGACCGTTGCCTCGACGCCCTCGGCGGCGAACACCTCCAGTATCCGCTCGACGTTCCGGGGCGGCACCGCCAGGACCATCCGCTCCTGCGCCTCGGATATCCAGATTTCCCAGTAGCTCAGTCCGGCGTACTTTAGCGGCACGCGTTCCAGGTGCACCTCGGCGCCGATCTGTGCGCCCATCTCGCCCACTGCCGAGGAAAGTCCCCCGGCCCCGCAGTCGGTGATGGCCGAATAAAGCCCCTGGTCGCGAGCCTGGATAAGCGTGTCGAGCATCTTCTTTTCGGTTATGGGGTTTCCGATCTGCACGGCATGAGAGAATTCGGTCTCGTGGGAGTGGGTCAACTCGCCCGATGAGAACGTCGCCCCGTGTATTCCGTCTCGCCCGGTACGCCCGCCGACCACGATTATGACGTCGCCGCTGCGGGGGTGCTTGAAGCACTTGTCGCGCGGAAGTATTCCCACCGTCCCGCAATAGACCAGCGGGTTGCCCAGGTACTTTTCGTCGAAGTACACCGCGCCGTTGAGCGTGGGTATTCCCATGCGGTTTCCGTAGTCGCGCACGCCCGCCACCACGCCGCGCATTACCCGTCGGGGATGCAGCACGCCGCGGGGCACGTCCCCGGCGGGCATGTTCGGCGGGCCGAAGCAGAACACGTCCGTGTTGGCCACCGGCGCCGCGCCCAGTCCGGTGCCCAGCGGGTCGCGTATCACTCCGCCGATGCCCGTGGATGCCCCGCCGTACGGCTCGATGGCCGAGGGGTGGTTGTGCGTCTCGACCTTGAAGCAAACCGCCCAGTCGTCGTCGAACTCTATCACCCCGGCGTTGTCCTCGAACACGCTGATGCACCATGGCTTGTCCAACCGGCGCGTGGAGGCGAATATCGTGTTCTTGAGCAGGTTGGGTATTTCCTCGACGACCTCGCCGGCGGTGTCGCGGACCTTCACGTCGCTGCGGAATGTCTTGTGCACGCAGTGCTCCGACCATGTCTGTGCGATGGTCTCCAGCTCGACGTCTCGCGGCTCGCGGCCTAGCGTGCGGTAGTAGTCCCGGATCGCACGCATTTCGTTGAGGTTCAGAAACATCTCCCCCTCGGCCGAGAGTTTCTCCAGTGCGGCGTCGTCCAAATCGCGGATGGGAACCTCGACCACCTTGAGTTCGTACTGGTGGCCGTGAACCTCCGGGGGCGTGTGTGCCTCGAAATAAATATCCTCAATGACCGGGTTGGCCAGAAGTTTGCGCGCGATGGTCTCCAATATTCGGGTTTGTTTATCCTGATGATTGTTGCCTGCTCGCACCGAAGGAACATGCTCTCGCTCGCCCGGAGAGGCGCCCGTATGGGCGCGGCTCGTTTCGAAGGATATCTCGTATCGCCTTGCGGTGCGGACCGAGGAGATTTCTATTCCCATGTCGGCGATGGCCTGTTCTGCCGACGTGGCCACCGGGTCCATCACGCCGGGCTTGAGATGGACCTCGATTGCGGCGGGATGGTCGTCTCGGCCATGATTATTTTTTCCCGCGTGCGCCTCGCCCATGTCCTCTATAACAAACTCTTCAACCACGGGGTCGGCCAGCAGTTGTGAGGCGACCTTTTCGGCGGCGGACCTGTACAGTTCGCCGTAAAGAAAGAACAGCCGCGAGTGCCGCACACGCTCGACGCCGACGATTCCCAACTCGCCAATCTGGCGGGCCACGCCGGCGGCGTGCGGGTCGTCGAAATTTTCTTTTGCACTGATTTCCACCCGGTGGGTCATCTGTTTGCTCCATACTCGCCCGGCGGGGCGCCGACGGAAAACCGGCATTGTAACCATCCACCGTCCGCCGGGCAAACCTTTGGTGGAAATTGCCTGTTCGCCCGTCAGGTCTTCGGCGAGGTGGGGCATCTTCGTCGGGCGATTTTGCTTGACGGGAGGAAATTGGAGGCGTAGGATAATGAGGACGATAATAACAGTGCCGGGCTGCGGTCGGACCGTAGTTTCGGCAAAGATAAACATAATTAATTGGGACGGCTGTATTAAACAACGAGCAGGTCGTCCGGCAGACGGGATTCGGCGCGGGTGAGGATTATTCAGGCCTGCGCGGGCGCTGCGGGCGCCGCCCCTTGCTGGGAAGACGGAAAAAAGGGCGCAGTGGCGCGAATTCCGATTAACGTCCCCAACGGGACGATTACAGACCTTCGGGTCTTAGATTAACATGCTTCATCGAATTGCATTTAAGCGGACACGGCGCGCGCCGATGCGCGGTCGCCGTGATGTTGGCGGGCTAATGTCACCACTGCCGAGCGTTATCGTTGCGCATCGACGAGATTTCGCCGCGCGCCGGATTTATAACGACGGGTGAACATTCCACGCCGGGACAATTCGAGGAGCGTTAATTCGACCTGATGACGGTTGCCGGGGGACACCTGCTCATAATCGCCGTTCCCATCAAGGGAAGGAAATGAGCAATGAACACCTACATATTGTCGCTGACCTCCGCCCAGACTGTGGCGTTGATGTTTGCCGGTGCGATTCTGCTTATAGTGGTTACCGCGGGAATAATGATGCTTCTGGACCGCTCCCGCCAGCGCCGCAGAGAGCAGGAGCTGGCAGCCGCAAAAAACGCCGCAGAGGCTGAGGCACAGAAAATAATCGCCCAGGCCGAAGCGAAGGCAAAAAGCGAATACCTCCAGCGCAGGGAACAGTTCGACAGCGAAACCGAAGCCACCCGCAAGGAACTCCGCGAAGAGGAAAAGCGCCTTTCCAAGCGCGAGGACATAATAGACCAGAAGATGGAAACCCTCAACGCCAAGGAGCGGATGCTGGAGGCGGGTCAAAAGGCGGTCAACGAGCGGGAGAAGTCGCTGGTCAAGAAGGACCGGCACATCAACGAACTCATCGCCCAGCAGAAGAGCCAGTTGCTCAAGGTCGCCAACCTCTCGATGGACGAGGCCCGCCGGATGCTTCTGGACCGGGTGAAGCAGGATATGGCCGGTGAGACGGCCAAACTTATCGACAAGGAGTTGAGCGAAGCACGCGAGACTGCCGAGTCGCAGTCGCGCGAGATTATCGTAACCGCCATTCAGCGTTACGCCGCCGAGCACACCTGCGAGAGCACCATATCGTCGGTGGACATCAACTCCGACGACATGAAGGGGCGCATCATCGGTCGCGAAGGCAGAAACATCCGAGCGCTGGAAAAGGCCACCGGCGTTGACGTTATCGTGGACGACACGCCCGGAGTGGTCGTGGTTTCCGGGTTCGACCCGCTGCGCAGGGAGATTGCAAAACGCGCCCTGGAGAAACTCATCCAGGACGGCAGGATTCACCCCACGCGCATCGAAGAGGTCGTCGCCGCCACCACCAAGGACGTCAACAAGCAGGTCGTCCAGTACGGAAAGGACGCCATGGTCGAGACCAAGGTCCGCGGACTGCACAACAAGTTGGTCAACCTGCTGGGCCGGCTGCATTTCAGGACGTCCTACGGTCAGAACGTACTGAAGCATTCGATCGAGGTGGCATTCCTTTCGCAGATGATAGCTGAAGAACTCGGCCTGGACGGCCGAATCGCGCGGCGCTGCGGGATTCTACACGACATAGGAAAGGCGGTGGACCACGAGGTCGAGGGCGGACACCCGCAGATAGGCGCCGACATCTGCAAGCGTTACAACGAGCGCGCGGAAGTGATAAACGCCGTGGCGGGTCACCACGGCGACGTGGAGTCCACTTCGATTTACACGCCGATAGTCTCCGCAGCCGACGCCATCAGCGCCTCTAGACCCGGGGCGCGCCGGGAGACGCTCGAGCGGTACGTCCAGCGCCTGCAGAAACTCGAGGAAATCGCCGGCGGTTTCGAGGGCGTCAAGCAGTCATACGCCATTCAGGCGGGCAGGGAAATCCGCGTCATCGTCGACGCCGACAACGTGGACGACCGTCTCTCGGCCAAGGTCGCTCACGATATCGCCAAGAGGATAGAGGACGAGATGGAATATCCCGGCGAGATCAAGGTGACGCTCCTTAGGGAGGTCCGCTGTGTGGAATACGCAAGGTAGTGATTAGTAACCGGTTAATCGGATAATCTGCGTTTATCGCTGCTGTCGTTTCGGTCTCAGCAATACGTTGAAGCCGACGATGCTGATGCCCACTGCCAGTATCAGCGATACTATGTTGACGATAATCAGCGGCCATTGCCGCGTCTGGGCGGTGATGAAATCCACCTCGTTTGCGATCATCGCCCAGATGGTCATCACGAGCATGAACAGGCAGGGTAACAGCGTCAGCAGATACCCCCGGGCCCCCCGCCGGCGAAGATAAAGCGTAATCACCAGCAGCGCCATTCCCGCCAGCATCTGGTTGACGGCGCCGAACATGGGCCAAAGCGTCAGCGCGCCCTTGCCGTCGGCGCCGGTGGCGAAGGCAAGCGCCCCTGCGCTTATCACCGCCAGCGCGGTGGCCGTCCAGCGGTTTATCAGCGGGCGGATTTTCAGATCCGACGCCAACTCGACAATCACGTACCGCTGTACGCGCGTGGCGGTATCGAGCGTGGTGCCGGCGAAAGAGGCGATGAATACGCCGATGATAATAACGGCAGTTTCCTTTGGAATCCCAAGCGTACCTATCATGTTGGCCGAGCCGACGACCACGGCCTGTAATTTCGACCCGAGCCCCTGGGCGGATTCCCACGTGGCGTAATGCTGCTGCCACGCCGCCGGGCCGGTGAATACCTGCCCGCCTTTCTCGTACGACATTCCGATGCCCGCACCCACTGCTATCAGCACCAGCACCGCAAGCGCGCTTTCCATGAGCATCGAGCCGTACCCGACCATCAGCGAGTCGTCCTCTACGCGGACCTGCTTGGCGGTGGTGCCCGAGGAGACCAGACCGTGGAATCCCGACACCGCCCCGCAGGCGATAACCACGAAAAGGAAAGGCCACATGGGCGGCGGGTCGCCACCGGGCGTGACGTTCAGTCGTGGGGCGACCATTTCCAGACTGCCCGACGAGGCAGCACCTATAACGCCGGCCGCCAGCAGGCCCATGATTATCATTAGTTGCCAGGCGTTGATGTAGTCCCGTGGCTGAAGCAGCGTGGTGACCGGGAGCACAGAGGCAATAAAGACGTAAACAAGCAGTATAAGCGTCCAGGTTCCCGTGGCCGGAAGGTCAAAAAACGCCCCGTCGGCAATCGGCAGCGGCAGCCACTGCCCGGCCACCACCGTGGCGTACATTACCGCCACCGCCGCCACCGTGGACAGAACCACGTTGGCGTTGAAGCGATATACCGCCCATCCCAGCGTTATCGCGATCGGTATCTGGCACCACACCGGAAAGACCGAACCGGGGTATATCTTGAATATGGACGCGATTACCACGCCGAATATCGCTATCACTATCAGCAGCGCCAGAAACACCAGAAGGAAAAAGAAAGTTCTGGCCGAGGGGTTGACATACCGCGCGGTGATCTCAGACATGCTCTTGCCTTCGTTGCGCATCGACAATACAAGCGCACCGAAATCGTGGACCGCTCCCATGACTATCGAGCCGATGAACACCCACAACAGCGCCGGAACCCATCCCCAGATAATGCCTATCGCCGGTCCTACAATCGGTCCTGTGCCCGCTATGGAGGTGAAGTGGTGCCCGAAGATGATTCCCTTACGGGTGGGGACGTAGTCAACGCCGTCCTGAAGCACGCGCGACGGCACGGGGGCCTCTTTGTCCAGGCGGAATATCTTCCTTGCCAGGAATCGCCCGTAGGTGTTGTAGGCGATGATATAACCCACGAACGCGACCGCCATGATCAGCAAGGCATCCATGTCGTCTGTCGTCTCCCTGGTGAATCCGGGTTTATTCGGTTACAAGCGGCGATATATGAACGCGGTGAAATTATTATATTGAATGGAATTTGAAAAACAATTGCAGGTTGAAATGTAGGGTGTGCAACTCCCGGACGGGGCAGGCGCTTGAGTATAGGTCGGCGGACACACCAAACTTGGGTCGGCGGCGTTCCTGCGCCACCGACTTTTCCGACGGCGAGTTCTACGCGGCGGTGCCGGAACGCCGCCGCGCGGGGAACTCCGCCGTGCGTACGCTACGAAATGTGTGATACTTCCACGTCCGGGGCGAAGCCGGACAGTCCCTCGGCGTAGCGTGCGGGCATAACGGCGCGGATAATGGCGGTGGAGTCGCTGTAGTCGCGACTGCGCACCTCGGCGTGTCGCTCGATGTACTGCATGAGTTTTCCGTTCCGGCAGTCGGCCCGCAGCTCCAGGGCCACCCTGTCGCCGCCGCTGCGGGAGACCACCGCCCGCGCCAGTTCGTCCAGACCGTCGCCCCGCACCGCGGAGATGAAAGACGCATGGGGATACTTTTTGGCCAGTATAGTACGCGTGGCGGGGTCTTTTATCCCGTCGATCTTGTTGAGTGCCAGCAGGCGCTTGTGCTTGTCGCACCCCAGTTCGTCCAGCACGCCGCTGACCACGGAGATTTCGTGATCCACACGCTCGTGCGAGGCGTCGGCTACGTGTATCAGCAACTCTGCGTGGATGGCCTCTTCCAGCGTGGCGCGGAAACTGGCCACAAGGTGGTGCGGAAGGTCGCGTATGAAGCCGACCGTGTCCGACAGCAGCACCTCCTGTCCGTTGATTTGCCACTTGCGCGTTCGTGTGTCCAGCGTGGCGAACAGCATGTCGGCCACCTGCACCCCCGCGCCGGTCAGGCGGTTCATCAGCGTGCTCTTGCCCGCGTTGGTGTAGCCCACCAGGCACGCGCAGAACATATCGCCCCGCCCGCGAACTTCGCGGATCTTCCGACTGTCTATCTGCGATATCTTGCGCTTCAGTTTTGTAATCCGCCTGTTGACCAGTCGGCGGTCGATTTCCAGCTGCTGCTCGCCGGGTCCGCGGGTTCCTATTCCTCCCACCGCGCCCGCCTCGGTCGCCGCGCCCCCGGACATTCGCTCCAGGTGAGTCCACATGTGTCGAAGGCGGGGGTAGGTGTATTCCAGCTGCGCCAGTTCGACCTGGGCCCTGCTGGCGGCGGTGCGAGCGTGGGTGGCGAAGATGTCCAGTATCAGCTCGCTGCGGTCGAGCACCTTGCGTGCGATGATCTCCTCCAGGTCGCGTATCTGGGCCGGCGAAAGGTCATTGTCGAAGATGACGGTGTCGGCTTCGTTTGCCTTGGCGCGTCGGGCGATTTGCTCGGCCTTTCCGGCGCCGACGTACAGTCCCGGATGGGGGCTGCGGCGCTTTGCGACCATTTCGTCCACCACCCTGGCCCCGGCCGTTTGTGCCAACGAGCGCAGTTCGCCAACCGGGTCGTGTATGTCAACCATCGAGTCCGGAAGTATTACACCCACCAGCAGCGCCCGCTCGCTGCGGACGCCGAGTCCCGTTCTTTTCATCTCACTCATCTGCCGTGAATGTCTCTCCTGTTGAAATCCGCTCAATACATTATAACACAAAACCGCCGACGTTCCAGTATTCACCTGCTGCCCCAGGATAAGCCAGGTCGCGCAAACGTCGGGAATTCAGGTATTTCCGCGCCCGTTCCGCCGCCGCGACGCAAATCCCGCCGTTGCATGACTTTGGCAGGGCGGTAATAATCCCCAACGGAATCGTTAAAAAATCTGGATTTTTTTCTTGCAGGAAGAACGGATGTGTGGTATAAAACACCTACTGATTAAGGAGCATGATTCGACATAGTGCTTAATGTTCCTGAAAGGATAGCATCTTCGACAATTGCTTGGCTTGAAGTTCGACTTGGCACCTGGTAATATAACAGGAGAAGCAAACTTGCTTACATCGCTCGTTCGACAAATTACTCGATCCTAACTCTTGCTTAAACTCAAATACGAAAGGAGTACACAAGATGCAAAGGAATGTAGCTCTACTGGCGGCGGCAGTGATATTTGCGGCGCTCACCGCAGGTGCTCAGGCCGGGATTATCCCCTCGTTCGAAAAGGTCACAAGCGTCAATATAGGCGGCACCGATTACAACGTGTGGGACATGATGGTCGAAGTCGACCCGGACTGGACGACCACCGACATGGACCTGACTCTGACGTCAGGCGAGATGTTCCACGAAACAGAGGTGGGTTCGAACACCGAGCCGAATCCGGCGTTCTTCGCAAGTTTCCCCGACCTCGAGTGGGACACGTACGCCGCCACACCGGGCGGCCACGCAAGGTCGGCGTCTTTTGCCGGAACTACCGTAATGGACGCCACGACATTCGATGCCGTGTGGTTCGACTCTGTCACCGGCGAGGCGGGAACCTTCAGGGTTGCCCGGATAACCCTCTCCACCGACGCCAACGGCGACATTAGCGGGAACGTCTTCTTCGCCAAGCCCGGCGAGACCGAACCCGGCAAGGTGAGTATCGATGAATACTTAATCGAAGACGGTGAAATAGTTCCCGAGCCGGCCACCATGGCGCTTCTTGGCCTGGGCGGCATCGGAGTGCTGCTGAGACGCCGAAGAGCGTAAACGCCCGTTTAATCTACGCCGGTAAAAAATAGATAAACAAAGGCGGCTGCCCGTTCATACGGACGCGTGTGAAACGGGCGGCCGCCTTTTGTATTGCTTGGGTCGGGGGCCTCACCAAACATGGGTCGGTGGCGTGGGAACGCCGCCGCGCTGTTAGTCGGTAACACCGCCCCGCCGTAATAAAGGCGGGGCGGTGCCGCTCGCCCTGCCGTTACCGCTCGTACAGTCGCCGGTAGTGTTCTTTTTGAAGCGCCGGTACGGTTCGGCGGGCGATTTCCTGGATGCGTTTTTTTTGCGGGTCAGGCGGAAGGAAGTCGATTCCGTTTGTCCCGTGTATGGCGTAGTGCACGCAGGCGCAGGTGAGGTACGCCCCGAGGTCCGACGGGTGGTTGTTGCGGTTGCGATTCTGGGTGACGTACATTCCGGCCTGTCCGGCCCGGAGGAATGCCGACGGCGCAGGCACCGCCAGCAGGCGACCCGCAGTCGCCTGCTGGCGGTGCCTGCGGGTCGCCATGGGCATCATGATCTTGTCCTCGATGTAATCGGTGAAACTTCGGCGGTTTTTCATCCACAGCCGGGCCGAGGGAAAATACAGCACCAGTTCCGTGCCGACCTCTCGCGCGGCCTTGGCCATCTTCGGCACTATCGGCGTGTCGATTTTTATCGCCGTGCGGGGATACTGGTTAATCGTGCCGCCCGACGGCTGCATCACCGCAAAGTCGTAGTATTCGCCGGTGGACTTTATGCGGAGATGGCGCTTGAAATCGTCCGCCCCGCGCCACCGCCACTTGAACGGTCCCCCGGCGTACCACAGGCGAATATCGCCCCCGGCGTAACCGGCGGCAGGGACGCTTCCCAGGAGCATCGTCATCTTTCCGGTCAGGTCGCCGCTGCGAGTGAAACTTGTTCCCGAAAGCAGCACGTTGACCGGGCGGGCGAATTGCGGGAGCGTCTCGGCGGTGATGTGCACCATTATCTCTCCGGTGGACCTTCCGTCGGCCCGACGGGCGGTGTAGGTGAACGAATCGGCGTTGAGGAAAGTATTGTCCGGCTGGTAGGTAAATGACCCGTCGCTTTCGAGCGCGATTCGCCCGTGTGCGGGCGGGTGGACGACCTCGGGATTCGCCAGGTCCTTGTCGTTTGCCAGCAGGCCCTTTTCGACTGGGATGGCGGTCGCCTGTCCGTCCGGGAGGGTGTAGTAATCCGCAGCCCCGTTTGCAGATTCGCCCCAAGAAGCGGATACGGCGAACGTTACGTGGCGCTGGGCCGACTGATCGTCGCCGGCGGCGACCCTGTATCGCGCGCCGTCGTAGCCCACGTACCCCGGGCGGGGGCGGTACTCCAGCGAGCCGTCCCTGCCGAGGCGGAACCTGTCGGCGTAGTGTGCCCCGAGAAGCCGGCGGAC
>CAYZPY010000041.1:0-17261 GCA_964480425.1 uncultured Planctomycetaceae bacterium
TGCTGGCGCTCAACCGCCGCCTTTACCGCGCACACGCGCGCGTCCGCGAGGGAAACTTCTCACTGGAGGGCCTGATGGGCTTCGACATGCACGGCAAGACCGTGGGGATAATCGGAACCGGAAAGATAGGCACCGTCGCCGCCAAAATACTCATGGGCATCGGGTGCAACATCCTGGCGTTCGACAAGTATCAAAACGAAGAACTCGCCGCACACGACGGCTTTCAATACGTCGAGATGGAGCGACTCCTGGGCGAGGCGGACATAATCACGCTGCACGTTCCGCTGTCGCCCCAGACCCGCCACATGATAGACCGCGACGCCATATCGAAAATGAAGCCCGGCGTGATGATAATAAACACCTCTCGCGGCGGGCTGGTGGACACCCAGGCGCTGATTAACGGGCTCAAAAGCGGGCAGGTCGGAAGCGCAGGGCTGGACGTCTACGAGGAGGAAAGCGAATATTTTTTCGAGGACTTCTCCGACACCATAATCACCGACGACGTCCTGACGCGACTGATGACGTTCAACAACGTGATGATCACCTCACACCAGGGATTTTTCACACGCGAGGCGCTGGAAAACATCGCCGAGACCACGCTTTCCAACATCGAAGAATTCATCTCGGGCAAGCGCGGCGAGGAACTCACCAACGGCGTGTGCATCAAGTGCGAGGAGAAATAACCGCCATCCGGGACGTATCCACTCTCGTGGCGCGATGGCGTGACAACCCGTGCGAGGTGACGTTCCCACGCCGCCGCGCCGGGAAGGGCAGACGTTAATTACTCATCCCGGCCTTGGGGGGTGTTTTTGATGACCTCTTCGATTATGTCCGCGGCGGTTATTCCGTCTGCCTGGGCTTCGAAAGAGAGAATAAGCCGGTGGCGAAGCGCCGGGGACACCTGGGGCTCGACGTCCTCGAACGCCACGTTGGCGCGCCCGGCCAGAAGGGCGCGGACTTTTGCGCCCAGTATTATCGCCTGAGCGGCGCGCGGGGAAGCGCCGTAGCGGACGTATTTTCGAGCGTCCTGGGGCGCGGCGTCGTTGTCGGGATGGGTGGCCAGAACCAGGCGCGATATGTAATCCTTTACGTGTCCGACCGCGACCACCTGGCGCGCCAGCGACTTCATCTGCTCTATGCGATCGGCGTCGGCGACCTTCTCCGGCCGCGGTTCGGTCCCGCCGGTGGTGCGGTCCATTATCTCGACCAGTTCGTCACCCGACGGCGTTCCAACGTCTATCTTGAACATGAAGCGGTCCACCTGGGCCTCGGGTAGCGGGTAGGTGCCTTCCATCTCGATGGGGTTCTGCGTGGCCAGCACAAAGAAAGGTCTCGGCAGGTCGTGCGTCGTCCGCGCTACGGAAACCGTTCGCTCCTGCATGGCCTCCAGGACCGCCGACTGGGTCTTGGGCGTGGCGCGATTGATTTCGTCGGCGAGAATTATGTTGGCGAATATCGGACCGGGCTGGAAGCGGAACTGCTTGGACCCGGATTCGTCCGTGGACACGATGTTCGTGCCGGTGATGTCAACGGGCATCAGGTCCGGGGTGAATTGGATTCGGCCGAAAGACAGGTCAAGCACGTCGGACAGCGTGCGGACAAGCAGCGTCTTTCCGATGCCCGGGACGCCCTCAAGAAGCGCGTGGTTGCCCGCCAGAAGGCACGCCATTATCTGGTTGATGACCTCGTCGTGCCCGACGATGACGCGCTTTATCTGCGCGACGATATGCTCGTAGTCGGCCGCAAACCGCTCTATCTGACTCTCAATGTCCCCGGCCTGTTCGTTCATGGCATAAACATTCTAACCGACACATAACCAGCCATATAGAATTTTTATCTCGGTCGAAAATCAGGTATATTAAACAAAACCAAACAAGGAGCAGGCGATGGACTACCAGAAATTCGTGGACGAGCGGATTGCCCAACTCAAAGAAACGGTCGGCGACGGGCTGGCCGTCAACGCGCTGAGCGGTGGGGTGGACAGTTCGGTGGTGACGGTGCTTGGTCACCGCGCCCTGGGCGAGCGGCTAAAGACCGTGTTCATAGACAACGCCCTGATGCGCGAAAACGAACCGCAGAACACGGTGCGGACATTCGCCGACATGGGCATACCCGTGGAACTGGTGGATGCGCGGCGGGATTTTCTGGAGGCGCTGGCGGGCTTGAGCGACCCGGAGCAAAAGCGTCAGGCCGTCACCGACACCTTTTACAAAAAAGTCTTCGGGCGCCTGGTGAAGGAGTCCGGGGCAAAGTTCCTGCTTCACGGTACGATACTGACCGACATCGAGGAAACCGTCGCGGGCATCAAGCGGCAGCACAATATCCTCTCGCAGCTCGGCATAGATCCCCAGGCCGAGTACGGATACGAAGTCATCGAGCCGCTGGCCTCGCTCCGCAAGGACGGCGTGCGCGAAGTGGCGCGCGTGCTGGAGCTGCCGGACGAGGTCGTCCGGCGGATCCCCTTCCCCGGTCCGGCGCTTGCCACCAGGATCGTCGGCGAGGTAACTGAGCAGCGGCTGGAGACCGTCCGCGCCGCCACGAAAATCGTAGAGGATGAACTGTCCGACACCGGCGCGTTCCAGTACATGGCCGTGCTGCTTAACGACAAGGCCACCGGCATCCGCGACGGAAAGCGGGAATTCGGGCAGATTATCGTAATCCGCTGCATTCACAGCACCGACGCCCGCACCGCCACCGCCGTTGAGGTCCACTGGAAAAAACTGCACAAAATCTGCCGACGGATCACAGACATACCCGGCGTGAACCGCTGCCTTTACGACCTGACGCCCAAGCCGCCGGCCACCATCGAATACGTTTAATCGCCGGCAAAAAGAATCCATATTTGCCGCGTTTGAACTCGCCGCCGCCCTATAATGAATCCGAACAAACGCGGAGACCATTATATTGAGCATACTTATGCGGATAATAATCGGCGGCGGGACAGGCCTGTTGGCAGGGGCGGCGCTTGGATATTTCTCCAAGTGCTCCAGCGGTGAGTGTCCGCTTACGGCAAATCCGTTGCGCGGCTCGATCTTCGGGGCGATTATCGGAACCCTGCTGGGCATTACGCTTATTTCCGGCGGCGGCGTGAAAAAGCCCCACGTGGAGGAGATTTCCTCGGTTGACGATTTCCGTCGCCTGGTTCTAAATGCGGACCGCCCGGTGCTGGTGGATTTCTACAGTCCTGATTGCGGCCCGTGCCGCCGCCTTGCGCCCGAGATAGACAACCTGGCACGGCGATATTCCCAACGCCTCGACGTTTACAAGGTTGACGTAAGCAAGGCCGGCAAACTGGCCCGAATGTACGACGTGATAAAAATACCAACGGTGATGCTGTTCTCCGCGGGGCGCAGACCGCGGCGCTGGGTGGGAATAATGTCCACGCAGGTATATAATGATGCGATTCAAGAGGCGCTTGACCGACGGAAAAAGGAGAACACGGAAATGAATGAAAGAATCGGTATTATAACATTCAAGGGCGAGCCGCTGACGCTCCTGGGTGCCCAAGTCAACGAGGGCGACACGGCGCCGGACGCCACGGTTCTGGACAACGACCTCAACGAGGTGAGTATATCCGAATATCGCGGCAAGGTGTGTCTTATCGCCTCGGTTCCCTCGCTGGACACTTCGGTGTGCAGCACCGAGACGCGCCGGTTCAACGAAGAGGCCGCCGCGCTGGGCGACGACGTTGCGGTGCTGACGATCAGCATGGACCTGCCCTTCGCACAGAAGCGATGGTGCGGCGCCGCCGGCATCGAAAACGTCCGGACCCTCTCGGACCACCGCGACGCCGAGTTTGGAACCAACTGGGGCGTGCTTATCAAGGAACTCCGCCTGCTGGCGCGCATGGTATTCGTCGTGGACGCCGAAGGCGTCGTCAAATACATACAAACGGTCCGGGAAATGACCGACGAACCCGATTACGACGAGGCGCTTCAGGCGGTCAAACAGGCGCAAAAACAGAATCCATAACCCACCAGAAAAAAGGAACTTAAAATGGCGGAAAAACACCAGATTTACAAAGGCGAAAAATGCGGAATGGTCATCGAGGTGCTCCACGGCGCAGAAGGACAGCCGCAGTGCTGCGATGGACAAATGAAACTGATGGAAGAGCAGACCGCCGACATGACCGAGGAAAAGCACGTCCCCTGGATTCAAAAGACCGACGACGGAATCAAGGTGACCATCGGAAAGGCGGCGCTGCATCCCATGGAAGAGAAGCACTACATCGAATGGATTGAACTGACCGCCGACGGTAAAGTATATAAGCAATACCTCACCCCGGGAGACGCGCCCGAGGCGGTGTTCCCCGTTCAGGCCCGGAACGTTTCGGCGCGCGAGTTCTGCAACGTTCACGGCCTGTGGAAAGGGCAATGACTATGATAGACCCCAAAATACAAGACGCTTTCAACGAGCAGATTAACGCCGAGACTTTCTCGGCCTACCTGTACTGGTCTATGTCGGCTTACTTCGAGTCGATTAACCTTCCGGGCTTCGCCAACTGGATGCGCTGCCAGGGGCAGGAAGAGATGTTGCACGCGGCGAAGATCTTCCACCACATTAACGAGCGCGGGGGGCGCGTGACGCTCGGCGCCATCGAAGCGCCGAGCACCGAGTGGGATTCGCCGCAGGCGGCATTCGAAGCCGCACTCCAACACGAACAGTACATTTCGGGGAGGATAAACGACCTGGTGGACCTCGCCGCCGCACAGAAGGATCACGCCGCGGCGCCGATGTTGCAGTGGTTCGTCGCCGAACAGATAGAGGAAGAAAAGTCGGCCGACGAAATACTCCAGAAACTCAAAATGATAGGCGACGCCAAGGCGCTGCTGCTTATGCTGGATAACGAACTTGCCGGGCGCAAATTCGCGCCCGCACAGGACGAAGGAGAATAATTATGGCAGTCACCTTCAGCGCAGACGAAATCTTCGAGATGGCCGAACAGATAGAGCGCAACGGCGCGAAATTCTACACAACCGCATCGGACCTGGCCCAGGGAGACACCCGGACAATGCTTCAGCAACTGGCGGAGATGGAAATCGACCACGAGAAAACCTTCGCGCACATGCGTGCCGAACTCAACAAACTCGAAAAACAACCCAGCGTCGCAGACGTGTTCGACGAGGCGGCGCAGTATCTGCGCTCCATGGTCGAGGGAAAGGTGTTCACAAACGACCCCAACACCTTTTTCGACGGCTCCAGGACGCTGGAGGACGTCTTCAAATTCGCAATCGCAATAGAGAAGGACTCCATCGTCTTCTACCAGGGAATCAAGGGCATGGTCCCGTCCGATACGGGAAAGGACAAAATCGACGGCATAATCAAGGAAGAATACGGACACATAAACATCATCAACTCCGAGTACCAGAAAATCGCACAGTGAAACGCAGATTTCGGGAGTTGGCAATGCATAACGTTTTCCGCGCCGAAAAGATAACCGACCGCGTGTGGTGGGTCGGGGCTATCGACTGGGACGTGAGGAATTTTCACGGGTACCTGACCTCCCGCGGCACGACATACAACGCTTATCTCATCCGGGCCGACAAACTCACGCTCGTCGATACCGTAAAGGCGCCGTTCATCGGCGAGATGCTCGCCAGGATCCGCTCGGTGGTCGAACCGGACAAAATCGATTACGTCATGCCATTGTAGCGTTGAACGCAACGATGGAATTCTTTGCACGGCAGGAAATCCAAGAGTTGCGAAAAGATCGTTCTTC
Organism: uncultured Planctomycetaceae bacterium; assembly: GCA_964480425.1. Taxonomy (GTDB): domain Bacteria; phylum Planctomycetota; class Phycisphaerae; order SM23-33; family SM23-33; genus CAYYMD01. The sequence continues at coordinate 5,720 of CAYZPY010000041.1, forward strand.
CGTAGTTCATGCGTGGCTCCTTGCGAAATCGGAGCCCGCCAGTATATAATCGAGTTCAAATCGATTAAGGTTCTTTTTAAATATAAATACATTAGAATAATCGTGTTATCGAAAATTCGAAATCAAACGTTGGGACACTCGTGGGTCCGTCCCTATTTTTCTGTCAGTTCGATGATTAGTGGTTCGTCGGAAGACGGAGGTTGGCGTGTGAACTTTTTGCATAAATCAAGATAGATGCGGGACGGTTCGTCGTGGGGGTATTTTTTATGCAAGCCGTCGAAGACCTCTGCCGCCTGGTTGAACTTGCGCTGCTCGAACATCTCCAGACCGCGGGTGAATTTACCCGCAAGTGCGGCCGGTCCGTCGTCGCTGGCCTGGGCGGAGAGAATTACGCTCCATAGGCGCACTGGCTCGTCTTTTCCCACGACTCTCACCAGCCCAAGAGGGCGAACCGGCGCCTCGCCGTCGGCGCCGCGGCGGGTATCGCCGGTAAGGAGTATTGTCGTATGGAAAAATTTATTGGCCGACTCCAGGCGACTGGCGAGGTTCACGCAGTCGCCGATGGCGGTGTAGTCCATCCTGCTGGTCGAGCCGCAGTTGCCCACCATCGCCTCGCCGCTGGCGAGCCCGATTCGGCAGGAAAGATTCACCTCTTCGCCGGTCTCCTTTGCCAGCGACCTGTTGACCTGGGCCAGTTCCACCTGGCAGGCGACGGCGGCCCGCACCGCCCTGGCGGCGTGGTCCTCCTGAGGCACCGGCGCGCCGAACAGCGCCAGTATCCCGTCGCCCAGAAACTTGTTGAGGTACCCCCCGCAGATGTCCTGGATAATCTCCGCCATGGAATCGAAGTACCTGTTCAACACCTTCACCGTGTCCTGCTCCCCTAGCCGTTCGGACAGCGCGGTGAAGCCCGCCAGGTCCGAGAAGAAGCATGTCAGCACGCGCCTCTGCCCGCCCAGTTGCGCCAGTTGCGGGCTTTCGATAAGTTTGTCGACCAGCACGGGCGACAGTGCGTGGGCGAACATTTTGCGAACCTTGCGCTTGGCGCGTTCTTCCAGCAGAAGCCGCCCGGCGATGATCACCACCATCGCCGAGACGGCGGCAAGCAGCGGCGCCGAGAAACTCAGCAATATCCCCCATCGCCCGAAAATCACCGCCGCGTTGAACAGCGCATAAGCGGCCGCGAGAATCAGCGACGCCGGCGCGGCCCATAACGTCGGCGACCACGCCGCCACCGCGGCCGTGGCGACGCCGATCAGTATTATCGCCGGTATATCCCACATCATGCCCGCCCGTCGAACGAACCGCCCGGATTCTATCGTCGAGGCGATCTGCGTGTTCACCTCCACGCCGGGCATTCGCTCGGCGACCGGCGTAGGAACGAAATCAGCCGCCCCGGTCGCCGTCGAACCTATGATGCATATTTTGCCCTCCAGGCGGCGGCGCAACTCGCGCTCGTCGGCGCGGCATCGTCGGAGAATTTCGGCGTTGCTGCTTTTGATTTCTGCCAACTTTTTCTCGATGGCGCCGATACGCGCAATGGCGGGATCGTCCTCATCGACGCCGCGCAGATAAAAATCCAGGTTGTCCAAAAGATCGCCGACGGCGTCGTCTATTGCGGCCTCGATTTGCTTCTCGGCATTTTCAATTTCCCCCAGCCGACTGCGGATATCTTCGACTTTATCGGGCTCGTAAAGCATTGCCCGGTATTGCTGCGCCCGGAGGTTTGTCCGCTGGTGATAGATTTCATCGGCCCTGTCGAAAAGTTTCAGCAGTTCCGATTGTTCCAGCATGCGTGCGAGTTGGAGTTGCTCCAGTCGCGCGCGTCGGCGGTTCCGCGCGATTTTTCTTCGATTAAGCCAGATTACGCCCGGTGCGGAGATGGGAATTCGCTCCCCGTCGGGGGGGGGTTTCGACCAGTTTACGAGTATCTCGCCGCGGCTGTCAGTTGGAATCCGACGGGTGAAACCGTCATCGAATCGCAGCAGAATGTCTCGCCTGTCGGGGTCGGTCGTAATCCGGTAGTTTCCCCCGTGGCGTCCCGCCAGCGATTGGGCCGCAAGCGTCAGCGACAGGTGAGGCCATAGCCGACCCTCGGCGCGGGCGAGCAGTTCGATGCGCCTCATCACCCCGTCGCGGTCAGGCGAAAAGGTCACAAATCCGCATCCGTCGCACGCCGCCGCGAAGGTGACCATCGGCGGCACGATTCGAGAAGGGGCGATCCACAGACCCTCCATGCTCCGCGGCGATATGCCGAAACGTTTCAACTCCTCCACGGCGCGAAATCGCAGGTATGCCTTTGCAAACTGTTCGGCGTCGCCGACGGCGCCGATTTTTTCCATGGCGGATTCGAAACCGATCTGCGGACTGTCCCCAATCGCCTCCCGCAGTCGCCGGACGGATTCGTCCCCGCCCGCCGGCGCGCCCGATTCGACGTGCATGGCCAGTATGACGTCCCCGCACTGTCGTATTGTCCCGGCCAGTTCGGCGTCGTCGAATACCGCCAGTGGCGGCGAGACGCCCATCAGCGGCTGGGTCCTCGGCTCGTAAACGCTCAATTCGTCGCTGACGTATCGCTTCTTCTGGGGGTCCGGCAGGATGATGTCCAGCGCGATCGCACTGGCGCCGCAGCGGTCCAGGACGCCGATTATTCCCGCCAACCGGCGTCTTGGCCAAGGCCAGCGACCGAGCCGTTCGAGCGAGGCGTCGTCTATCACGATGCGGGTGATATTCTCCTGCGGCGCCGCCGGGGAGAAGTTTCTGAAACGGAAGTCCACGGCCTGGAGTTCAAGGCGCCTCTCAGCGCCGAAATAATGAATCGCCGCGACCAGGCACAATGCCGCCAGGCCTAATACGAAGACCATCCCCTTGCGCGACAACGTGGCGGAATTCCGAGACATGCAGATAGTCTAATCCGTTCCCCCGAGCCGGCCAAGAGCAATTGTCGCCTTTCCGGACCTTTATTGCTCATCTCCGTTCATCTTGTATCCGTTCTCCCGGCCTTCGCTGCATGACGACAGGAATTGGCGGAGATTGTCCAGGGGCTTTACGCCCCCGGTCCCGAATACGCCCCTGCCGGCGCCGTTGTTTATCAGATTCATCCGCTCCGGTCCTGTCACGCCGCCTAAGATATCCAGCATGTTAACGGCCATGTTGTGCTTGGCAAGATTAACCGGCAGCGGCTTGTTACCGGTTGTTGTTTCGCCCGGCAGGATTGTCTGGCTGCCCTTTGGGCCCACGACGTTCAGCCCGCCTTCCTCGCTTTTGCCCAAAACGCCGAAGTCCCCTCCGAAGTAAACAATGGGCTTGGAGCCGCGAACGCTCAGTGTAGCCACCGGCGTGGTCACGCGGAAATCGTTTGGCTTTTCGGCGCTTTCCACGTCGGCGCGGACTGTGCCGTATTTCAGGCCAAGATCGGCATTGACCACGTCCTGTTGTTCGCGGAATTCGCCTATCCCGATTTTGGTGGCGCGGTCGATGGTCACCTTCGCCTGGTCGGCGAATTTCAGCACGACCCTGGCCTTGAGACCGGTGCGTATGAGCGTGGTCTCGCTCAGTTCGTCGCCTTCCTCCAGCGCCTCCCACTTCCGGTCCTCGCCGGGAAGCAGTTTCTCGGCAGGTGGCAAAACCGACACCACGGTCACCTTGCCGGCCGATTCTGCATCATTATTATTTACCTGGCGGGGTGCTTCCTCGTCGGCAGCGCCGAGGGGCAGTGCCACAAGCAGCATCGCAAAAATGATTATCGCCGGTTTGTTCATCTTATCCGCCTTCCGGTATCTTCGAGTCCTCGGGCACGTGCCCGTACTCGATATATGCGTCGGCGCGTTTGAGCACCGCCACGAACTCCATTCCGGTTACTTCGGTGTTGGCGAGTCCTTCGGCCATTATCCGCCGATACTTCAATTCGCGAAGGCAGTACCTGCGCGAAGGACCGGTCAACTGTAGAATTACACCGCCATTTATCCCGCACGCCTGGTAAATCATGTACGCCAACTGCCCCCTGTTGAGCGGCTTGGAGGCGTCGTACTTCCATCCGGCGGGTATTACGCTTTTAAAGTGAAGCGTTTTTACGCGCTGTGCGAAGTTATCGGCATTGTCCTCGCCTTCCAGCAGAAACAGAATTCCTCTCATGGCGTCGTTCTGCGAAACGGCGACCAGGGAAGACGCGCGGTCCAAGAAGGCCGCCGAACTTTTCTCCGGCGGCAAAACCGCATCGGGATTGAGTATATTCGGCCCGCCCTGCTGCGAGCATCCCCCGGCGAGCGAGGCCGCCGCCGCAGGCACAACCACAATCATTAATATTCGAAGTAACTTCATTTCTCCGGCCTAAAAACTGAACGTAACGCCGCTGAAAAGGAACTGTCTGCAATCCTGGTTGCTGAATGCAGCGCCCGGACGGAACACGCCGTAACGAATCGACCACGACAGGTCGGAGGTTATCCGCCAGTCGCAGTAGACGTCCCATTCCCATCCGACCCAGGTCGAGTCCATGTTGTCGGCGGTGGTGTCGCTTATGGGCCCGCGTGTGGCCTTGTGATAGAAGAACGCCTTCGTGCCGACTTCCATTTTTTCGAACCCGCGGCATTTTTCCAGCGGGAAGAAACTCGCCCCGACGTTGTAAATGTGCAGGTTCGACATCCGCGGCGCAAAGGCGATGCCCGTGTCGCGAAAGCCGAAGGCGTTGAAGGCGTTGTCGTTCGTGCCGAACTCGTTTCCGCCTACGGTCGAGGTGGCGCTGAGTCGGCGGTCCTTGTCGCCGCTGGCGAAGATATATTCTGCCGATACCCTCGGACGCATGCGGCATTCCCTAAAGAGATACTCCAACTGGAAATTTGCCGCCCAGGCGCAGATGTCGTCGCGATTGCTGGTGGCCCCCTCTGAGTAAGTCCTGCCCCACTCGCCCACCAGTTCGCCCCTGTAGCGCAGGTTCGGCAGGCACAGCGAACCGGTGCTGCCTACGCCAACGTACTGGCTGGTGTATTCAAAATCCTGTGAGAGGCTGTCGGGGCTCGGGTCGGTCTTGTCGTGGTTGGAAAGGAAGTAAGCAAACGGGCGATGGTGACTCAGGCCCGTATATGTCGCCTGGGCGCCCCATATCCAGCGGTCCTGGTGATTGTAGACGTTGGACGCGTCGTCTATGTTCCGGCTGCTGTGGATGGTGTTGCCCAGCAGCGCCTTGACGTCCCAGTTCGGACAGGAAACGTCGAACTGTATCATGTCCAGCGGCATGGACAGCACGAACGCCGTTCCGATGTCCGCAAAGGCGCGCCCCACCTTGAACTTCATGTCCACCCGGGGCGGTTTGCCGGTTTGATTTTGTATCATTTGCCCGAGGTCGAACTGGTACCAAATCCGTTCGATTTTCGGCTCGACCCAGTCGTCCCCTTTTCCGGTAATATTGTCCCCGCCGTTCCAGTCGTCGTAGGTTGTCAACCCGCGGACGTAAAAGCGGTGCACGCCACGGACGCTGCCCGAGCCCCAGAGGCGAAGTTCGTACTGGCGAAGCGTCCGCTCCTTTTCTTCCGAGGCGTCATCGAAGGTGAAAAATGCGAAATTGAACCACCCGCCCCCGTCCAGTCCCATCTCGCGGGCACGGGGGATCTGCTGGTCGAGACGGACGCGAAGTTCTTCCTCGTATATGCGCCTGCCGTCGGTGGGCCTTTGGGCGCGCAGCCCCGACGCAAACAAAAGAACGCTTAGGCACCCGGCTACGATGCCCGCCGGACGCGCCAAAACGTGTTTTTCAACAATTCCCAAATTTCTGCCCATTATTCCCTGGACTCCAGTGATTTATGCAAATGTGCAGATATTTTGCGCACCAGACGCGGATTTGCAATAAAAATTAAGAAATTTTCACCCTCGACAAAATGCTCGAATCTGGTGCGTCAAGCGCCGGAGAGGTTATTATACGGTTCGGGCGTACTGACCGCGGGGGGGCGTACTGACCGCGGGGGGGCGTGGCAGGTGAACACTTATGCAAAATCTCAGGGAAATTCGACGACTGCTCGACCAGGCCGGGGCGAGCCCAAACCGGCGCATGGGGCAGAACTTTCTTATCGAGGACAAATACATGAGAAAGCTGCTGACCCTTGGAGACCTCGCCGCCGGAACCACCGTCCTGGAGGTCGGGGCAGCCACCGGTTCGCTGACCGAGGAACTCCTTGACGCCGGATGCGACGTCGTGGCCGTGGAAATCGACAGGCGCCTGGCGGAGTTGCTTAAGGAACGGCTTTGCCAATGGACAAATCTTAAAATTATCGCCGGCGACGTGATGGCCGGCAAACACGCCATCGCCCCTGCGGTGCTCGATGCTCTGGGCGAACGCGCGCATCTGGTCTCCAACCTGCCGTACAACATCGCCACGCCGTTAATTGCCGAATGCCTGAAGATCTCTCATCGCGCAGTCGCCCACGGGGCGTGCGGCGCCTGCCGGTTCGACCGACTGACGTTCACCGTCCAGAGCGAGGTGTCCGATCGGCTCACGGCCGGGCCGGGCGGCGGCGACTATGGTCCGATAAGCGTGCTGATCTCGCTGCTGGGGAAGGTTACGACGGGCCCGACGGTCCCGCCAGGGGCGTTCTGGCCCAGACCGAAAGTATCCAGCCAAATCCTCCGGATAGACCTCGACGCCGATAAGGCCGTGATGCTTCGCGACGTCGAGGCGCTGCGAGAGGTGCTGAACATCACATTCGGTCAGCGTCGAAAACAAATCGGCGCGATTCTCCGACGCAAGCGCGCCCCGTCGGCGGCGCCGAAGATACTGGCGGCGATGGAATCAGCCGGCGTGCCGCTCGATGCACGCGCCGAGCAAATCACGCCCGCCCAATACCTCGCCGTGGCCAATAAAATATGATAATCTCGATGTACATCCACGCGCGGAGAGCAGCGCCGTCGAGCGGAGATTAGGATTCTACATGCGATTCGGCGAAATAAATCTTCAACTGCCCGGATGGGTCGAGGAGGCGCTGCCGCCCGCGGACACCGTCTTCGAAACCGACGAGCAGAAGATGGAACTGGCGCTGGATTTGGCGCGGAAGAACGTCCGCAACGCCACGGGCGGCCCGTTCGGGGCGGCGGTGTTCGATTCTCAAGACCACCGGCTGGTTGCGCCGGGCGTGAACGTGGTAATGCCGTCCAACTGCTCGGCGGCGCACGGGGAGATTATTGCGATTTGCCTGGCGCAGCAGACTGTGGGCAGTTACGACCTCTCGGCCGGGGGGCGACGGTGCGTACTGGTCGCCACCACCGAGCCGTGCGCGATGTGCATGGGCGCGGTGTGCTGGTCGGGCGTTCGCCGGCTGGTGTGCGGCGCACGCGACGCCGACGCGCGTGCGATCGGATTCGACGAAGGACCAAAGCCGCACGACTGGACCAGGGAGTTGCAAAAACGCGGCATCAGCGTCGTCCGCGACGTTTTGCGCGGCCGGGCACGTGCGATACTGAACGAATACGCCCGTACGGGGCACATCTACAATCCAAGCGAATAATTCCGCTCCCCGCGGCGTCCGTGGCGCGGATTATCCGTGCGCCTCATACCCAGGCACGCCATAAGGTCGCCCATCACCTCGCGAGCCCATTGAGTAAGAATAATCCGAATCCACGAGGCCCTTGCCCGGCAGGGATAATTCTGTTTTGCTATATGCACGGTGATAGAATCGGCGATTAAACCTCGACGGTGGAAGTTGCGGCTGATAAATCCTCACAGCCCGCTGTCCACCATCACCATGCCGGAGATTATCCGCAAGATGACTTTTTCCAGGCGCGGGCTGTTTATGCCGCTGAACCTGGCGATATGCGCTGCGGTCGTCCCCGACCGGTGGGACGTGGAAATAATCGACGAAAACGTCACGGACGAACTCCACACCCCCTCGGCCCAGGGGATAGACGCCGTGGGAATCGGCGCTATGACCACCCAGGCCAAACGCGCCTACACTCTGGCCGACCAGTACCGACGCCTGGGCGTGCCGGTGATTCTGGGCGGGATACATCCCTCTGCCCTTCCGCACGAGGCGTTGAATCACGCGAGCATAGTGTGCAAGGGCGACGCCGAGGGAACACTCCCCCGCGCGCTTGACGACCTTTCAGCAGCACTGGAGAGCCACGAGCGCCGGTCGCAATTCGGCGATGCGCCGGTCAAGCGGATATACGACTGGCGAGAGAATCCCGACGTCCCCATCGCCACGCCGCGCAAAGACCTGCTGAATCCCAAGGACTACCTGGTTTTCAATCCGATACAGACGACCCGTGGATGTCCGCACGGGTGCACGTTCTGCACCACCCCGGCGATTTTCGGGCGGAAGTTCCGCCAGCGCAGCGTTGAAGACATCGTCCGGGAGGTCCGCGTTGCCAAGGAGAACTTCAACACGCGCGTGTTCATATTCTCCGACGACGACGTGGCCGGTTCGCACCGATGGGCGATGGACCTTTTCCAGGCGCTGCGCCCGCTGGAGATAAAGTGGGCCTCCCAGTGCGACATACTGATCTCCGACAACGACCGCCTGCTGGAGACCATGCGCGACAGCGGTTGCATCGGGCTGATCCTGGGCCTGGAGAGCCCCAAGGGCGAAACCCTGCGAAGCGCGGGCAAGCGATACGTCAAAGCCGGGGAATATCTCCAACGCATCGCCAAAATACAGTCCTACGGCATCAGCATATGGGGCAGTTTCATCTTCGGATTCGACGGCGATGACTGGCGCGACTGCATGAACGCGGTGCGGTTCGCGCGCAGGGCGAAATTGTGCATGAGCTGCTATCCGATACTCACGCCCTACCCGGGCACGCAGGTGTACAGACAATACGCCGAACAGGGGCGCCTGCTTACCCGCGACTGGGACAAGTACAACGGCGCCACGGTGGTGTTCCGTCCCGACGGAATGAGCGTGAACGAACTGCGTCACGCGCAGATGGCGGCGTTCCACGAATTTTACACACCCGCCTCGGCGCTGGCGCGCCTGGGCATCTGGCCGCTGAAAAAGAACTCATGGCTGGCGAACCTGGCCATCCATCGCGGGCTGAAGTATTATTATTCGAAGCGCGCCCGCCCGCTGCCGAGGTTCGCCGATTACCTCTCGGATGACCCCGTGCGGGCAATAGCAAGGTCACTGGGCGAAACACCAAAACAAGAATCATCAACCTGATCGGACAGGCGACATGAACGACAAAACACACGAAAACGAAAAACCGGCGATTCCCGGCGCGGGGTATCTTGCCGTCATCGGCGCATTAGTGGTGGTGATAATGATATCCCTGGCGGTGCTGTGGATGACCGAGCGGCTGCGGCGCGACGCCGCGGAGGTCGAACTGACCCGCGTGAAAAGGAAAAACACGCAACTGGGCGATGCGCTAACCGGCGGATTTATCTCAAGCGGCGGACCGTCGGGCGCTCGACCGGTGGTAAGGGACGACCTTCCGCAAAAATACGTCACGCTGGACGGGCGCCGCAAGAGCGCCCTGCTCATCGGGGCCTCGGCGGGAAAACGGTTCGGATTCCAACCGGGCGACGTGATTATCGTCTCACAGGCGCAGACCAGGCCCGCAACCGCCTCCGCCCCCGCCGGCGGGGATACCCGGTAAACTCCGCCCCGCCACACGCGCAGGCGCCCGGCGACTTGCCCGCAGGGCGTCAGGGCCTTATCATTTACATCGGTTCGAAGTCCGCCCATGAAATTTTTCATCAGGCCAACCCGGCGCAATATCCTGGTGCTCTTGCTTATCGGCTCGCTGCTGGCGGCGATAATCGGCAAGAGGGTCTCTTCGCCGCTGCGCAGCGCGGTCCAGTGGGCGCTGACGCCGGTGGGCGATGCGGGGATGTACCTGACCACGTCGTTCAAAAAGAGCGTTTCCTCCGGTTCAGGACCCATAACGCTCGAAGAGGTCGAGCGCCTGATGGCGGTCAAAGAGGAATGGCGCTCCCGCGCGCTTGAGGCCGAACGAAACCTCGCGCGTCGAATCCGCCGCGAAAAGCTGAAGCGCAATCTTTTCGGCAAAAAACACGACATACCCGTCAGACTGATATACGCGCGCGTGGTCATGGGCGATTCTATGCCATACAACTGGACAAGGGTCGTCAACGCCGGAAGCACCAGCGACGTAAAGCCCGGCTGCCGGGTAACCACGCGCCGTCTGCTGACCGACAGGTCCAAGGCGCTGCCGAAAAACCTGGCGGTCCTGTGGCGCAGCGCGCTGGTCGGCAGGATCATCCGCGCCGGCGCGTTCACCGCGACCTGCCAGTTGGTGACCGATCGCGGATACAAGTCCGACGCGGTGATAATACGCAAAATAGACGCGGACAACCCCCGTCGGATAAAAGTCGAAATCCGCGACGGCGCGGCGTTCGAAACCATCAGCAATAAAAACAACAAGCCCGTAGAGGTGAAAATACAGGGCGACGGGACGGGGCGCATAATAGCCCCGGAAATAAAGGCCGGGCATAACATCAGGCCCGGCGACCTGGTCAAAACCAGGCAAGACAACGAATTTCTACCCCAAAGCATTCTTGTCGGCCAGGTCGTGCGGGTGGAAGACGACAGGGAAGACCCCGGCTTTGAGACCGCTTACATACGACCGGCAGCTAACCTGGCGGCGCTGCGCGAGGTATTCGTGGTGGTGCCGCAGTCCACCGAACCGAAATAATCCCTATGCGATGGATGCCGTTTATTATACTGGTGATAATCGCGGTGATTTGCCAGATCACTATTGGCGACATGTTCACCTTCTCCACCGGCGGCATCGGTCGTATCGGGCCCGACCTTCTGGCGATCGTGGCGCTGTTCGTGGTGCTCCACGTGCGGGAAAGCATGGACGCGGTGCTGGCCGCCTGGATGGCGGGAATGGTTCTGGACGTCACCGCCGGGGGAACGTCGTCGATCGGACCCATGGCGATAGGATACGCCGCCGCCGCGGCGGTGCTGTTCAGTCTGAGGGAGGTGTTTTTCAGCCAGTGGATGGTGACCCAGGGCTTTTTGGCCGTGTTGTTCTGCCTTATCGCCCACGGGATATGGGTCACCGCACAGGTGACGCTGAACAACGGATGGTGGGCGTACGGCACAATGCTGGTGCAGATGCTGGCGCTTGCGGTTTACACGGGGCTTATCACACCTATAGTCCACGCCGGACTGGCGAGGATTCAAAAGTGGTTCCTGATAGCCCCCGCACGCGGAAGGCTGCGACGGCGTTAAGCGCCGTAAAACCGGCGCCCGCCTGAACCGGGCGCGAAAAATAACAATGTACAAAAGAAGGATAAAAATATTCCTCGGCCTGATCGCGGCGGTGCTTGCGGTTATGCTGGTCCGCCTCGGTCACCTCCAGATAATTCGCGGGGAGTATTACCGCCGACAGGCACAGAGTCTGCTTGAGGAAACAAAATTCACGCTTGCCCGGCGCGGCAGAATATTCGATCGCACGGGGCGATATCTCCTGGCGGAGGACCAGCCGTGCTTCGACTTCTGCCTGGAATACCGCTTCATCACCTCCCAGGCCGACTGGGTAAAGCGCCAGAAGCACCTCATCGCACGGGAGGAAAACGTCACCGACCGGCTCG
>CAYZPY010000042.1:0-17225 GCA_964480425.1 uncultured Planctomycetaceae bacterium
TGCCGGACTCGTCCTCGGCGACGAACATGACGACAATCTTTCTGCAAACTGCTCTGGAAAACAATCGGAGGGCGATACGCATCCGCGCGGTGGGCCGCCGAACCACAAGGGCTACGAGGATAGTGGCGGATACGGATTCACTTGGCCGAGGCGTAGAGCGCGCGGAGGTACTGGGCGTTCGTGACGGCGTGTTCCTTCCATGCGGCGGCCAGAGCGCCGGCGAACTGCTCTTTGTGGGGGACGTACAGCGCCCGCTGGATGGCGTCGGTGACGGTGCACCCGTCACGGACGTGCTGGAGGAATTGCCGGAACTGCCTGCGGGTGAGCTTGTTGTGCAGGTACTCGGTGAAGCTCAGCGCCTCGGCGTAGAACACGGACGGGTCGGTTATGTCGGCCCGACCGGTGGTCGCCAGGCGCGCCAGCGGTATGCCGTCTTCACCGTTCAGGACGGTTCCGGCCAGAACGAGGCGCTCGTTGTCGATTTGGCTTTCGGCCATCATCGCCAGACCCTCCTCGAGGAACAGCGGGCAGGGCGAGTCGCCGAAATATTCCCTCAGGACCAGGTGGCACATTTCGTGCGGCAGGACGCGGTCGAGCATGACGGGGTCGAATTTACCGCTTTTGTTTTTCTGCGTGAGGTCTATCCGTCGCACGACGCCGTCGAGTTCCTGGCGGAAGCTGAAATTCGCCCCCGACCATTCCGGCGCGTCCCGGGCGTGGCTGAGATATTCCCGCCGATCGGTCCATACGTATATGTCCACCTTGTGGGGGTACTCCTGCCCGGCGAGGATCACGCCGCAGATTCGCGACAGGGCGCGCTCGGCGCGTTCGGCGATGAGGCGGGCCAGTTCGGGATTCCAGGCGCGCACCACGAAGTGCTCGCTGGATTCGGTGTGTACCTCGCTTTGGGTACGGGCGAGCCGCCTGAGTTGTCTGGCGGTTAGTTCTCCGAGACGGGTCTTTTCGGGGTCGGGCTTTTGCAGTGAGCGCCGGCAGGTCTCCATCTGCTCCAGCACGTAATCGCGAAGGTCGGCGCTGGTGCACAAGCCGAGAAACATCCTGTATGCCCGCAGCGCCTGTGTGTAGCGACCCGACCTTTGCCTGGCGGAGGCCACGATCAGCCAAGCCCTGTTGTTGGGCGCCTTGTGGCGGCTTCCCATCGCCAGCGACAGCGCCATGCGCTCGGCCTGGGGATATTGCTCCTCGGCGAGGCGCTTCAGGGCCGATTGTATCCGCGAGGCATCGTCGTGCGTATCGTCCCTCCCGGACATGGCGCCAAGCGCCGCGCACGCGCAGACGAGTATGCACAAAACGAGTTTTGCCCTATTTGTGATCATCCAGTTCTGCCACCAGCACTTCCTGCATTTCGTCGATTTTTTTCAGGTCCGCCTGGGCCCACTTGATTTCCAGGACCAGTTCGCGCGGATAGGGTTCGGCTATCTGTAGGATTTCTTCCAGTTCCTCGCGCACGTTGTTGAGATAGTGATTCATCCTGATAATGACGCCGGTGTATCCGCGCGGAGAGAGGTTTTCCTTTCCGAGTTTTTCTTTTTCCGCGTCGAATTTTTTTGCGTCCGATTCGACGATTTCCCTCACGGATGCGATTCTTCTGCGTGCGATTTCCACGCGGTAGCTCCTGGAGATGCCCTCGACCAGTGCGTCGGCGCGGTCGAAGTCCTTTTCGGCCAGGGCGTACTTGGCGAGTGCTCCCGGCGCGTTGATGGATTCGATTTTATCGGCTTGTCGCATCGATTCTCGTCCGGCCTGGATCATCTTTTTGGCTTGCTGGCGCAGTGCGGCCTGGAGGACCATCGGCTCGGACAGCGAGGCCGGGCCCGGCTTGAGCGATTTTTCGCCCGGGTGCTGTTTTCCAAGCAGGCCTGCGGCCGGGGGGTAGGGCTCCTTCAGGACGTACATGCCGTCGGGATTCTCGCGGAGAATTTCGCCGATGACGGCGTACCGTATGGATTCGGGCTCATTGGCTGCGTAGGCGAGGTCGAGATACGTCTGGGAGGCGCGGGAGAATTTACCGCCACGCAAGAACGACCTGGCCAGCAGGCGCTTGGCCCGGAGTTTATCCGCCTGGGAGGGGGCGGCGGCGAGAACTTCCGGCAGCACCTCGTTGACGAGATGGTCGAACTGCCCGGCGTGAAATTTGCTCTGGGACAACTCCATTGCCTTGTCGAAGGTACGCCACTCGCCGTCGATTTTAATGTTTCCAAGTGCGTGCCTTGCCCCGGCGTGCTCGCTGTCCAGTTCGATTATCCTGTTGCAGATTTGCTCGGCCCGGTCTTCCAGGCCGTTTTCACGCGCCCACAGGGCCAGTTCCAGCATGGCGTCGGTGTCGCCCGGTTCGATGGCGCTTAACTTCTTTTCCAGTTGCTGGGCGGGAGTGTCTCTGAATTCGATGCGCAGGACCTTTTCGCGGCTGAGCGAAATCGTGCCGTAGGCCATCTCTATCGTGACCGTGTCGCCCTGAATGGTGGCGGTCCCCTCGAAAGTCCTTCCGTCGGTCAGAATCACCCTGTCGGCGGTGGCGGCGCCCGATATAAGCGCCATCACCAGAACGACGGACAGAATTCCGGGCTTCGACCCTGTCATGGTCCTTTGCTCTTTACCTTTCCTCCACAAAACTAATTATATCGTTTTTTTGGCGGTTGCGAAGCGTAAATATCCTTAAATCGCCGCCGCCGGATGTTATTCGCCCGGTTTGGTCAGTCTGCGATAGTCCCTCATTGCCTTTTTGCGCATGTGCCCGCCCTTTCCGGTTGAGCGGTTTTTGATGAGTTTCGCTATGAGGCGCTCGACCTCCCCGGCGTCCAGCGGCAGCGAGACGGTCTTGTTTTTGTACCCGGCCACGTACATGGTGTTGGTCAGCTCCAGTTGGTTCAGCGCCTCCTGGCCCGGCGCGTCCATTTGTCCCTTGCCCAGCAGGTGTCGCGCGAAGTTGCGCACAATCAGAATATGCTTTCCGCCCGGTTCTTTGGGCAGCGGCACCTGCTTCCAGGTTACCTTCTGTCCCCCGGCGGCCTGTTTGATGACGTCCTGCCCGCCGCCGGAGAATATGTGCTCGGAGATCGGCATCCGCAGTTTGCCGTGCCTGATCCTGCCCTCTTGGCAGACGAGCGTGCCCTTGTCGCCGCTTATCATCATCTGCTCGTATCCGGGCTCTTCTGCCGTGGTGGCGTAGATGTATCCGACCTTCCCGTTGCCGTAATCCAGCAGGAAGTTGGCGGTGTCCTCCACCTCGATATTGTGCATGCGGGTGGACAGCAGGCCCATGATGCGATTAGGCATGCCGCCTATCCACTGGAACAGGTCCAGGTGGTGAGGCGCCTGGTTGAGCAGCACGCCGCCGCCTTCGCCGTCCCAGGTTCCGCGCCACGCGCCGCTGTCGAAGTAAGACTGGAGTCGCAGCCAGTTGGAACAGATAAGTTGTATGCGGAAGACCTCGCCGATGGCGCCGCTGTCCACCAGGCGCTTCATCTTTAGCATAATCGAACGGGTGCGATGGTGAAACACCACGCCCAGCGCCCTGCGGCGTTTTTTGCAT
Organism: uncultured Planctomycetaceae bacterium; assembly: GCA_964480425.1. GTDB lineage: Bacteria > Planctomycetota > Phycisphaerae > SM23-33 > SM23-33 > CAYYMD01. Next base: position 3,554 of record CAYZPY010000042.1, read on the forward strand.
TCAGCCACCGCGGCGCGGGCGGGTCCTATCGTCGAGGCCAGCGGTTTCTCGCACAATACGTGCAGTCCCGCCCGGGCGGCGCGTATCACCAGCGGGGGGTGCCAGTAGTGTGGCGTGGCCACAATCACCGCGTCGCACAGGCCCGCGTCGTACATCTTCTGCGGTTCGGTGAAGTGCGGTAGGTCGTATTTTTCGCCGTATTTGCGGGCCCTTTCGGGCTTTCTGTCGCACAGGGCGGTGAGCGTGAAGTCCCTACTACCGGACTCGACGATGTTCTGGGCGTGGCGCGAGCCGATATTGCCCAGCCCGACGATGCCGAAGCGTATCTTTCCCATCTCGTCACCTTCCTTTTGTGGTTTTGCAATGCGCGGGTGCGTTAGTATATGCGATTTTTGAAACGTTGCAACTGTCGCCGGGCGGGATTAGAGTTATCCCGATGCCGCGCGTACGCGTAAAGATCGAAGGGCTGCGGGACCTCGAGACCGCCCTCGCCGTCGCCCGCCTGGGCGCCGAGGCGTTGGGGTTCGTGTTCGCCGAATCGCCCCGCCGGGTGACGCCGGAGACGGCGGGCGAAATAGTCGCCGCATTGCCGCCGTTCGTCGCTGCGGTGGGCGTGTTCGTAAACGCCCCGCCGCAGCGGATAAACGAAATCATCTCCCAAACCGGCATCGGATACGTGCAACTGCACGGCGACGAAGGCCCGCAGGTCGTCGGCCATATAAACGCACGGTGCCTCAAGGCCTTTCGCATCCGCGATGAAAGATGGATTGACGAAATTGACGCCTGGCTGGACGCGCTGGGCGATGCGCGCCTGGCCGGAATTGTCCTGGACGCCTACGACAAGTCCGCCTACGGCGGGACAGGCAAAAAGTTCAACTGGGACATGGTCGCCGACGCCCGCGCGGCAGGACGGCTGGAGAATCTCCCGCCGATTATCCTTGCCGGCGGGCTAGGCCCGGACAGCGTGCCCGAGGCGATTAAGACCGTCCGTCCCCACGCCGTGGACGTCGCCTCCGGCGTGGAGTCCGAACCGGGCGTCAAGGACCTGTCCAAAGTCGCCGCGTTCATCAATGCGGCGTATCAGGTTGCAGATGAATAAATCACAGCCCGCGGATGGAAATCCGCGGGCTGTTTTATGCTTACCGTGGGTCGGCGGCCTTGGCGGGTCGCGTGCCGGGAATCCGGTTTGATATGCGCGTGGGATTCTTCGGTTATCTCCCGGTTCACCCAGCGGCACATCGGCTCCATGCAGCGGACGGTGACGGGGGCTTTCTTGTGGTCGCGGATTTTATTTCGGTATCCTGAAAAAATCCTGTTTGCAAATCGCGCTTCAAGCGACAACAATATCGCGTTAATCGCTGTTCCCCCCAAAAAACCCTACCGCGAGGAGACTATGGCAAAGACAAAAAATTACGACGTGAAGGACCTCAAGCAGGCCGCCGAAGGCAAGCGGCGCATTCTGTGGGCGGACAACAACATGCCCGTCCTGGGCGAGGTGCGCAAGCGCTTCGTCAGGGAAAAGCCGCTAAAGGGTCGGCGGATGAGCGCGTGTTTGCACGTCACCGCCGAGACGGCTAACCTGTGCCGCACGCTCCAGGCGGGCGGGGCGGACCTGGTGCTGTGCGCGTCGAACCCGCTGTCCACGCAGGACGACGTAGCCGCGGCTATGGTCAAGCACTTCGACATCCGTGTGTACTCCGTCAAGGGCGAAAACCGCAAGCGCTACTACGACCACATCGCCGCCGCCTGCCGCCACAAACCCTCGGTCACCATGGACGACGGGGCGGACCTGGTCAACGCCCTGCACGGGAAATTCAAAAATTTCGCCGGCGACATCGCCGCCTCGATGGAAGAGACTACCACCGGCGTGATACGCTTGCGGGCGATGGACTCTGCGGGCGTGCTGAAGTTCCCGGTCATCGCGGTCAACGACGCGGCCACAAAGCACCTGTTCGACAACCGCTACGGCACCGGTCAAAGCACCATAGACGGGATAATCCGCGCCACGGACATACTGATGGCCGGTAAAAACGTGGTGGTGGCCGGTTACGGCTGGTGCGGACTGGGCGTGGCGACACGGGCCTGCGGGGCGGGCGCAAACGTTATCGTCTGCGAGGTGGACCCCATCCGCGCGCTTCAGGCGGCGATGGACGGCTACCGCGTGATGAAGATGCGCCAGGCGGCGAAAATCGGCGACCTGTTCGTGACAACCACCGGCGACATAAACGCCATAGACGAAATGCACTTCAAGAACATGAAGGACGGCGCGATAGTGGCCAACAGCGGGCACTTCAACGTCGAGGTGAATCTCGATGCGCTTGGGAAAATGTCCCGCAAGATCAACCGCGGTGTGCGCGAAGGCGTAGACGAGTACGTGCTGGGCGGGGGCAAGCGGATATTCGTTCTGGGCGAGGGTCGGCTGGTAAACCTCGCCTGCGCCGAGGGTCATCCCGCGGCGGTGATGGACATGTCATTCGCCGTCCAGGCGCTGACAACCGAGTACGCCCTGAAAAACGCCGGTAAACTTGCCCTCAAGGTTCACAACGTTCCCGCCGAAATAGACAGTTGGGTGGCGCGGCTTAAACTAAAGACCATGGGCGTGTCCATAGACAAACTGACCTCCCAGCAGAAGGAATACCTCGCCTCGTTTCACATGGGCACATGAGGCGGGATAACGACATGGCGGTCCGTTGCAGACCTCGGTCCGGTCGTCGGGCGACGGACCCCCGTGTGCCACATGGAGTATCCAGACAGGTTCGACGCGTATGCGACTGACGGACATTCTTACACCCCGGCGGATTAAGGTCCCGCTCGCCTCGGATTCCAAGGCCGGGATTATCAAGGAACTTGTCGACCTGCTCGCCGCCGACAAAGCCCTGCACGATCGCGACCGGATGCTCCAGGCAGTCATGGAGCGCGAGCGGACCCGCACTACCGCCGTGGGTGAGGGGCTGGCGATACCACACGGAAAGAGCGCCGCCGCCGCCCGGTTGGCGATGTCGCTGGGAAAGGTCCCGCGCGGGGTGGACTTCAACAGCGTGGACGGAAAACCCGTAACGCTGGTGTTTCTGCTGGTCAGTCCCATGGACAAGACCGGTCCGCACATCCAGGCGCTGGCCCGGCTGAGCAAGGCCATGACCGACGTGGACCTCAAGGCGGCGATGGAGAAGGCAAAAAACGCCAAAAAGGTCTATAAACTCCTGGCCGACTGGGATGAACGAAACGCCAACGGTTGACTCCCTTTGTCCGATACGCCGCTGTCGGCGATGCGCCGAATCTCTCGTGCGGCTCGCGTAAACGGGTGAGTTTTTATAAAATTCACTTCTTTAACCGGGCGGGCGGTTTGCCCGCCGGCGTTGGAGACCGCCGATGCGCTTCTCGATACTGCTGCGGACCGTGCTGGCGATTGACGCCCTGGTGGTGGGGGCGAGTCTGTTTGTCGGCTGGCAGGGCGCGCGTACGGCGCGTTCGGCGGTGCGGAAATATCGGGTAGAACAGACGGCCTACAACACCGCATCCCTGGTGGGCAAACTCAACCTTCCCCTTTCGGATGTGCTTGCCGGTCGGCTGGGCGAGATCGTCGAGGCCGGGGTTGTTTTTATCGAAACCGTCGGCGACAGACACAGGTTGCTCGGTGCAAGTGTATCGTCCGCGATGCGGGCTAAAGTGGAATCGTTATTGCCTGACCTGGCGGTCAAAAAAACAATCAGTGTCGATAACGATACTTACGAAGTCGCCTCGGCGCAGATAGACCGCCGCGGTGGCGCCGCCGAATCACGCACCGGAAGGTTGAGATTATTCGTCCTTGTTCCCACCGAACGGATAAATGCAGCCGCCGCCCGGTCAACCCGGCGGATGGCGATAGTGACGCTGCTGGCTGCGGGCGTAGCGACGGTTCTGGCGCTGGTGCTGGCGGTGACCGTGTCCGGGCCTATCCGCAACCTCGCCCGGCGGATGGACCGCGTCGCCTTCGAGCAGACCGGGACACTGGCGGATACGGGCAAAAAGATTCAAAGTTCACCCGGGGGCGGTCCGTCGGAGACCGTCCGCCTGGCGGAATCGTTCAACCGCCTGCTGGAGCGCCTCGGCGAGGCGCAGAAGCAACTGGCCGCCTCGCAGCGACTGGCGGCGCTGGGCAGGATATCCGCCTCGGTGGTCCACGAAATCGCCAATCCGCTCAGCGGAGTGAAGATGAACGTGCGAATCCTCCAGGACGACAACCTGAATTCGTCCCAGCGCAAGTTGCTCGAGGCGATATCGGATGAAATCCGGCGGCTGGAGACGTACCTTGGGGAACTGTCGCAATTGGCCCGTGGTAGAGGCGCCGCAGTGCCGCGCCGGGCGACGATCGGGCCTGCGTTGCCGGCGGAAGTCGTGAACTCGACGATGACCGTCCTGAAAGGCAAGTGCGCCCGCGCCGGTATTAACGTCAGCATAGACTGCGGCGGCGCCCCGCCCGTGGCCGCAGACCCCGACGTCATCCGCCAGGTGATAATGAACCTGGTGATAAACGCCATAGAGGCGATGGGCGGCGGCGGGGATTTGACCATCGTCGCCCGCCCCGTGGACGATCGCGTCCGCCTGGAGGTGCGCGACACCGGCGGCGGCGTCGATGTGCCCCGGGGCGAGGATATTTTCGAGAGTTTCACCACGACCAAGCCGCACGGAACCGGGCTGGGGCTTTACATTGCCGCCGGGATTATCAGACAGCACGGCGGGGTAATCGGTTACGATACTTCAGATAACGGGTCGGTGTTTTATTTCGAGTTGCCCGCGCACCGGGGACGGGACGCCGGGACGCAAGATGCCTGAAATACTTGTCATAGACGACGAACAGAATATCTGCCGGGCGTTCAAGCGGTTCTTCGAGTCGCGCGGCTGGTCCGTGCGCCAGGCGCTCAACGGCGCAGGGGGTCTGGAGGCATTGGCCCGGCGACGCCCGGACGTGGTCTTTTTGGACGTTCGCCTGCCGGACGCCGAGGGTCTGGATATCCTGCGTCGGATAAACCAGGAATACCCCTCCACGTCGGTGGTGATCATCACCGCTTACGGCACACTCGAGGTGGCGGTCGAGGCGGTCCGGCACAACGCATTCGATTATCTACTCAAGCCGATAGACCTCGACCGGGCCGACGAGGTCGCCAGGCGCGCACTGCGGGGGCGCGGCGGTCCGGCAAGGGTCGACAAGCAGCCCAAAGGCGACACCGAAACTTTCATCGGCTCCTCGCCCGCCATGCAGGAGGTCTTCCGCAAGATAGGGCTCATCGCGCGTTCGGAGGCGGCGGTGCTTATCTGCGGGGCGACCGGGACGGGCAAGGAACTGGCCGCCCGCGCGATATACCATCACAGCGACCGCGGCGAGATGCCGTTTGTGGCCGTCAACTGCGGCGCGCTGCCGCACAGTCTTATCGAGAGCGAACTGTTCGGTTACGTCCGCGGTGCGTTCACCGGCGCCGAGGGCGACAAGCCCGGACGGTTCGAACTGGCCGACGGCGGAACGTTGTTCCTGGACGAGGTGGCCGAGATGTCCGCCGACGCCCAGACCAAACTGCTGCGCGTCCTGGACACGCAGACAGTAGAGCGCCTGGGCTCGGTTCAGCCGATTGAAGTCAACGTGCGCGTAATCGCCGCGACAAACCGCGACCTCGACCGCGAGGTCCAGCAAGGACGCTTCCGGAGGGACTTGTTCTACCGCCTTGCGGTGGTTCGCCTGGAACTTCCGTCAATGACACGACGACGGGAAGACATAATACCCCTGGCCGAGCACTTTCTCGAACTTGCGGGAGGGGACGCTCCTTTGAAACTGAGCAACAAGGCGCAACAGGCGATGCTGGACCACGACTGGCCCGGAAACGTGCGCGAAGTGAGAAACGCCATGGAGCACGCCTCGGTGATTGCAGGCCGCGGACCGATCATGCCCGAGCACCTTCCCAAAAACATCACCAGCCACGCCGGCGCGGATTCGAGTGACGTGGAAAAAATGCTGGATGATTATATCGCCGCTCTGTCGGGCGGGGGTGAACTGCACAGGCGGGCGACCGAAACGCTCGAGCGCCGGCTGATTCAATACGCACTTGATAAATGCGGCGGAAACCGCACAAAAGCGGCCCGAATACTTGGACTGCATCGCAATACGTTAAGGGAAAAAATAAAACAGATCGAACATAAAGAGGAAGGTGCACAGTAAATGTGCTTATATTGCACACAATATGTGCACTTTGCCGCTCTCAGGCCCTCAAACTTGGCAATCCAAATGTCGTAAATGCAACATCATAAGTTAGTTATAATTATTACCCATGTCCGGTATAACTATTGCAGCATATCTTTGGGGGGGAGGTGTATTTGTACCAATCAGGGAAGAAATAAAAGATTAATGATGAGATTTATTGATTGTACCGGCCTTAAAACGATGGGATTCTGTTTGTTGCTTTTATTTAGTCCCGTGGGATTTACGACACCGGCCGGGGGTGAACAGAAAGCCGATGACGAAATAAACGTCGAGCCGATAAACCTGGCGGATAATGATAATCCGCAGGACTCGCAACCGGCGGAACCGAAAAGGAAATGGCTGGACGTGATTGTCGTTACCGCCACACGCGGAGAGGTCTCGAAATTCGCCGCCCCGTATTCGATAGGCACAATCGACTTCAACGGGTTTCGCAACAACCGCCTTTATCGAACGTCCACCCGCGCGATGGAGGACCAGCCGTCGGTAATGGTCCAGAAGACCGCCCACTCACAGGGCTCGCCGTACATTCGCGGGTTCACCAGTTTCCGCAACATAATGATGCTCGACGGGGTTCGGCTGAACAACTCGATATTACGCCCCGGCCCGAACCAGTACTGGAACCTTGTGGACCCGTTCACGATAGACCGCATGGAGATAACGCGCGGGCCGGGTTCGGTTCTTTACAGCAGTGACGGCATCGGCGGGGTGGTGAACGCCATCCTCCGCGAGCCGACCGAGTACGGCGAAGGGTTCAACTGGTTCCGGCAGTTCTATTACCGGTTTTCCACGGCAGAGCGAAGCAACGTCATGCGCGGCGAAGTCAACCTGACGTATAACGAAGCGCTGGGCATTCTGATCAGCGGCGGGCTGCGACTGTTCGCAGAGGCCGACGGCGGCGGCGGGGTCGGCCCGCAGGACAAAACCGACTACCAGGAATGGACAGGAGACTTCAAACTCCAGTATGCTCCCGACAGGGACACCAAACTCACGCTGGCGCATTACTCCTTCGGGCAGGACGACGCCTGGCGCACGCACAAGACCGTCCACGGCATATCGTGGGAGGGAACCACCGTTGGAGACGAGCGCAAGCGCATACTCGACCATCGCCATTCGCTTACGTACCTGCGGTATCGTCGGCGCAACATCGCTCCGTATCTTTACGAGGCCGAGGCGACCGTTTCTTTCCAGGAACTCATCGAGCGGCGCTGGCGGGTGAAGTCTTCCGGCGCCGCCGACGAGCAGGGAATGGACGTTAACACGCTGGGAACGACGCTTAAGTTCATATCGCCCTCGCCGATAGGCAAGTTCACCTACGGCGTGGACTGGTATCACGACGACGTCGATTCATTCAAGGACAAGTACAACGCCGACGGCACGTTCGACACCAGCGAGATACAGGGCCCGGTGGGCGACGAGGCCGAATACGACCTTCTCGGCGTCTACGCGCAGGACCAGGTCCCGCTGGGCGATTCGTTCGAGTTGCTGCTGGGAGGGCGATACACCTATGGCCGCGCCGACGCCGACGCCGTCAAGGACCCCGACACGGGCGAGAAGATATCCCTCACCGAGGACTGGCATTCGCTGGTTGGCAACGCACGCCTGTCGTGGTTCCCCATAAAGGACCGCCTGCACGTCTACGCCGGCGTCACGCAGGGCTTCCGCGCGCCGAACCTCTCGGACCTGACGAGACTGGACACCGCAAGGACCGACGAAATCGAGACCCCCTCGCCCGGACTGGACCCGGAAAAATACATCACCTACGAGGCAGGCGTCAAATACCGCAACGACAGGTTAAGCGGCGAGGCGACGTATTACTTCACCGACGTCAGCGACATGATTCTCCGCACGCCGACCGGCGACGTCATCGACGGCGACAACGAGGTAACCAAGAACAACACCGGAGAGGGTTTCGTCCACGGCGTGGAGGTCGCCGCAAAGTACCGCCTGCACCCGCAGTGGCGTTTGTTTGGAAACTTTTCCTGGATGTACGGCGAGGTCGAAACGTTCCCCACCTCCGACATGGACGCCGAGATGGAGCCGCTCAGCCGACTGATGCCGCCCCAGGGGCGCCTGGGCGTGCGATGGAACTCCGAGGATGAAAAATTCTGGGCCAAACTCACCTGCACACTGGTCGGCGACGCCGACAAACTCTCCACCCGTGACGAATCGGACACCCAGAGAATCCCGCCCGGCGGGACGCCCGGGTACTTTACGATAGACCTCAACGGCGGCTGGCGGGTCAACGAGAACATCGACATCTGGGCGGGGCTGGAAAATCTCACCAACGAGGACTACCGCATACACGGCTCCGGCGTAAACGAGCCGGGAATCAACTTCAAGTTCGGCATGCGATGCAAATTCTAAGCGCGAAAAAACGTCCTTTCCGAAGGTAAAACGGTCCGACAGGCGTCGGCCCCGCCGAAGGGACGCAATCGCGTGCTTCCGGCGCCTCATTAAAACAGGGGCGAACCCCGTTTTTTACGGGCGTATCAAAACGTCGACGCGCCGGCGCGTATTCGTCCGCGCCGGCCGCATGCATTTATCCAACGGTCTTTGACTGAGCGGGAGCAGGCGGTTCGACCGTCTCGGCACGTGGTGGATTTTCTCAAACGTCTAAAGCAACCGTCGGCGTGCGGCAGAATGCCGGACGTCGGCTGCGGCGAGTCGTCGGCTTGTGTGGTGTATTACTCGAAACTGACGTATTTTTCCCTGGGATTCTTGCAGATGGGGCATATGTCGGGCGCGTCGCCCTCGAGGGTGTGCCCGCAGACGGTGCAAATCTGCACCGGTCCCAGTCCGATGTCCTTTCCGTCGTCCACGGACTTTTTCGCGTCGGAGAACATTTTGGCGTGAATTTTCTCGGCCGAGAGGGCGTAGTTTATGGAGCGGACGGCCTCCTTCTCGCCCTGCATTTCCGCCACGGCCAGGTAGGCCGGGTACATCTGATTGATTTCAAACGTCTCTCCGGCGATGGCGCCCACGAGGTTCTGGGAGGTTCCGTCCAGACCGAACGGCGCGCCGCTGAAGATGTCGGCCGGTTCGGGCAGTTTCCTCAGCGTGCGGAAGTGGTTCGTGGCGTGTGACTGTTCGGCCCGGCTGATGGCGCGGAACAATCGCCCCACGTTGGGGAAGTTTTCCCGCTCGGCCGTTTCCGCCCATATCTTGTAGCGCATGTGCGCCATGGATTCGCCCGAGTATGCGCTGCGCATGTTTGCTGCTGTCATGTCGTTCATGCGACCGGTCTCCTTTGAGTTAATGCACCTCTTTTGTGGTAGTCCTGTCGAATATCTTTATATGCGCCTCGACTTCACGCCACCAGATATTTTTCGTTAAGCACCTTTCTGATTTTCGCCAGCGCGATTTTCTGGATCTGGCGGACGCGTTCTGAGGTCAGCCCGACTTTTTCGCCGACTTCGGCCAGGGTGCCCTTCTGCCCGCCGGGGGTCAGGGCGAATCGCTCCCTGACGATGGTGCGCTCCACGTCGGTCAGGCGGGCGCGATTCTTATCGAGTATCTCCCGCAGGCCGTCAACCGCCAGGTCCTTGTGCATCTCGTGCTTGTAAACGTCGTAGTCGCTTCGCTCCAGGTCCGGGTCGTATTCCACCCCGAATCGGTTGACGTACCGCGCGGTGACCGCGGCAAGGCGGTTGAACGCCTTGAGTATCGCGCGGCAGGCATAGGTGGAGAATTTGTACCCGCGCGAAATGTCGAACTTGTCTATCGCGCGCAGAAGCGCCATGTTGCCCTCGGAGATAAGTTCCGGAAATTCGACGTTTGGTATCCTGGTGCGCTTCGCCATCGCCACCACCAGCGCCATGTTCGCCGCCGAGAGGTTCGCTCTGGTGCTGCGTACGCGCCTGTGCCAGCGGATCATCTCCAGCGCGCGCCTTTTGGAGGCGCGCCGCTGCTGCCTGTCGATAAGGCGACCCAGCCGCCACCGGGCATAGTTGTATTGCAGAAACAGCAACTGCTCCTGCGACTTGGTGGGACTCTTTCGTGGCCCGGTGGCTTGCAGGCGATCTTCAGGCACCTGCGGGAAGTTGTGCCACCTGCGAATGTTCAAATCCTCTTCGTGACGCTCGTAGAGTTCCTCTTCGATGTCCGGGCGGGTGAAGGATTCGTGATATACGTAATCCATCTCCGGCGGTATCGCCAGGTACCGCTGACGCTGACGCTCGTTAAGGCCTTTGGGAACGTTGGCCGGTCCTAATTTTTCTTTTAATGCCGTCTGCATGATTTATCTCCCTTGGGGGTTCCGGCCGGGTTGTATTTCGTCACGGCCGGGCCCTCCCGAATCGGGACTGAGCCCGTTAGTGTCAACCTCGTGTAGTTCTGTCTGCTCCACGCCCCCGCCGGTGCCCTTGCACGCCGGACACAGACCTTCAAATTCCAGGTCGTGTGCGAGAATCTCAAAATTGCATCTTCTCTGCACCAGACCGTCCAGGTCCGGAATGGCCTGGGGCGAAACGTCGCAGACCCTGCCGCACTTTATGCAACGCACGTGATAGTGACGATGCATCCCCCCGTCAAAACGCCTCTTGTGACAACAGAGGCGGAGTTCTCTTATAATTCCCTTGTCAACAAGTACTTCCAGGTTCCTGTATACGGTCCCCAGACTTATGTTGGGAATTATCTCCCTCACACGCCTGTAAATCACGTCGGCCGTGGGGTGATCCGACGATTGCTGAACCTGACGCAATATTACCTCTCGCTGACGGGTCGTCCGCAGGGGCGCGTATTTATGATTGTTGCTATTAGTATTCATAATAGTAACTATTCCTATCTCACTCGTATTATATACATCGGCAATATGATGCGGCAAGGGTAAAAATAAAAACTCCGGTTTTTTTTTATACTCCCCGGTGTACGGAATGTTTCGCATAATTTGTAGGGCGTACACCGTACATTACGGTAAAAGATGAAGCAAAAGCCGGATTGAACAACGCTTAGACTCGGTTAAAATGGGAATTGTGAATTTGGCTGGCCCGCAAGGAGGCACGCTGAATAAACGGGAGCAGAATAATTACGGCAAAGAAAAGGCCGAAATCCGAAGGCGGAAAATCGCCACGCCGCGGCGCCGGGCAATGGGCGCAGAAGGATCACGACGTCCGGCTGATGCTGCGGTTCAAGCAGGGTGACCGCGACGCATTCGAGCATCTGGTGCGGCGCAACACCTCGAGGGTGCACGCGCTGCTGTACCGCTTCCTGGGCGGTGGCGACCAGGTCGAGGACCTTACCCAGGAGGTGTTTCTGCGCGTGTTTAGAAACGCCCATCGCTACAAACCCACTGCCAAGTTCAGCACGTGGATTTACAGGATAACGGCAAATCTGGCGTTCAACGTGTTGCGAAGTCGGCGGCGGATTGAATTTTCCCAACTGGAGACTTCCAAGGACCAGCAGAGCACTTTTGAGCGGAACATATCGGATTACTCCGCCCCTACCCCGGGCGACGGACTCGACCGTAACGAACTGCGGGAAAAGATAATCGAAGCGCTCCAGAATCTCCCTGAAAATCAAAAGATTGCCATCATCCTCAACAAATACGAGCACAAAAGCCACGAGGAAATCGCCGAAATACTTAACAGGTCCACCATGGCCGTCAAAAGCCTTCTCAGCCGGGCCAGAAAAAACCTCCAGGACAGTATGGAGAGATATTTAAAGGACCTGTAGGATGCTGCACGGGTGCGTAAAAATTTATCGAAAATGTCGAATCCCTTCGTTTATTGGTGGGTTGAAGGTTATATGGCGCACGATAGGCCGACCCGGCGGCGGATGTCGGTCCGGGCCGCTGTGGAGGCGTGCGATGCGGCATTTCGAAGTGACGGCGGTTTTGTGAAGATTATCAAAAACCGACCCGCACGGGATTGACAAGTCGGGACGAATGAAATATGAGCGGTAAGCTTGAACAACACGAATACGACGCCTTGTGGGACTACGTGCAGGGCAGGTGCGAACCCGCCCTGGCCGGGCGTATCGAGCAACTGGTTCGCAGCGACCCGCGGTGGTCGCGCCGGTACGCCCGCATCAAGGCGCTGGACGAGGCGCTGGACGCCTACGAGGCGCCCCCTGCGCCGGGCGACCTGCTGGCGAGAATAATCCGCGCCGCGCACGGCGAGCGGCGCAAAATGCGCTCCGGGGCGCGGTGGCGAACGTTCGCTCGCGTGGCGGCGTCGGTGGCGACGGCGGCGGCGATCATACTGGCGGTGATGGTGGTGGAGATTAATCCGCCGTCGACCACAAAACCGACCGCACGAACCGACCAATCCAACATCGCGCCGACACCGGGAAGTGAACGTGTCGACCGGTTATTGAGCGGCGTGCCCTCACAGGACAGGTTCCTGGTTGAGAACCTGGATTTTTTCCGCAATTACGACGTGCTGGTGAATTTCGAGACCATTCGCGAGATAGAGCGGCTGGAGAAGAACCAGCCCGCGGACATATAGAACGATTATGCGAAAGACGACATACATTTTGCTGGCGGCGACGTTGATAGTGTCGACGTCGTCTGCGGAAAAATACGCACGCACGGACGTTCGCGCCGTACGGTCCCGACGGGACAAGGACGGAAAGGAGCAGGCCGGTGCGTCCAAAACGCCCGCCCGTTGGGGAAACGTAAAGGGCCAGTTGATGCTGAAGCGTCGCCTGGACCGCATAGCCGAGGGCAAACTGGCAGTGGCGCTGAATCACAATCGCAGCCAGTGGGAATCGCTTACGCCCGAGGAGCGCCAGAAGTATCGCCGGGCGGTGCTGGCGTATCAGCACCAGGACCCCCAAAAGCAGCGCCAGCTGTTGAAGCACTACGAGAAGCTGATAAAGATGTCGGCCGAGCGGCGAAAGGCGTATCGGCGAAGGGCGGAGTGGCTGAAAGTCGTCGTGGAGTCACTGGACGACGAGCAGCGGGAAAAACTCAAGCGCATGAGCCCCCGCGACCGCGCGAAATTCCTGCTGGACCGCAAAAACGAACTCATCGAAAAGGGCGAGATCCGCTCGCACACGCCCGCCGCGCAACCTGCGGCGACGAAGCCCGAACCCGACACGCAACCTGCCGACGAGAATTAAGGCGATCCGGCCTATGGCTTACCTGAATTGCGCCGTAGAATTTCGGGGACAAGGTCCTGAGCCGCACAAATCCTCCGTATAAGGTCAAACTAATGAATACCAGGTTACAAACGAGTTGGAAAATCGCCCTCTTGCTGCTTGTGTCCGTCTTCGTTTTGCCCGGTGTGCAAACCATCGCCTGGGGCGCCGAGGCCAGGGAGATCCGCAGTCCCGACGGACAGGTCCGGATCCGCGTTAACAGCCAAAACGGGCGGCTGACCTACGGCGCCGAGCGAGGAGGCATGACGATAATCGAACCCTCCCCGCTTGGCGTGACGGTGGACGGCGTGGACCTCGGCGACGGCGCCACGCTCGCCGGCGCCGTTACTTTACGCACGATGCAGG
>CAYZPY010000043.1:0-17012 GCA_964480425.1 uncultured Planctomycetaceae bacterium
CCGGCACCTCGCAGGTACCCGAGCCGGCCACGCTGGCGCTTCTGGGCCTGGGCGGACTGTTTACACTTATTCGCAGAAGGCGCAAAAGAGCGTAATTCGAAGCAGGATTATTTTAGATAACGAAACGGGCGGTCCGTCGCGGCCGCCCGTTTCCTGTTCCGATTTCTCGGCCACGCTTTATTATTCTACGACGCGTTTGCAGGAGTCGGGGACGACCTGTCCGCCGCTGCCGTAGCCGCGGGGCGGGACATCGCGAAGCGACTCGTCATAAACTATCGTATTGCGGCCCTTTACTTTCAACTTGTCGCCGCATATCAGCGCGCCCTGGATTGTCGTGGTGCCCCGTAGAGTGCAGTCGTCGGTGACGTGGACCAGCCCGTCGAGCCGGTTCGGCAGGCGCTGGCGATCCCTCTGGAAATCGCCCCATCGCCCGCCCAGCAGGCGTCTGAGGTTGTCCAGAAAATACCACTCCCGGAATGTGAACTCGTCGCCACGGAGTCTGACATCCAGGTCGCCGTTGACCAGCAGGGTTGCGTGGTCGTCGCGATAGTTTCGCATGTAGGTGGTTTCGGAAACGTAAACCTTTCCGCCATGCGTATTGACAATCAACGTCCCGTGGATGCAGGTATTGCTGATGAACAGGTCTCTCCCACCGGTGTCGATGTAGTACACGCCGTCGGGATTGGCGCTGCCCCACGGGTTGTTGTCCGGACCGAAGTACTTTCCGTAGATGATGCCGGTGTACGGCACCCGTGTGAGATGGTCCCGGTACTGCTCGAATACATCTCCCGCCCCGGGTATATGGACGTCCTGGCCGCTCTGTGTAAATTGCCCGTTGTGGTCGCCGCGCCCGCTCATTTGCGGCGCCTCAACGTCGCCGTTTATGTCGCCGCTATTGGTAACCTCGCCGTTGGATTTCAGCACCGACCCGTCGAGCGTCAGCGAATCGCGCCAGGACACGGTCGTTCCGCCTCCGGAAACCGCGGCGTTTTGCAGCACGGGCATCGGTGAGCCGCGCACTATCAGCCGCAGGGCGATACTGTATTGCGACTGGCCGCAGGCACCCGTGGCGGTTATGGTCGCCGGCTCGAGCGGGTCGTCGCCGAGGTCGCCGTCGTCGTCCGCCACCGACCAGGTGAACGTGCCGTCATCAAGGTCGTGGCTGACGGTCAGACCGGAATATGCGGTCCGCCAGTCGGGATTCTGTGTAATCTGCCTCAAGGCGTGCTCAGCGCCTGAAAACGCCAGCAGTTCCGCACGGATGGAATCGCGGGCCTCGGCAGCCGTTCTGGCCGATATGCGCTCGGAGGCGATTACGCCCAGCCCGATAATGGTCAGAAGAACCGCCAGGCCCAGGGTCAGCACGTACACCGATCCGCGCCGACGGTGATGTCCTTTGCGCCAGGAGCGGTTTTTTCCGGTTCGGATTGCCTTATTCATCGGATTGTCCTTCGGCTGAAATGAAGTTCAGAATGTTCGTGCCCGTACAAATCCGCGCACTACTATCGGGTCCGATCTGCACGTCCACGCCGATCCACCCAATGTACAAATCTTCGGAATCCCCGCGATCGCAAATGCCGCTGCTGCTTCTAATAGCACTGAAAGACGTCTTTGCGCCTTTGGGCGAGGTGACTGTCACCGTAAATTTTTTCAGCCCGCTTTCGCCGCCTGCGGGCGACAGGTCCGACGGTCTTACGCGCGTAACCGTCACTTCCCTGCGCCATCCCTCCAGGTGGCCCAGCGCGGCGCCGCTGTTATCCTGGGGCGGCGAGGCGGACCACTGGTGGTAATCGTCGACGTCGTCGAAATTCTCGCGGGTTCCGCCCTGCTCCGACGCCTCGGGACCGAACCTTTCCGGCTCGGTCGGCTCGGCGTAGGCCATGTGCGCGATTTGGGAAACCAATTCCTGAACAAGCGCAGTGGCGATGTCGTTATCCGAGGCCGTGCGCCGACCCCTTGCGATTGAGCCGAACGACCCCAGCGCCATTACCACGACCACCGAGACGATAAGAATCGCAATAACCGATTCGACCAGCGTCATTCCGGCGCGCCCCCCGGCCGGGGGCTTCTGTCGTGTCCGGTTCGCAATCATCGTAAGTTCCCGTTCGGCATCCTGCGGAAAATCATCAGAACCACCTCTCCCACCACCTCTTACGCCGGTGGGAACCGCCCCCCTCCTGCGAGTCGTTTTGCTGTTCTTCTTCACCGGTTGACTGACCCGAGGACGTGCTCCCCAGAAGGGAGGTCAGACTGAAACGGTGAACGTTCCGCACCAGTTCAACCGGCTCTGAGCCGTTGTATTGATACATCAACGCGTCCCCCGCCTGCCCGGACCACGAATACGAAATGCTCTCGCTTTCTCCGTCGCCGTCCCTGTCCGGAACCACCATTGCAACTTCATTCTCGGCAAGGAGTGTTATGTTCTCTGCCATGAACAAATCGGCCGTTATGCGCTGCGCCACGTCGGCACCCGTGCGCACGTTCTGCCTTAAGGTCTGGTTCTTCCCGAGGATACCCCCCGCCAGCACCATTGACGAAAGCACCGCCCCGGAGATGATCGAGGTGATGAATATTCCCAGCACGACCTCCAGAAGCGTGTAAGCCCCGCGGCAGCGTTTGGTATTGAACTGTCCGGGAAAATGTCGCCGTGGCACGGTCATTGGATCTCCGCCTTTGAGCTGATGGCGTTAAGCACAACTGTTTTAACGAACCTTCCGCTTTGAACCCTGACAATCCCCCCGCTGTCGGACCGGCCGTACGCATCGAAGACTACCCGCTCGTCGTCGCCGAATGATGCGGTTACAATTTCCGCGTGATAAGGCCTGTCGCCTATCTCCACGGTGAGGTTCTCCAGCGAACGGTCGCTTATCTGGGGGTCCTCTTCGGTGACGATACGGTATGAATTTCCGGCCTGGTCGAAAATGACGACCCTTTTTTTACCGATGGACCTGGCCCTTGTGGCGACCCAGTTCAGGTCGCCAAGTACTCGTCTTGCGGCCAGTTCCGCGCGATAATGTCCGCTGGTCCCGGCGTACCGGGGGACGGCGACTGCGGTCAGCGTCGCGACAATCGCAATGACCAGCACAGTCTCAAGCAGACTGAATCCGCTTTGCCTGCGGCGCATTGGCGGATAAATCCGGCCGGAAAATTCCATTTCCGCCGCCTCCTTTTTCAGCAGCATTACGAAACCGCCGGGTCGCTTGGCTCTATACTGCCATGCACAAGAGAACCAAACATCCCGGCGGCAACTTCTCCCTCCACGACGAAGTCAGGTTGGTGGGGGGATACGGTTTAATATTCGTTATATTTCTTACCCGTCACGTCGGTTTCGTCGTTGGTGCAGTTGGCAGTTATCTCGCCGTCGTCTTCATCGTAGATCCAGCCCACTTCATCGCCGTTGGCTGTGGAGATGACCTTATTGCCCTTCTTGGCGCCTACCGGGAGAGGCGGAACCTTGCGAAGGTACGGGCCGTAAATATGCGTGCTGTCCCTGTCTTCGGAAACGTCTCCGCTGGCGTCGGTGTACTTGGTGAGCTGGTCTTCTATATCGTCGGCATCCGGAAAGTCGCCGCCGTGCTCGGTCGAGTACATGTCGATCGCATTTCTCATCACAGCCAGGTCACTTGCCAGTGCAGAATCGGCAGCGCCTGCTGCCCCGCGGCTCAGTCGTGGAATGGCTATTGCGGCTAAAATGCCAAGAATGGTAATAACCACAACCAGTTCGAGCAGACTGAATCCACCGCGCCGCCTGCTGTTTAATTGTCGCATTTCTTATCCTCCAAAATTTTCGTATCGTTGCTCATTATTCATCCCGCATCAGTCCGCTAATGCGGGACGCCGCTTATTCGTGTGATTTATCGTCTCTTACCGAGGGGCACTTGAACTAAAAACCACTTTTGCAAAAATAAACCGCGGGGGATAATTGCCGCCGGGTAATCTCACTCTACAGGCCTTAATCCGATCCGGGTCCGCCGGGCTTGTTCAGCTCCAGAGCCACTTGTCGTTCGCCTTTCTGGAACAGGGCCGAATTCTTCTCTACGGCTACCAGGCGGAAACCATCCAGACTGTCGCCCACCTGCAAACAGGTGTTGTTAACCACTGCCATCTTCCCGTCGCTGCTGACCGCCACTGCAGTGAGCCGGTGCGATTCGGCGAATTCGACCGCCGCGTTCCTGCCGGGGACGACGACCTGATTCCGTGCGGGTTTCGCCCGTGGGGCGCACCAAGGCGCCAAGGGGGCGAAGGCGTCTGAAATAGTCATATGCGAGAATTCGCCGCTCCCGCGTCCTTGGGAATTTTTAGAGGCGTATTCCTCCAGGCGATTCGCAAGTGTGGTTACTTCCTCACCGCTGAAGTCGATATCTCGTAAAGCGTCCGCCGAGGCGGTAGCGGCCGCACTTCCCGCTGCCTTGGCACTGTACATGGAGGCCTCGGCCTGATGCGGTCCGAGCACCTTGGAACTGTTGCGCGTGCGATCTATCACCAATATGGCGATGCACGCCGCACACAATATGCACAGAGCTTTCTGTCTTTTTGTTAATGCCATGCCAATAGAAGTGGAAGATACAAACGCCCCCGAAGCAAATGCTTCCCTCATTTTTTTGCAAGCGCGCCCGACGGGGAGGCGTACCATATCAGATCGATGCGGAAAAACGTCGGCACGTCGCTGCGCTGCGGAGTTCCGACAAGCTCGAACGAATCGACCACAACGTCCGGCATGTTCTGTGCAAGCGCGTTGAGAAATCTCGCCCACTGTCTGTAACCGCTGCTGCCGGTGAGAGTTATGCCGACCTTGTTGTACTTCTTGGCGTAAATCACCTCGCTCTGCTCGACGCGGTCGACCATCAGACCTTCGGCCCTGGCCATGGATGTCAGGCGAGCGATGCGTTGATTCAACGTGGAGACTGGTTTAAGCTGAAGCGGCGACTCCTCCAGCGCAGCGCGCGACTCGTCGAGTCTTTCGGTAAGGTTGGCTGCCCTGCGGGCCAATTGCGAAGTATTCCGTCGCTGGGACTGCAGTGTTTTGGTCTGACTGGCGGTTGTCTCCTGGCGCCCCAGTATCGGACGGATCGTTATAACGTAGAACAAGATCGTCGCAACTACATAAACTGCTGCGAATGCCGCGTCGATCCTGACGAATTCCAATTTTGTAGTGGGTGAGTTTTTCACTTCTGATTTTCCTCGTTCAGTCGAACAGGCAAGCGATCTTGAACGCCACCGCCTGTGTTTCGTGAAACTCCCTGCGGTTGGTGCCCTCCAGGCGTATCTGTTCGAAAAGGCCCGTATCCTCGAGTTTCAGAACAAACTTCGAAATCGCCTCGTGCGAGTTCGCAAAACCTCCCACGAGCACCGTGTATCTGATTCGGTTCCTTTTCGAGGTGCGCTTGGCATTATCGCCGCCGGAACGCCGGACGTTTTTGGCCGATGAATCCTCCTGTTCAATTTTTTTCAGCAAACACTGGTTAAGAACGATATCCTGCCCGGAGGTATCGGCCATAAGCCACATCAATATGCTCCAGTCGGGCTGCTTTCCGACCGAGCGGGCGGCGAGCAGTTCGCTGTTCGCCTGTGCGACCTGTCCCTGGAGAGACATTACCCTGGCGTTCAACAATGACATTCTTGCGGCCTCGTCCCGTACTTCCTGCGCCAGGGTGGTGTTATCCGGGTCGAAAAACCGCTTCACCGTCACATGCGCACCCAGAAGAATAATCAGGTACACTCCGAACACAACTATCCATTTACGGATGCGTTTTTGCCGCATTTTCGCCCGCCATCTTGGGGCGGGTATGAGGTTTGCGAACGTTTTTTCGTCTTCGGCGCGGGATGTTTTGATTAAATCAAACATTTTCGTGCTCCGCCAATCCGATCGCCGACACCATGTCACCGCCGCTGTCATCCGGGACATTTCCATCCGCATTCAGCATTTCCTTCGGCAACACTCTGCGGACCTCCAGACCAAGATTCCCGCACAGTAACTCCCCGAGCCCCGGCATCCGGGCGCCGCCGCCGGTCAGTAACAACCGCTCCAGACGCGTCTGGGGATACTGGCTGACCATGTAGGAGACCGGCGTATTCATTTCCCGCGCCAGGCCCTGTGCATAGGTCGTTACTATCCGCCGGTAAACATCGTCGCCCCCGGACGAATCGCCGGCGTGCCGTTCGTCATCCGTATCATTCCGTGCCGGGCCGGAAAAACCTTCACGGGACCTGCCCTGTATGAGCCCTTCGGCCTGCTCCCGGTCGATCCGCATCTCCTGGGCGAGCGACTGAACCAGCCCGCCCAGCCCGCTCTTTGTCAGACTGTTCACGTAAACCACGACATCGTCGTGGAGAAGAATCAATCTCGCCGCGGACCACCCGATATCGAGAATCGCGGCGCTGTCCTGAACGTCTTTGAGCAAAGGGCGGCACGCCCTTGCGGCAGCAAGAAAAGGCACGTCCAGCGCGACCACGTCGAACCCGGCACGTTCCACTACGTCCAGCAGGTCGTCAGCGTCGCAATGCGCACAGGCCGCGACGAGTACAAACGTCGAATTGCTCGCCCTGGCGGGCGTAGGGAGGTCCCAGAAGACCATCTCGAAGCATTCGGGACCCATCTTATGCATTCTGGCCATTTCCGATCTTGCCAGCGACTCCAGCGGCGCGCCGGACTTCCGCGGGGGAAGCTCCAGGACATTCATTCGCAGCGCCTTGTCCGGAACCGCCAGCGCCACTTGTTCACCCTTAAAACCGTGCTCGTCAAGCATGCCCTTGAGCCAGTTCGCTTCGTCCTGCTCCAGCACCGGCTTGGAAACGTGCCTGCTTAGCGACGCACATGCCGATATACGCCATTGCGACGAACACCGATCAAGCTGCACCGCCTTGATCCGCCTGGCGCCTATGTCCAGACCGATCGAATGACGTGAACCTGTGCACGGAAGTTTCATTATGCGCCTCCTCCTGTCAGCGCCGCCACGTCGAACAGCGGAAGGAAAATACTCACCGCCAGCAGCCCGACAATAATACCCATCATTATCAGAATGGCGGGTTCGATGATACTCATCACAGAGCGCAGCGCTACCTCGTTTTCATCGTCAAGAAAATGCGCCAGGTCCAGTAACGTTCGGGGCAGTTGTCCGCTCTGCTCCCCGCTGGAGACGGTTTCGTAAAACGTGGGGCTCACCAGGTGGGTGTCCTTAAATGCCGAACTCATGGGTTTTCCGTTCGTGACGTCCCTTCGGCAGCGACCCAGCAAATCCGCGTAACAGACGTTGCTCATTGACTGCTGCGTCAGTTCAATCGACTCCTGTGCCGCCAGGTCGCTGCTGAGCAGCACCCCCAGCAGGCGCGACATCTCCGCCGAGGCGAGGCTGCGCGCGAGTTGACCGATCTTGGGTATCCTCAGCACCACCTTGTCCACAAAACGCTTTCCCGCGCCGGATTTGAGGTACAACCTCGCCGCCACCGTCGAGGCCAGCACCGCCGGGGGAAGAACCCACCAGTACGACCGCAGCCAGACGCTTATGCCTATCAGGACCTCGGTCGTGGCCGGAAGCGGCACGTCCAGCATCTCGAACAGTTCTGCGAATCTGGGAATCACGAAAACCATCAGCACCAACACAACCGCCATGCTGACACACACCAAAAGGGCCGGATACACCATCGCCCCGCGAACGCTGGACCTCACGTGCAGGCGCTTCTGGGTGAGTTTGGCCAGGCGCTCCATCACGGTTGGAAGCGTCCCGCTGGCCTCTCCGGCGGCCACTATGTTCCGATAAACCGAATCGAAATAATGGGGATGTCGCCCCATGGCGGCAGAAAGCGCCACGCCCTGCTCGACCTGCTCCTTGACGTCCGCAACCACCCGGCGCCACCTTGCGTCACGACCCTGTCTGACAAGGGCGGCCAGTCCCCGCACCAGCGGAATGCCCGACGAATAAAGCACGTACAACTGGCGGGTGAAGAGGTACAAATTCTTCAGGCGTGTGGTCATGCCCATGGGCAGTTTCAGACCGCCGTCGGAGTTTTCCTTCCGGGTTTCCTCTGCCGAGGACACGTTGGATACATACAGGTCCTGGCGCCTGAGGCGACCGGTGGCCTCGGATTCGTCGTCGGCCTCGATTACGCCGGTGACGACTTTGCCCGTTTTGTCAAAGGCCTTGTATGCCAGTTTCATCGTGTTATCCCGTCAGTCCCCGTGGGACTGCTTGTTCCCGGCGTCGGATGATTCCTCCGGGCCGTCGGTGCTGTGCGTGACGGATATCGCTTCTTCGAGCGTTGTTTTGCCGGCGCAGGCGGCCTTGACGCCCTCCTGCCGAAGCGTGGTCCCACCTCGCTTCTGCCAGGCCGTCCGCAATTCCTGGGCCGACGCGCCTTTGTAAATCAGCCTGCGCAGGTCGTCGGCGACTTCCATGACCTCGTACAGGCCGAATCGTCCCGAAAAACCGGTTTTGTCGCACTGTTCGCATCCAGCGCCGCGACGAAACGTATGGTTTTCACCCGGTGACAGATGAGCTTCGCTGAGAAGTTTTTCGTCGGGCTGGTAATCCGTCCTGCAGTTGGAGCAGATGCCCCTGACAAGGCGCTGGGCGACCACGCCGTTGAGAGCGCTGGCAAGGAGATACGACGCCACGTGCATGTCCAGAAGTCTGGCGACCGCGCCCGGCGCGCTGTTGGTGTGCAGTGTCGCCAGAACCAGGTGTCCCGTCAGAGCGGCCTGGACGGCCACCCTTGCCGTCTGCTCGTCGCGGACCTCACCGATCATGATCACGTCGGGATCCTGGCGAAGTATGCTTCGAAGAGCCGAGGCGAACGTCATGCCTATCGATTCGTGGACCTGTATCTGGTTGACCTGGCCCAGCTGGTATTCAACCGGGTCCTCCACGGTCACGATGTTGCGCTGGGGCGTCTTTATCTGCTCAAGCGCCGAGTACAGCGTGGTGGTCTTTCCGCTTCCGGTCGGACCGGTCACCAGCACCAGTCCGTACGGCTGATGCAGCATGCGCCTGAACATTTCCAGCGGTCCGGGTCTGAAGCCCAGGTCTTCCATCTTCACCTTCAGGTTCGCCCTGTCCAGAATCCGGATGACGACCTTCTCGCCCATCACGGTGGGCATGCTCGATACGCGCAGGTCGATGTCGCGTCCCTCGGCCACAACGCGCACCCGACCTTCCTGCGGAAGGCGCTTTTCAGCAATGTCCATCCGCCCGATGACCTTGACCCTGGATGTTATGGAAGAATGCAATCCGCTGGGCGGCTGGGGCATGTCGCGAAGAAGCCCGTCGAGACGGTAACGTATTCGTGTTCCTTTTTTGTCCGGTTCGATGTGTATATCGCTGGCGTGGTCCCTCACGGCCTTGAAGATCATCATGTTGACCAGGTTAACAACGGGGTTTTCGGCGGTCGTCTCGTCGAGGTCGGTAATCTCCCCGTCACCCAGAAGGTCCTCGCCCCCGGCGCCGGTCTGCTCGTCGGCAAGCGACGCCACCGCCACGCTCATGTCGGCGTTATGTGCGGATATTTTCTTGATTATCTCGATAATCTTCGCCTCCAGAGCGAATACGGGGCGGATTTCGCACCCGGTCAGATGCCGAAGGCGGTCGATTTTCGGAAGAGACTGTGGCTCCGCCATCGCCACCGTAAGGGTCTGATGAACCCTGAACAGCGGAAGGGCCTTGAGGTGCATGGCCTCGTCCCTGCCCACCATATCCAGCATGGCCGGGTCGAACAGGCCCTTGCGGAGATTACAGCCCTTGACGTTCAACTGCTTTGCCAGCACGCGCGCCAGTTCCGCAGGACTCACCACGCCCTCGGCCACGAGAATCTCCCCCAGGAATCTGCCCGAGGATTTCTGGTCGGCAAGCACCCGATCGAGTTGCTCGGAAGTAATGATGCCTTCGGCGACCAGTGCGTCCCCGATGCGCAGTTTGCCGGTAACCTGTGTCATATTGGGCTCCTGCCTCAGTCGCTCTGTGCGGAGTCGAACTGCTCGACGGTGTCGTAGAACCGGAACAGGCGCGCAAGTTCCGTGATGTCAAGCACATCGCCGATGGTGTCGTTGACGCAGGCCAGTCCCAGCCGGTTGCCCCTGCGAAGCATGTCCTCCGCCGCGTCCGATAGACTCTCAAGCCCCACGCTGTCCACGAACAACAGTTTCGAGGCGTCGATCACCACTCGCGTAGACTCGCGCGCCGCATCGGCGAAACACGTCCTGAACTTGTTGACCTCTTCGCCGACCAGTGCGCCCACGGGCCTTATTATTACGTTGCCGCCCCGATGCCGGATATCCATCTTCATTGCCTAGGCCTCGCTTTGGAGCTTTATGCCCCAACCCTACAAGCGATATCACATCTTAAATTCGGATACATTCACAACCGACTTTATTTGCAAAAAATGCGCTAATCCCGCTCCCCGCTCTGTAAATATCCGATGACGGGAAGGAATCGCCCTGCTTGAAATGTAGGATATCCCCGCAGTCGGATGCTAAGTTTACCCTCGCTTACCCACCGGCGCGAACCGTTGCGTATTACGCGGCGGCGTGGGAACGCCGCCGCGCCCGGCGACATTGGTTTTACCGGTCTCAGTAAATAGTTATTGCAAATCCGCCTGATGTCGCATCGGGTCACGGCGCCGTTGCATTGTGTCGGATTACTTCTTTGGGGCGTACATCTCGATAATTTTTTCCCGCGCCTTCTGCGCGTGTTCGGTTTCGGGGTATTTGCGGATGATATCCAGCATGATTTCAGCGGCCTGGTCGGGCTTGCCGGTCTGCTCGGCCTCGAGCGACTTGTCGTACATCTCCTGCGCCTTTCGGCGACGGACCTCGGCGGCGGTCGGGGGAACCGCCGGGGCGCCCTTTAACTTGCCGGAATAATCCGCCTCAGGCCAGTCGGCGAGGTTGTCCGGCAGCTCCACACCCACCAGCGGGATGCCCTCCAGCGGATGGTCCATCAGCCACTTGAGACTCATCGGAGCATACGTGGTGTTGGGATAGTGATTGACCACCCACAGAAGCAGGTTCGACGCCTCGGCAGGTTTGTTCCGCGCCAGCTGATGCCCCGCCTGGCGGAAAAACATATGTGCCTGGTTCGCCGCTTCCTGCTTATCCTTCTGGAGAACGGACGGCGCCACCAGCGAACAGAGGCGCACCGGACCGCCCCGCTCGCCTCGGCGCCTGAGCAGTTGGCGGTCCGACACGCCGCGAAACTTCCGCCGAGAGTGGACCATCACCGCATAACTGTAAGGCGACACGCTCCCGTCACAGTACATCGGCAGCGTGGGGAACAGGGCCGCGTTGCGCTTTTTGGTCCTTTCCAGGCGCGACATCCAGTCGCCTTTGGACGGGGGCGGACCTATCCACTGATTCTCGTGCTTGATGAACCACCCGCTTTTCTCGAAGGGCCAGCCCGCCGCCGCGACCATGCCCTTAAACGGTCCTTCGGTGAACCTGCCCTTCCGGTCGGTTTGGCCCTCGAACGACGCCCCGTGTTCGCCCTCGTGCACGGACGACCACAGCGTCACTGGCGGAAGTATCCACGGATTCCACTGCACGTAACGCTTGGGGTTGCCTGTTTTTGCGGCCTTGGCAAGAACCTCGAACGGCGCGGGATAGTAGCTCCTGCCTTCGTCGAAACCAAACCCGTCGAGTTTCTCACCGTAGCGACTGCCTATCTCGGTAACCACTCGCACGAAATTTTTTAGCCAGTCGTTTCTGTTCCTCCCGTAATACTGGTGGCGGTACCCGTAGGCGTGTCCGGGATGGTAATACAGCACCCATCGTATGTCGCGCTTGTGCAGTTCGGAGGCAATCTCGCCCAGTATGTCGCGCTTGTAGGTGTATCCGCGACTGAGTTTGTCTATGGACTCAAGCGGCGCCGGCCAGCGCCAGTGCGCCCAGTGAATGGTCGTGACCCACGCGGTTCCCATTTCCTCGGCCAGGTCCGCGTGCCGAACGGCGTCGAAACGCCTGTTAATCTCGCCGAATGACCACGCCTCGCCCATGGGTGGGTAATTCTTCGGCGCCGTGCGGATGCCGTAAGTGCCCTCGGACAGCCAGGAAATGTCCGTGCTCTGGCGGAACTTCTCCAGGCGCTTCTTCCACGCCGGATACTGGTCCTCGGCAACAAGTTCGACGCCGAACAGCGACGCCCTGGCGTCCTTGTCCACAACCCGCACCTGTATTTTGCTCACCCCCGCCGGGAGATTGAGGGTGCCCTCGGAAGTGCCGCGACCGACGTACCGGAGCGTCACCTGGTTCTGCGGCAATACATCCGCCCGTCCGGGCGGACCTATTACCGCTATCTCCCCGCTGCTGCTCGCTTTTTTGTAGCTGTCCCCGCCGGCGATTACCATTACCACGTAGCTGCGGGCCTTTTCGGCCCTTATCACCCAACTGAGGTATTTATCTCGCCCCTGCCAATGGACGCCGGTGTTGTTTTTGTTTTCCTTCACGCCCTTGTTGTAGTCCGCCATGTCGGCCTTGAGATACATAATCGCCTCGGGGCGGATCTGCACCGGACCGCCGCGGGTGTACGACCATTTATAATTCAGCGCCGGGTGATTCGGCGTTATCTCCTGTCCCGCCGGCGACGGTCTCAGGGTCGACATAATCACCAGCGCCGATAGGATTAAATTCATGTGTTTCATGTTTGATGTTACTCCTGATCGTCTTGTTTTCATTCGCTCGGCTCGACGAGGTCCCAGTAAACGGTGTACCTGCGATCGTGCGTGCGGAAAAAGGGTTTCAGCGTAACGTTTCTGGGCCTGGCCGAGGTGGTGCGGAAGGTATTCGGTTCGCCTTCGACGGGACTGAGCCAGTCTGACGGGTCGCGGCCTTCAGCGACAAGCACCGGAACGTAATCTGATTTTTCGGCGCGCTCGTCCTTGACCGGACCGAGGTCGCCGGCCAGCACCAGAGGCCCGTACATTATCGCCACGCGGTTCTTGTCGTCCGGCATGGGCGCCGCCCGCAGCGCAAACGGCATCTCGACTTCCACCACGTCGCCGTTTTTCCAGGTCCTGTCGATGACGACGTATCCCGACGGCTGTCCGCCGACCGGCAGCGCCTCGCCGTTTATACTCACCGTCATGTCCTCAACCATCCAGTACGGCGCGCGGATGCGCAGTTTGAACTTCGTCGGCTTGCGGCACGAAAACTTCAGTTTTGTGCCCTGCTCTTCAGGGAACCGGGTCTCCTGTTGCACTTTTATGCCGCGGGCGGACCAGTCGAGCGTCGAGGCCGCGAACAGATTCACGTAAAGCCCTTCCTCGTCGTGGAAATAAATAAACCGGCCGTACTTCTGGTGGTTCTCCATTCCCGTCCCCACGCAGCAGGTGAAACCGAACGGGTTCTGGTAATGCTTGTACCCGCCCATTTTCAAGGAGAGGTTGTAAATCACCCGTCCGCTTTGCGGATGCTGACCGGCAAGGATGTGATTGTAAACGGCCCGCTCGATAAAATCGGCGACCTCGGGGTCCGCCGACCACTGGAACAGGTGCCGCGAGAGTTTGAGCATGTTGTAAACGTTGCACGTTTCGGTCGTATTTTCGCTAAGGCGGTCCCGCAGTTCGTCCGGCGGACCGAAGTGCTCCTTGTCGCAGTGCCCGCCGGTGGCGTAGCTGTGGTGGTTCACCACGCGGTCCCAGAAGAATCGGGCGGTCCTGCGATAATCCCTTTCGCCGGTGAGTTCGTACAGCCGCGCCAGGCCGATAAGTTTCGGCACCTGCGTGTTGGCGTGGTTGCCGGGCAGGATGTCCTTGCCCTGCGACAGCGGGTGAAGAATCGCCTTGTGATATAACCGACGCGACAGTTCGAGATATTTCTGCTCGCCCGTGTCGGCGTAGAGGTCAGCCAGCACCTCGTTGATCCCTCCGTGCTCGCAGGAGAGCACCTCCTGCACTTGTTTTTCGTTCAACGGCTCGAACACGCCGCAGAGCCAGTCGGCGAAATTTTTCGCCAACTCCAGCGCCTTTTCGTTGCCGACCAGGCGATACGCATCGCGCAGACCGGCCAGAACCTTGTGCTGGGTATAAAGCGGCACCCAGATGCCGTTGAGGTTGAAGGGCTTGGCCTTGATGTCGCCCCTGGCTATCTGCTGTTCGAAAATCTTCTTGCCGTCGCCAAAAGCACCTATGTATCCGTCGCCGTGGGCCTGCTGCGCCGCATCCAGTTCGGTCACGACGTAGTCCACGCGCTTTTTGAACCGCTGGTCCGCAGTGGCCTTGTACATGAGAGAGCAGCCGCTGAGGTAATGCCCCAGACTGTGCCCGGCGATGGTTTTGCTCTCCCATCCGCCGTAACGCTCGGCCTTTGGCTTGAGCCCGGCGTTTTTGCGGAACCCTGCCAGAAGGCGGTCCGGCTCGTATCGCAACAGCGAGACCTTCTGTAATTCCATCGCGTGTTTGAACGGGCCGCCGGTCAGCGTCACCTCATCGAGCCCGAAAGGACGGGCCTTTAATTCCACCTTGGCGCCTTTAGTCAATACGTTCTCTCCCTCGGCTGGTGCAAATGCCGAAAACAATATCAAAACAACCGGAAATAATCGCCATTTCATAGTAATTGCCCTTTTAAGTTTTGTTTTCCGTACGGTCTGCGGCGCCGCTTCATTCGTATTTTATCACACGCAAACAATTTAACACATTTCCACGCCGAAAAGGCCGGTTTTTCCCCCTTTGCGCCTGCGTAATATCAGGTATAATATAATATGAATCAAAAAGATTGCCCACGGAGGTGATCGCAAGTGTTGGAATCACTTAGGCGAAAATGGAAGATGATATTATTCATCGCCCTCAGTTACGCGGCGATGTGCTAAGTTACGGTGTTTCCCGGTCTAATTTTTCCCGCCGGCGACGGCGCCGCAAATCTCAATCGCTCGGCACGTACGCGGAAATGTCTATTTCACCGGGTCGTAACCTCCCCTGCCGAACGGATTGCATCGCAATATGCGCCAGGCGCCCATCAAAGTTCCGCGCACCAGCCCGTGCTTGCCGAGCGCCTCGATGAAATAATTGCTGCAAGTCGGCGTGAATCTGCACTGCCCGCCGAGCCACTGCGACAGCGTTGACTGGTATATCCTGATAAGCAGCACAAGCACGCCGCACGAGAATCCGCTTATCCGCCTGATTATTAGCGCCGTGCGAGTCATGTTTCCCGGCCTGTTACCCTGGAGCTTAACCGGATTATCGATTCCTTCAAATCCTCAAGCGCCGGTTCCCGTCCCGCCCTGGGCACGATTACGTAGTCCCACCCCGACGGAACGCGGGCGCGGACGTTCCTGAACGCCTCCCTGCACAGTCGCTTTATCCTGTTTCGCCTGACCGCCTTTCCGTACTTCTTCGGCGGCGCCACCGCCACACGCGCCCGCGGCGGCGTCAGGTCGTCCCTGCGCAGCGCCAGCAGCGTGAGGTAGCCGTCGTTGGCGCGGTTGCCCGCCTCGAACACGCGGGTGATCTCTTCCCGTCGGGTAACACGATATTCCCTGCCTGCTCGCTGGTTCATTGTCGCACGAACATTTTCATGACTTTCATTGAACAAAGAAACATTCTACAGTCGAAACCTCTATATGACATCCGGATATATTCATAATCTTGACCCGGGGGGCATAAATCATTAAATATAAACGTGAACTTTGTCATCCGCGCCGGGCGAGAAAGAAATAACCTATGCTGACTAAAAAGTTGCAGTACGTTGTAATTACGGGGACATTCGCGGCATTGTTCGCCGGATGCAATTTTCCGATGAATCCAAAGCCGCGAGACGCCATCGACCACTACGTGCAAGGGCAACTTCTGGCCGAGCAGGGCAAAATCGAGGAGGCCCTGGCGGAACTGGCCCGCGCGGTCGATACCGACCCACAGCTCGCCGTGGCGTTCACCGCCATGGGCGACATCCACCGCAAACAGGGCAATTACGAAATCGCCAGCAGGTTCTACGAGAACGCCTGCAAGACCAACCGCTACGCCTTCAGACCACATTACAATCTCGGCGTGACGTACCAGGCGCTGGCCAACGCGGCAGAATATCTCGACAAGGCGCAGGAATATCTCAAAAAGGCGGTTGGCACCTACCTGCGCGCCATCGCCATCTCCCCGCAAGACTTCGAAGCGAATCTCAACATCAGCGCCTGCTACTTTGAACTGGACAAATTCGACCTGGCAGAACAATACTGCCGAAACGCCGTGAAGATCGACCCGCAAAGTGCCCACGCCAGCGCGAACCTGGGCATGATCCTGGCCAGTCAGGACCAGCACTTCGAAGCCATAAACGCCTACAAGAACGCACTGGAACTCGACCCCAACCAACCGGACATCCTCATTAATCTCGGCATGACTTACGTCAGTCAGGGCCGGCTCAAATCCGCCGTGGGTGCGTTCATGGCGGCGTCGCGACTGGAGCCCGAAAATCCCCGGCCGTGGGTCCAGATAGGCGCGTGCAGGTATCGCATGGGCAATTACGACAAGGCCGAGGAAGCCTATCTAAAGGCCGTCTCGCTCGACGAAAAAAACGCGCTCGCTCACCGAGGCGTCGGGGTCGTTTACATGAGCAAGTTCGTCCTGGAGCCGAAAAAAACGGACCTGCGCGACAAGGCCATCGACGCCTGGTACCGCTCGCTGGAAATCGACCCCGACCAGGAAGACCTCGTGCGACTGGTCAAAAAATACTCTCCCAAATACAACGGACCCGAACTGTAAAAGTACAGACACATACGCTATTATTCGACAGCCCGCGGTTAACTATCCGTGGGCTGTGTGCTCTTACGACAATATTCGGCGCATCTGCCCCGCCCGATTGTAAAATGAATTAATATTAATGACAAAGTGACGCATCGTCGTGAAGCGAGAATCGCTGTCGAGAACGAACAATGATTGACGTATCGAGACTATATTGCGGCCGTAAAAGCCGCACCGATTCGCTCCGCTACGCCCCCCGTCGGGCGCGCGGACCCGTGGTGGTGTTCAACTGCACCCGAAGGTGCAACCTGCGCTGCGCCCACTGCTACCTGTCCAGCGACGGCGCGCCCGGGCGGGACGAAATG
>CAYZPY010000044.1:0-3465 GCA_964480425.1 uncultured Planctomycetaceae bacterium
GCGATCATCATCGAGCCCATGCGTGCTGCTCCGCGCGGCATGCCCGAGACGCTGATGGGCAGGACGGCGTCGAGAATCTCCGGCGCCTGCGGACCGCACACGCAAAGGTGCGTGGTCTTTTCGGTCTGGTCGTCGATTTTGACGTTCATGCCGCCGGCCTGGCGCCGGAGGTGGTCCAGAATTTTGCCGCGGTTGCACGCCGCCACGGTCAGCACCCAGAACCGCGACAGGCGGATGACGAATCCGTCGGCCAGTATGCCGCCTTTTTCGTTCAACAACAGAGTGTAGACGGCGGTGTCGTCCTCCTGGCCGATCGTGTCCGTGGTGCATACTTTGTTGAGTATCGCGTGTGCGTCGCCGCCGCGGATGCGGATTCGCCCCAGGTGAGTGATGTCGAATATGCCCGCGCGCCGCCGCACAGCGGTCACTTCGTCGAGCACGCCGCCGTAACTAAGCGGTATCTCCCAGCCGGAGACCTCCGTCATCTTCGCCTCCAGTGCCAGATGGTTATTATAGAGGGCGGATTGCAGTTTGTTATCCTCAGACATTTATGGCGTCTATTTAACGGATGCGGGATTGCTATTGTCCAACGTATTTTTTCAACTGGAGCGCGTTTTTTATGGCGTATGTGTGCATGTCGTTGTTGAAGTATGCATAGACATCCCGGCCGGCGCAGAGGTCCTTTTTGATTTTATCTGCCTCGGCCTTCATCCTCTGCCAGGGGTAGCGGCTGGCGTATCGCTCGCCCGGGCCGTGGTATCGCAGGTAAATCCAGTCAGCCGTGACGACCCGTGGATGGTCCTTAATTAAATCGTGCACGACCAGCGCGGCATTGTGCCGGCGCAGCACGTGATAAATCTCGTCACACAGCCAGTCCTCATTGCGGAACTCCACCGCCCAGCGGTAGTCTGACGGACACAGCATCAAAAAATCTTCCAGGCGGGCAGCGTCGGCCCTTAACCTCGGAGGCAGTTGAACGAGAATAGGCCCGAGTTTGCCGCCGAGATTGTCCACCGCCGCCAGGAACGAATCCAGCAGGTCGCCGCAGTCGAGCAGGCGCTTGCGGTGGGTTATCAGGCGGTTGAGTTTCATCACGAAGCAAAAGCCCCTCGGCGTGCGCCTCCGCCAGGAGATGCACACGTTTTCGCGCGGCATGTGGTAGAAACTGCTGTTGAGCTCGACCGTGTCGAAATGTTCGCTGTAATACTCCAACCGGCGACTCTGCGGAACGTCCGCGGGATAGAAGACCTTATTCCAGTGCCCGTAGGTGAATCCCGAGGTGCCGACTTTTACCTTGCCTGCCATGACTTTCGCCTTTCGTATAAACCCCGTGTGGCAAAATTCTCACAGGAATTATATTATGTCGGACGCTTGCAAAAACATCGCTGGGAGAATGTCATGGAACAGATAACGGAATTGGCCGAGAAACTCGGCAAGGCGATAGCGGAATCGCCCCAGGCAAAACGCATGGAAAAGTCCCGCCAGGCGCTTCATGAAAAACCCGAACTGGAAAAGACCCTCAAAGACTACCAGGACCAGAGCGACAAGA
Source organism: uncultured Planctomycetaceae bacterium (assembly GCA_964480425.1). Taxonomy (GTDB): domain Bacteria; phylum Planctomycetota; class Phycisphaerae; order SM23-33; family SM23-33; genus CAYYMD01. The sequence continues at coordinate 1,550 of CAYZPY010000044.1, forward strand.
TAGCCCGGCTCCAGCGCGACCAGAAGCCCATCGAGCCCGAGGACAAGCACCGCCTGGAGGACCTTCAAAACAATCTGCTGGCCGCGGATGAATTCAAGGAATTAACCGCCGCACAGGTCGAATACGTGGACCTTATGCGCAAGGTCAACCAGGCCATCAGCAAATACATGGTCGAGCAGGAAGTCCCCGGCGCCAAAAGCCCTCCGGCGGCGCAGTAAAGTCAAGACGTGCACGCTCGCACCTATGGCACAATCTTGCGGTCGTGGCTCGCAAGAAGCGCACGCCGTAGTTTTTAATCCCGATACATCGGGACGACCGCAAGCAAGCGGGCAAACCGTTCAATTAACACATAAAACTTCATAAACCCAACGGTTCAATCCGAGCTGTCGCTCGTTTCCCCGCTGTGCTTGTAGATTCGGGTCTCCAGCGACCGCATGTACGAGGTGAAGGACGACTCGGCGTCGGGATCGGAGGCGATGGCATTGAGCGTCATGTACATCTTGGCGTCGAGGTTGTCTATGTAGTGCAGGAAGTACGCCTCGGGAATGGCCGGCAGCTTGGGCGAGCCGAATTCCATTATCCCGTGGTGCGAGAGGATTATGTGCTGAAGCAGCTCCAGCGTGCGCCGGGGGAACGGTTCGGATGTTTCCTCGGCTACCCGGCGCGCCTTTTCCTCGACCATTAGCACGCCGATGGTGATGTGTCCCAGGAGTTGCCCGCGATCGGTGTAGTTTATTGCGGTGTCGGCCGAGAGTTCCTCTATCTTGCCCACGTCGTGCAGCAGGACACCTGCCAGCACGAGGTCGGCGTTGAGTTTGGGATACAGCGGCATCAGGGCCTTTGCGGCCTTTGCCATCGCCAGCGTGTGCTCCAGCAGCCCACCGATGAACGGGTTGTGCATCTTCAGCGCGGCAGGGGCGCGCTTGAAGGCGGCCACGAAATCCCTGTCGTCGGCGAAATTTTTGACGAGCATTCTCAGCGAGGGGTCCTTTATGTCTCGCAGTATTTCCAGCAGTTCCGCCCACATTGCCTCGATGTCCAGTTCGGTGGTTGGCATGAACTGGGCGACGTCGATTTTCTCGGCCGGGCACGGCCGGCACGCGTCGATGACCAACTGGAGATTTCCGCGGTAGTCTTCGGTTCGTCCCTTGACCCGCAGGAAACCGCCGGTGGGTATGGAGTTGAAAATCGCCTCCGACGCACGCCACATTCTGGCCGGAATCTTCCCGCTGCGATCGGCCAGCGTGCAGGCGATGTACAGGTCGCCCGAGCGGGTCGTGCGGAGGTCTTTCTCGCTGACCAGGAACACCTCGTCGAGCGTCTCGCCGGCCTGGAGCTGGTTGATGAATCGTCTGGTGGAATTCATGCGGACATTCTACCAGCGTCGACGAAGATTGAAAATGTCCAATTCTGCGGGTATAAGCGTTGCGCGGAAACCGGCCGTTGGACCGGATAATCAACAGCCACGAGGAGACAAAATGCGACGCACGAAATTACTGGCGCCCACCGTAAAGGAAGTCCCCGCCGAGGCGGAGATACCTTCCCACCGCCTGATGATCCGCGCCGGTTTCATCCGCAAGGTCGCCAGCGGCACGTACACGTACCTGCCGCTTGGATGGCGATCGCTGCGGAAGATTATCGCGATCGTCCGCCGGGAGATGGACGCCGCCGGCGCACAGGAAATTCTCATGCCGGCGCTTCAGCCGCTGGAACTGTGGCAGAAGACCGGGCGCGACGCCGACTACGGGCAGACCATGTGCCGCTTCACCGACCGCCACGGACGCATCAACGTGCTCGCCCCAACCGCCGAAGAGGTCGTCACCACGCTGGTCGCCGGGGAAGTCAACTCATACAAACAACTACCGCTGAATCTCTACCAGATACAGGTAAAATTCAGGGACGAGATAAGGCCCAGG
>CAYZPY010000044.1:3475-16853 GCA_964480425.1 uncultured Planctomycetaceae bacterium
TGGCCCCGACGGCGGAGGAAGTCGTCACCTCCCTGGCCGCCGGAGAGATCTCCAGCTACAAGCAACTGCCGATCAACCTGTATCAGATCAGTTTTAAATTCCGGGACGAGTTTCGCCCGCGGTTCGGCGTGCTTCGCAGCCGCGAGTTCATCATGAAGGACGCCTACAGTTTCGACGCGGGCCTCGATGGGCTGGAGGAGTCTTACCGCAGGATGTACGAGGCCTACCGGCGCATCTTCGACGCCTGCGGACTGAAGTACGTTGTCGTCGAGGCCGAGTCCGGGCCGATAGGGGGCTCGGCCAGCCACGAGTTCATGGTCGCCTGCGACAGCGGGGAGGACGTCATCGTCCACACCGGGGATTACTCCTACGCGGCAAACATAGAAAAAGCCGAGATAGACCCCCTCCCGCCCGCTGACAATCTCCAGCGTAAGAAAGTCGCTCCGATGGAAAAAGTCCACACGCCCGGCGTGGGAACAATCGAGGCGGTGTGCGCATTCCTTGGAACCAGACCGGACGAGATGATTAAAACCATCATTTATACCGGCGGCGACGGTGCCGTGGCGGCGCTGGTCCGCGGCGACCACGAGATTAACGAAAGCAAGCTCGCCCGCTGGGCGGGCGCGGACCATCTGGAACTTGCCGATGAGCAGGCGATTACAAAATTCTCCGGCGCCGACGTGGGCTTTGCCGGTCCGATGGGCCTGGTCGAAAAGGTAAACAAATTCGTCGTCGATCATGCGGTTGCGGCGATGGCCTGCGGCGTGACCGGCGCCAATCAGACCGATTACCACGTCCGCAACGTGGTCCCCGGACGCGACTTCCCGCTGGAAGGCGATAACGTCATAGTTGCCGACATCCGCAACGCGGCCGAGGGCGATACGCACCAGGGCCGGCCGCTGGTGTTCTCCCGCGGGATAGAAGTGGGGCACGTGTTCAAACTCGGCGACAAGTACAGCAAGGCCCTGGGAGCGACGTTCCTGGATGAGAACGGCCTGGAGGTTTCCTGCATGATGGGCTGCTACGGCATCGGCGTCAACCGCATACTGGCCGGGGCTATCGAGATGTATCACGACAAGCACGGCTGCGTGCTCCCGGCGTCGATAGCGCCGTTCGAGGCGGTCGTCCTGCCGCTGAACAACGACGACCGGCAGGTGGTCTCCACGGCGCAGAAGATATACGAAGACCTGCTGTCCGGCGGCGCCGACGTGCTCATAGACGATCGGGACGCGCGTCCGGGCGTAAAATTCAAGGACGCGGACTTGATCGGTATTCCCGTGCAGGTGGTCGTAGGTAATCGCGGTCTGAAGGAAGGCAAGGTCGAGATAAAGCGTCGCACGGCCGCAGAACCGCAGAAGGTGCCCGCTGCCGACGCCGCCGGCGCCGCCTTGCAAATGGTGGAGGAGTTTGAAATTAACGGTTAGTGGGTCAGAGGTAACAAGTTATACCCGCCTACCTGCTGTAAGCAGTAAGGGATTAAAGGTTTATAACCTTGGAACGGATATGTCACGGCGTAGAAACAGGGTAATCGACTACATGCAGTACATCGCGTTGCGTCTGTTCTCGATGTTCGTGCACATGTTTCCGGTTCGGGTGAATTATCACACGGCCCGGCTGATGGGCGACATGATTTATTATTTTGACCGCAGACACAGGCATCGCGCGGCAGAGCATTTGCGCAGGAGTTTCCCCGACTGGAGCGAGCGGAAGATTTTGCGCGTCGCCCGCGAGTCGCTGCGCGAACTGACGTATCTCGGCCTGGAGGTGCTCTTTACGCCGCGGATGATAACGCCATACCGCTGGCGTCGGCACGTGCGGCTGGCGAACATGGACCAGGCGCTCCGCCTGCTCATCGAGCGCCCCAGCGGACTTATTTTCGTCAGCGGTCATTTCGGCAACTGGGAGGTGGTCGGGTACATAATGGCCACGCTTGGCTTCCCGACGGTGTCGGTGGCCAGGCCGCTGGACAACAAATACGTCAACGATTACATAATGGGCGTTCGCGAGCGCACGGGCCAGAGCATCCTGCACAAAAAGGGCGCCACGCAATCGGTTGACGACATACTCGCCTCCGGCGGGGCGCTGTCGTTCATCGCCGATCAGGACGCCGGTCCCAAGGGCGTGTTTGCGGACTTTTTCCACCGTCCGGCCAGCACGTACAAGTCGATCGGTCTGCTGGCGATGCGGCACCGCACGCCGATTATCGTTGGCTACGGCAAGCGCCTGGCGGAGGATTACCGGTTCGAGATCGGCATCCAGCGCATAATCTATCCCGGGCAGTGGGACGACAAGGACGACCCGCTGAAGTGGATCACCCAGCAGTACACGACGTCGCTGGAGGAGGTGATCCGCCGGAGCCCCGGGCAGTACCTGTGGGTCCATCGTCGCTGGAAACACCGACCCGACGGCACCAGGGCGACGCCGGACGGGATAGCGTAACCGTAATCGTTCACCATCGCTTGGACAGACCCGCGCCGACGAGTCCCGTGGAGGGGTCGGTTATAGGCACCAGGTCCATGCCCAAGACTTTCGCGCGGTGGTTCTCCCAGACGGTGTGCCCGATTACTATACCGATAATCGCGCCGGAAATGACGTCCGAAAAATCGTGATTGCGCGCATCGACCCTCTCGTATCCGACGTACGACGCGAAGGCGTACAGCGGCACGCCGACGAGCGGACCGTAGGCCTTGTACATGACCGTGGCGAAGCAGAAACTGCTGGAGGTGTGCCCGCTGGGCCAGCCGAACTTGCCCCCGTTGGGCACCTCGCTGCGTACCAGACCCTTCAGCGCCAGTGTGGTGACGCCGTTTATCGCCAGGGCGTTGAGCAGGGTTTTGGACACCTCGTAGTTTTTCGTGTCCTGCCTGGCCAGGGATGTAAAATACATAGCCCCTGCCACGGCGAAATGGGCGCCGGGATTGCCGCCCACGTCGCCGACGGTGTCCCAGAACGTGTTCAGCTGCGAGCCATGTTTGGTGTAGTGATCCTCGACCTTGTCGTCGGCGTCTGAGGCGGCCAGGGCGATTCCCGTGGCCCCGGCAAGACCCATTCCGATAAGCCCGACCTCGTCAGTAAAGGCGGCCCTGGCGTCGTCCCATATTGTGGCCGGCAACTCCTTGGCGTCGCGCCCGAAGCTTCGCCAGAAGTCGCCCGGATACGCCGGACCGCGACGCTTGGACCAGGGGACGTATCGTCTTTGCGCCTCGCCTTGTCCGGCGTTATTCTCGCCGTCATCGGTGCGTGTGCGGAGATCGTCTGCGGCCGCCAGCCACAGCGGGGCGTTCCCACCGGGCGCGTCGGTGCGCGTGCGTGACTCGCCGGCCGCAAGAGCAGGGGAGGATGATAATTCGTAATCCTTCAGGCCGTCTTCAAAGAGAGCCGCCGGGTTCGGCGACGAGGAACATCCGCACAAAGCAACGGCCGCACTAAGAGCCAGACTTATGGGCCACCTTAGCATTGCAAACCACCTCGATAATCGAAACACCACGCCCCAAGATATAAGATTCGCCCTCCGATTGCATTTATTTTTCCCGATGTTTAACGGGCGGCGGCGCCTTGTCGGCATCGGTCGACCGGAGGGTTTCGTGGCTGATTCGCACCGCGCACCATTCCCGCCCGCACATGGAGCAGTAATCGGTATCGCCCTCGATGTCCCTGGCCCGCAGTTGCCGGGCGTACTGGGGATCGAAGGCGATTTCGAACTGCTTTTTCCAGTCGAGGTTGGTGCGGGCGTCGGCCATCTCGTCGTCCGCTTTGCGTGCGCCGGGCAATCCTCGCGCCACGTCGGCGGCGTGGGCGGCGATTTTCATTGCTATGCATCCGTCCTTGACCTCGTTTGGGCGTGGCAGCGAGAGGTGTTCGGCGGGTGTCACGTAACACAGGAAGCTCGCCCCGTGATACGCCGCGGCGGTGGCGCCGATGGCGGCCGTTATGTGATCGTACCCTGGGAATATGTCAGTCACCACAGGGCCCAGCACGTAGAACGGCGCGCCGTGGCATATCTCCTCCTGCCGCTGCATATTCATTCGGATCTGGTCGAACGGGACGTGTCCGGGCCCTTCGACCATGACCTGCACGCCGGCTTCGCGCGCCCGGCAGACCAACTCGCCGAGGGTCGCAAGTTCGGCGAACTGCGCTTCGTCGGAGGCGTCGGCCAGGCAGCCCGGTCTCAGGGCGTCGCCGAGCGAGTAGGTCACGTCGTACCGGCGCATTATGGCGCTTATCTCGTCGAACATTTCGTAAAGCGGGTTCTGTCGGCGGTGATGCTTCATCCACCTTGCCAGCAGGCTCCCCCCGCGGGAGACGGTCGGCATTTTGCGTTTGGTGGCCAGCGGCAGGTGTTCACGAAGAATGCCTGCGTGAATGGTGAAGAAGTCCACGCCCTGGGCGGCCTGGGATTCTATCTCGGCGAGCATGTCGTCACAGGTGAGTTCCTCGACGGGCCTGTGGGCAATCATCGCATAGACAGGGACCGTGCCGACCGGGAGGGCGGTGTTGGAGATGATGTACCGTCGGATTTCGTCCAGTTCGCCGCCGGTCGAAAGATCCATCACGGCGTCGGCGCCGTGACGGGCCGCCAGATGGAGTTTGATTAATTCCTCCTGGCGGCAGTGGCGTACCGACGATGCGCCGATGTTGGCGTTTATCTTGGTGGAGACGCCCCGTCCTATCCCACAGGGGTCCAGGCGGACGCCGGTTTCCTGCGAGCCCTTAATGTGCCCGATATTAGCGGGAATAACCAGCCGCCCGGCGGCGACCTCGTCGCGGATGAAATCGGCATCGAGACCTTCTCGCTGCGCCACGCGGCGCATCTGGTCGGTTATTACGCCGTTTCCGGCTTGTTGAAGTTGAGTCATTTTTTCCTCAATGTCCTGTTGCCGCACAGGGCATTAAAAAGCCGCCTCGCGGAAACGAGACGGCCGATACGTTAAGGCGATACCGGCTCGCTTCCCTACGCAGTTTGTCCCCCTTGCGGGGGCCTCTACTGGTCAGGTTCCAGGGGTCAATCTCAGCCCCGGGCTTCCGGGACACCCCCAGCGAACCATTCGGATTATTTTACGTTACCACAGGCGGACAAGCAAGGCGGTGGCAAATCGCCGCCTCTGTCATTCGCCTCCGGAATGCTGCTGTGAGAAACGCTTTATCTTGTCGCGAATGGCGGCGGCGTCTTCGAATCGCTCTTCTTCGACAGCCTTGTTAAGCGCCCTCTTGAGGCGCTTAAGAGGGTCCGGCGGAAGCTGAAGTTTGGCTTCCTTAAGCATCATTCGCAGCACGGCGACTTCGCCGGAGCGTTCAAACATTTTTTCGCGCCCGAGCCGGTTGTAGAACCGGCGTATCCTCTCGATGCCGTCGCGGACGGTGGACAAAGCGGCCTTTGGCTTTTTGTCCCGCAATTGCCTTTGCGCCGCGGCGCGGGTCATCATCATTATTACGTAGGGGCGGTACTGCTCCAGCACTTCCCGGTCGGATTCCTCCGCGGCGTACTCGTTGCAGAAATCGAAAAGCTCCAGGTTCCTTTTGGTGTCCCGCACGACGCCGGGGTAATCTTCGAGAATAAACTCGGCCAGATAACGGTGATAATACATCGTCCCCTCCGTCCGCAGGGCCTCGCACGCCTGTTCGTCGATTTCGAAACCCTCGTCCGAACCGTGCTCGGCTATGTGCTGCTGGAGCTTGGCACTGTAGTAATCCAGCAGACTATCGTACCCGTAGGGCCTCTGCCCGTCTGGCCTGCCCGAGGCCTCCATCTGTAGCAGACCAAGGTCCAGGCGAAGTTGTATCTTTTCCTTTCCGTCGCGTCCGCGGATTCGCCGGGCGGTTACCTGTCCGGGATCGTACGGCCAGTCGTCAAGAATATGTCCAATGTCAAGATCCATGTCCTACATATATATTGTATCAGGCCCGCCTTTGAAATACCAATTACGGGTTATTTTGTGATGGATATCGGTATTTTACGATGAAGTAAGATAGTAGAAAGTAAATCCGGCTTCGTCCGTACGCATACTACGCAGCGACAGGCCTCAGGAGAAAGGTATGTTTACCATTTAGCCGGGGTCTTCGTTGGGGCGTCAGCCGGTTTTTCTATGCTTTGTTTTCTCCTTTCTCCTGCCTTAATAAAAATGTCCCATGAATAAGGAATGGGGACATTTTATTACGCCCGGCGCGATTCGAACGCGCAACCTCTTGCTCCGGAGGCAAGCGCTCTGTCCATTGAGCTACGGGCGCCCGCGTGCGGCGCGGCCTCCGCTAACCAGACCGAGGCGTCAAACCGCACCTGGTTTATCGTAATGATTAAGCCGTATAATGTCCACAGCAACTTAACACGCACAGGTTCGGTGTGAAGAATGGGCGAGGGAAACTTGATAATACCAAACGCCCGAAGTAGAGTGATTTGTTTACGCCCCTGCGCCGGCGGGAGGCGATACAACCGGAACCCGGATTGAGGGACACCCCCAATGGAGTTTTACAAGCAGCTTACCGAACAGGCCGTCCGTTGCAACATGCAGTCCGCCACGCACGAGCAGGCCATTGACGAACTGGCCGAAGTTATCAGGGACCATCCGGCCATGAGCGATTTCGAGGAGTTTCTCGCCGCCGTGCACCGTCGCGAGGATGCGGGCACCACCGGGGTGGGGCAGGGCGTGGCCATCCCGCACGCGCGGACCGACAGCGTCAGCGACTTTGTCGTGGCGGTGGGGGCCTGTGAGAAGGGGATTGAATTCCAGGCCGTCGACGACAAGCCGGTCAGGGTCGTGATCCTGATGGGCATACCGTCGGCCAGAATCAACGAATATCTAAAGCTCCTTGCCCACCTGAGCGTGCTGATGAAGCGGGAGGATTTTGCCGAATCGATCGTCCGGGCCAAGGACCCCGGCAGCATAATCGAGTGCTTCGCACGATACGAACAATAGGCAGAAGCGAATTGCGGGGCGCCGCTTCGCACGGGGCCTTGTATAACGGACTGACATTGTCGTACAATTATAAAAATGTTCGGATTCGCCGAGTGGGATATTATTTTTCGGCCGGCGGCGACTTTGCGGGACGGAGTTAAAAGAGGTGTTAACATGGACGTGCCGATGGAACTTTCCAGAATCCTCATCACCGAACTGGGACACGAGCAGTTGATCTTCCTCAAGGAGAAGGACGGCTCGCGGAGTTTCCCGATAATGATAGGGATTAACGAGGCGCTGGCGATCGACCGGCGACTCAAGGGCGTTGAAACGCCCCGTCCGATGACGCACGACCTGCTTGCGGGCGTCATAGAGGCGATGGGGGGCGAGCTGGAAAAAATAGTCATCAACGACATACGCAAAGTCCTCCAGGACGACACCACCCAAACCTTCATCGCCACGATTTACATCAGGAAAGACGATGAACTGATAGAGGTCGATTCGCGCCCCTCGGACGCCATCGCGCTCGGCTCGGCGATGGACACGCCGATATACGTCTCCGAGCACGTCCTGGACAACGTGCTGAACAAGTCGACCAGCCGGGAAGAGCGCATCGAGATGCTACGCAACCACCTGGAGTCGCTGGCGGAAAAAATCTCCGAACTGAGCGACAAGTTATCCGACGATGAATTCCTTGAGTCGGCACCGTCACCGGTGATCGAACAGGCCCGCCGGCGGCTGGAGGAAATGAAAAGCGAATACGAGGCGATCGAGCAGGTCCTCAAGAAACTCGGCTGACCACGGCTCGGCGGGGGACCAGACGCTATTGGGCGAAGTAGTAAATCCCCAGCGAAATAACGTTTCTGTTGGGGTTAAAGTAATGTGCGCAGAACTTGCTCTCGTCCAGTGAAGTAAGCACCAGGCCGTAGAAATTCTCTTTTCGAGCGTCGCTGAGTTCTCGGTTTGTCGGACCGGCGCGGGACTCGTTACGGGCTTTCTCGAAGTGACAGTAGAACCTGCACAGGGCGTCCCACCCGTCGGCCCTCATTCGTGCCGAAGGCGTGTAGGTTTTGTCGTCGATGGACGACCCTGGTTCGGGCTTGTAGAGTTTGGCGGTAGCGCGGCCGTTTTCGTATAGAACAAGCCCGCCCCACGCGCTGGTCTGGTCTCTGCGATCGCGTTGTGCGGTTATCTTCAGAGCCATTCTCATATGCCGCCTGGAGAGCATTTCGTCCAGCAGGTACATATTCCACAGGTCCGAGATGTTCAGCATGTCCGCCTGCCTCGCGAATGACGCCCTTGCCCCCATCGAAGGGGGGTAAAAATGCTGGCGTCGCGTGAGCGATCTTGTGAGCTCCATTATCAGCCGCGTGCGCCTCATATCCTTTCGCAGGGGGTCGGCGGCGATTCGACTGATTAAATGGAAATCCCTGATATTGAACCTGTATCCGTAGTCGCTTCGCCACTTGTCGGCCTGGATGTCCGCATCGTCCAGCAGTTCGGGGCGGGTCTTGGCGATGGTGACGGCGGCGATGAGTTCGTTCCGCCCGGCGGGTATGTAATCGAATCTGTCCAGGAAAATCTTCAGCGTCTTGCAGGCGTCGGTGACCGGCGTCATCCGCAGGATCTCCCTTCGGAGCATCCTGTGCGAAATCCGGCGGTTAAGAATTTCCATGGCCGAACCGCGAACGTCGAATCCCGGCATGTTGAGGGCGTCTATCAGCGCCATGTCCCACTTTCTTGCCGTTATCCGCTCGACTATCTGGCGGAAAAGCGGCTCGTTCGGTCCGCTTGTCGATGGCTCCTGCGCCCAGAGGGCGACAACTTCGCTCAGAACGTCCGGTCGCGCGTGGCGGGTAAGCCAGCGGAGAATCTCTTTTCTCAGTTCGCTTCCGGGCTTGGCCTGGGGAAGCAGCCTCAGGACGTGCTGGGCTATTCCGGGGTGCCCCTGGGCGAGCAGAAACTCAAGAGCCGCCTTTTGCAGTGCGGGGGGGCAATCCCGTTCGGACAATACCGACGCGACCTGCCCGCTTATTTGCGGGTCGTTAACGCCGATGTATTTGACCACCCGCAGCGATTCTATTCGCTCCTCGGGCGGAAGTTCGCTCTCCAGCACCCTGACCATGTTGTACCGGGCAACGGTATAATCGGGGTAAGACTCCCTGTCGTTGCGGCGATGGGTCTGGTAGTCCTTCAAACTGGTCGGTATGGGCTGCAGGGGCTCGCAGCCGGCGATTACCGCCGCCGTAAACACCGTGATCAAAATTTCCGTTTTAATTAATCGCATTCTACACCCCGAACTCGCATTTCCCAGGCAAGGCGCCTGTCGTTAGAGGCGGATTTTACGGACTTCGGCGAAAAACACAAGCCCCGCCGCAATAAACCTGTGGCGCATTTTATGCGTTCGTGCCCGCGGCGCCCGTCGGGCTTGCCGAGGGCGGGGACGATACATCCATTTGAACGTTCGGGCCCAATGCCTATAATCAGTTAATCAAAAGATATTTGTCGTTGCAATCAACCAGGCCCCCGCGGCAAATTTGCCATGGAAACGATTAGTTATGAACGGACAATGTAAAAAATGCGGCGCACTGTGCTGCCGGTACTTCTGCTTCGAGATAGACGAGCCGGACTCGTACGAGGAATTCGACGACATACGCTGGTATCTCTGCCACGAGGGCATCAGCGTGCACATCGACGAGGGCGACTGGTATATATCGATCGCCAACCGGTGCAAGATGCTGAACTCCAAAAACGAGTGCACCATCTACGAAGACCGCCCGATAATATGCCGCAAGTACGAACCCGACTCGTGCGATTTCACCGGCGGCAATTATGACTACGACGAGGAGTTCACCAGCCCCGAGCAGATAGACGCCTACGCAAAAAAGGTCCTTGGCAAAAAGACCTACAAGCGCCAGAAGACCAAGGCCAGGGCCAAGGTGGAAAAGAAAAATAAAAAGAATCTAAAAAAGAACAAAGATTCGAAAAGCAACAAGCGGAAATAGGCGCGAATCCGCCTTGCGTGGAGAACATTTGTGAAATTTAAGCCGGTCAAGGGAACGCGGGATTTCTATCCCGAGCAGATGCGCGTGCGCAACTGGATCGCCCAGGTTTGGCGGAAGGTTTCGCTGCGCAACGGTTTCGAGGAATACGAGGCCCCGATATTCGAGTACCTCGATTTGTTCACCGCCAAGAGCGGGCAGGAAATCGCCGAGCAGCTGTTCAACTTCACGGACCGCGGTGGTCGGCGTCTGGCCATCAGGCCGGAAATCACGCCTTCGCTGGCCAGAATGGTCAACGAAAAAATCAATTCGCTTCCCCGTCCCATAAAGTGGTTTTCCATACCTCGCCTGTGCCGCGCCGAAAATCCGCAAAAGGGCAGGTTGCGGGAATTTTTCCAGTGGAACGTCGACATAATCGGCGCGGAGACGCCCCTTGCCGACGCCGAGTGCGTATTTGCGGCGGTGGACGCGCTGAGAGAACTGGGTCTGAGCTCAGACGACGCGTCGGTTTTCTACTCCAGCCGGTCGCTGACGACCCAGGCCATAAAATCCGCGGGCGTGCCCGCCGGGGACGTCCAGAGCGTACTGGCGGTGCTGGACAAGCGCAACAAGACCAAGCTGGAAGCGTGGTCCAGGATGCTTGCCGGGACCGTTCCCGACAACGGGGCGCGTGATAAGATACTGAAATTTCTCGATTCCGGCGGGGCGCTGGAGTCAGAGACATCAGCCGATGCGGCGGCATCGGCCATGGGCCTGAAACCGTCAGGCAAGACGGTTGTCGCAATCGAGGAATTACTGGAATTTAAAAAGTCGCTGGGCTACTTCGGCGTGGAGCAATGGTGCCGGTACGACCCGGGCGTGGTCCGCGGGCTGGCGTATTACACCGGCATCGTGTACGAAGTATTCGACGCCGATCGGCGCCTGCGAGCGGTGGTGGGGGGAGGGCGGTACGACAACCTTCTGGGCTCGCTTGGCGGGCCTGACGTACCGGCCGCCGGCTTCGGCATGGGTGACGCGGTGCTGGAGATTATGCTGAAGGAAAAAGGCAAAATTCCCGAAAGTCTCCGGCGGCGCGAGATTGATTTTTTCGTTATTGAGGACGACGACGAGCAGGTCGTCGAGGCGATTAAACTGGTCGGGGCCCTTCGTCGAAAGGGCTTTAGCGCGGATTTCGCCTACAAGAGGCAGTCCGTCGGCAAGCAGCTCAAAGAGGCCAATCGCCGCGGCGCCGCCTGCGCGGTGATAGTTCGCAGCGACGCGGTTGCGGTTAAGAACCTGTCCACCGGCGAACAGGTCGAAATGACTACGGAAAAGTTTCTTTCGAACCCCCAGGCAGGCCCGCGGGGGGGTAAATAACGGCAGGGGGTACATGGGTCCATGGCGCATCGCAGCATACATTACGAAGCCGCCTTCGAGGATTACCTCAGGGCCCGCGGTTGGCCCTACGTGGCGGTCGACGAGGCCAAAAAGGTCATCTTCGCCGACGCCTCGATAAAAAGTTTCGATTTCCTGGTGTACAGTTCGACGGGCGCGAACCTGCTGGTGGACGTCAAGGGCCGGAAATTCCCCGACGGCGTGCGGGGGCAAAAACGCGGGCAGCTGCGCGCATGGGAAAACTGGATCACCCGCGACGACGCAGACGGTCTGCGCCAGTGGGAGAAGGTTTTCGGCAGAGATTTTGTGGCGGTGCTGGTCTTTGCGTACTGGCTCCAGGGCCCGCCGCAAAGGAGCCCTTTCCAGGACGTGCATCTTTACCGCGGCAGGCATTACGCCTTCGCGGCTGTGAGTCTGGGCGATTATCTCACCGACGCGCGCTGGCGCAGCGCCAAGTGGGGCACGATAACCGTACCGTCGTCGTCGTTCTGTCGCCGAATTAAAGACGTGGCGGCGCTTCTTTAGACCGGGTGAAATAAAATTCCACACACCGGCTTGAAACCTCGTCCTCGGTCGGTATATTTGATTAACTGACATGAATCCACGCAATATTTCGGTAATGATTTGGGCGATGCTGGGCGCATTTGCAATTCCGGCATTTGCAGCGTCGAAAACCGTCACCAACGACGGATTCAACACGCCTTCGGGACAAAGCGCCCTGTGGATTCCGGTGGTATATTTGGTAGTTTTCGTATGCGCGGTGGCGGTGGTGGTCTTCAAGAATCCCAAGAGAGAGCTTTAACCGCCACGGACAAGCGGATAATTTTTAGATGTTTTTTTATTGTCAGAGGGACAAAGGAGCAACGCCATGAAACAGAAACTTATTATAGCACTGGTGTGCCTTAACGTCGCGCTTATTGCGACGTTGCTGATCAGCGGATTGTCGCCGAGCGAGGCCAAGGCGGCGAGGTTCCCCAGCACGGATTACGTCGTGCTGACCGGCGGTGTGGGCGGAAATTTCGTGGACACGGTTTTCATAATCGACGTGAAAACCCAGAAAATGACCGCATTTACTCCCAAGGAATCCACGGGAAACCGGGTGACGCTGGTTCCTTACAAGGGACGCCAACTGACGAACGATTTCCAGGTCAGATAAACAGACAAGAGTTTTTGTATACTCGAATGTCAAAATGAGGTAATCCGACATGCAACACTCACAGAATATGACAATCCTCGTTCTGGTTATAATGGCTGCGGTTCTTTCGTTTATTCTCGTCGGTCTGTACGTGACCGACCGGGCCGAAGCGTCCACGACCGCACGGTTCGCCGAATATGTCGCCGCCACGGGCGCGTTCGGCAAGAACAACTCGCTTCTTTACGTCGTCAACGTAGACAAGATGCGTTTGAACGTCTACCGCGCCAACCAGACGCACTCGCCTTATACAATCGATATAGTCGCCTTCAATGAACTCGACAAAATATTTGCGCAGAACTAACCTCACCGGTTTCAGCGCACAAACAGTTTACGGCTACGTTTACGTGCGGATAACTCCGTGGGAATATCCGTTTGGGGCGGATATTACTTCTCGGCATACGGGCGGGCGGATTTCGGGCAAAATTGTCGTTTGTGCGCCTTTGGCGGATTTTGAGGGCATAAAACGTAACATAACATATATTATCGGACGTTGCAATGTTAGCACGGATTCGGAATTTTGCAAGGAAAACATAAATACTTTATCCATAAATCTATTATTTATAGTATGTAGGAAATTTACCCTACAACATGAATATGCCTTCAATTTCTCCCTTTCACGCCTTTTCCCACGTAGTCATTCGCTTGACGCAATGTCGGCATACGCGGCGGCGCATGATTCGGCCGCTCCGGTCGGGCGGGTATAGATGACGCGGAAGTGCCGGCAGCCGCAATTGCGGCATTTCAGATTGTGTTTTGGCGGCGGTTCGCCGCTCCGGCGGCAGAACTGTTAGACCACGTCGGTGGACTGCCCCAGTCGACGTCGATGAGGCACCGCCCGACTGACATGACGGCCCCGTCGACGCGCCGCCGGGTGCGCCGAGCGTGCCGCCCGGGTGATGGAGCGGCCGAGTGTGCCG
>CAYZPY010000045.1:0-16656 GCA_964480425.1 uncultured Planctomycetaceae bacterium
CGGGCGACTGGCGCTGGGCCTGGACGCGCGCGGTGGAAAGCTGGCGGTGCACGGGTGGACCGAGCAAACCGAGACCACGCCGGTGGAGCTGGCCCGTCAGGTCCGCGGCACTAACCTGGGTGCGATAGTATACACGGACATCGCCCGCGACGGCATGCTGACGGGCGTGAACATCGCCGGCGTGGGCGCAATGGTCCAGGCCACGGACGTGGGCGTAATCGCCTCGGGCGGTGTAAGCGCACTGGACGACGTAAGGCAGTGCCGCTCGGTCGGTTGCGCCGGCGTAATCATAGGGCGGGCCTACTACGAAGGACGTGTGGACATAGCCCGGGCGCTTGTCGTCGCCGGCGACGACAGCGAGTCGAAAAAAATTAATAAATAGACTTGAATCGGTGCAGGAGTTTTGTATGATAATTAACGAGAGGGTAGGGGCTAAATCGGATAAACTCGCGAGCGAATCGCGGAACTCAAGAAACTAAATTCCCATGTGGGACTATTAGGAAGGGCAATAATGATGGATCAGATCTCAACTACTACAGGTAAAGGCACAAACGAACAGGAAGTTCAGGGCGTCGGAGCCGGCGTGCTGGAGGTTACCGAGAAGGGGTACGGATTCCTGCGTCAGGCGGAAAATAATTACCGCCCCACGCCGGGCGACGTATTCGTCGGCAAAGACTTCATCCGCCACAGCGGACTTCGGACCGGACTGACCATAGAAGGCAAGGTCGCCCCGCCCTCCAAGAAGAAAGGCGGCCCGAAACTGCTTGAGATCGACAAGATCAACGGCATGCCGGCGGACCAGTACACGGATATCGTTCCTTTCAACGATCAGATTGTCGTTGACCCCCACCCTCAACTGAAGCTCGAGACGCCGGACGGTCCGCTGGAGATGCGGGTGCTGGACATAGTGTGCCCCATCGGCAAGGGACAGCGCGGGCTGATCGTGGCCCCGCCCCGCTCGGGCAAGACCATCCTGCTTCAGCAGATTGCAAACGCGATAAACGCCAATAGTCCCGAGTGCCACGTGATACTGCTTCTGGTCGACGAGCGCCCGGAGGAAGTCACCGACTTCAAGCGGAAGTGCCCCGAGTCGGAGGTTGTGGCCTCCAACAACGACCAGGAAGTATCCAACCACATTCGAGTGACGGAATTCACCCTCGGTCGCGCCAAGCGGATGGCCGAGTGCGGTCAGGACGTGGTTATACTGCTGGACAGTCTGACCCGCCTTGGCAGGGCGTACAACCGCGCGGTGGAGAACTCCGGGCGGACAATGACCGGCGGCGTTGACATCCGTGCGCTGGAGAAGCCCAAGCGCCACTTCGGCGCCGCAAGAAGACTGGAGAACGGCGGCTCGCTGACGATACTGGCAACGGCGCTGATTGAAACCGGCAGCCGGATGGACGACCTCATCTTTGAGGAGTTCAAGGGCACCGGAAACATGGAGCTTCAACTGGACAGGAAGCTGGCCGAGAAGCGGGTCTGGCCTGCGGTGAGCATTCCCCAGAGCGGCACGCGGAAAGAGGAACTTCTGGTCGAGCCGTGGCAACTGCCCAAGCTGCACCTGCTTCGCAGATACCTCTCGTCGCTGAACGTCGACGATGAGATGCCCCAGCTGCTAAAAGCGCTGAGCAAGTTTTCCTCCAATGAGGAGTTCCTGCGGCAGCTCGACGTGAAGGACTATTAATCGCCGCAGGCGGGATAAACGCATACCGGCGGGTCGGCCCCCAACAGGCCGACCCGCTTTTATTACCTTCTGACGCCCGCCGAGGGGCTACTTGAGAACGGCGTCTTTTGCTGCCTTGGCGACGCGGAACTTCAGCGCCTTCTTGGCGGGAATCCAGATTTTCTCGCCGGTCTGGGGATTTCTTCCCCAGCGGGCCTTGCGATTGACCAGAACGAGTTTCCCCAGTCCCGGGATGGTGAAACCATTCTCGGCCTGATCGTAAGCCATGTTGACCATCTCCTCGACGACTTGTGCGACCTTCTTCTTGGGCAGGTCGCATTCTTCGGCCAGTGCTGACATGATCTGCGACTTGGTCATTGCTTTCGCCATCTTAAAATCTCCTTATGTACGATGGTTCAATAACGCCGGTAAGGCCCGCAATATTATCACCGGCCTCGCCGGGCGCCGAAACGCCTGCGCACGGCATAAAGGCCTGATCGCCCCTTATACTGCACGCGCCGACAGTACGCGTCAAGCAATAATATGCCCGGTGGACGCCGATTTATCAATAAAAACAGGCACAATAATCGTCGGGATTCGGGGCATGACCTTACGACCCGCCCGCGCCGGCGGAGTTGAGAGACGGCGATGCGGCGGATATAATTACCCGCTATGTCATTACAGCAGAGAGTGCTACATTTCTCCGGCAACGTTCAGGGCGTCGGATTCCGGTTCATAGCCACTCGCACCGCCCGTCGTTACGACGTTACCGGATACGTGCGGAACATGCCCGACGGGCGCGTGGAATGCGTGGTCGAGGGGCAAAAAGACGAAATCGACGCCTTCGAACAGGAACTCACCGGCGCCATGAGTTCGTTTATCAGCGAAGTCAGCCGCAACGACGCCCCCTACAGCGGGGGCTTCGACGACTTCTCGGTGCGGTTTTAAATGACGATGGCGAACCATCGCACATCCCGCCTGGATTCGCCCCGCCTGGCGATGTGGTCGGCGGTGCTGCTGGATTCGGCGCTGTGCGCCGGCAAGATACTGGCGGGCGTGTTTTTCGCCAGCCGGGCGATACTGGCCGACGGCCTGCACACCGCCAGCGACCTGGTCACCGACTTTGCGGTGCTGGTGGGGACCGGCGCCTCGCAGAAACCGCCCGACGGCGCGCATCATTACGGGCATCGCAGAATAGCCACGCTGGTGAGCATGTTCGTAGGAATCTGCATACTTGCGGCGGGTCTGTGGGTTGGCTACTCGGCCGTGATGTCATTCAACCGCGCCCACGAGCCGGTCCGGGGGTACCTTCCCCTGGCGCTTGCGGTGGCGTCGGTGTTCTGCAAAGAATTTCTGTATCGCACTTCCCGCCGCGCCGGTCGGCGGACGTCGAACATGGCGCTCCTGGCCAACGCATGGCACCACCGGACCGACGTTTTCACGTCTCTGGCGGCCACGGCAGGCCTGGCGGGCGTTGCGATAGGCGGGCGTCGGTGGGCGTTTCTGGATTCGCTGACGGCGGCGGTTCTTGCGGCGTTTCTGCTGGGCGTGGCGTGGCGGATAATCGCCCGCGGCGCGTCGGAGCTGATAGACCGCGCGCCGGGCGGCAACGTTCTGGAGAAAATCGAACGCGCGATAGTTTCTACCGACGGCGTGCGGAGTTACCACGAATTCCGCGCCCGTCGCACGGGCGGTAAAATCGCCGCCGACGTTCACGTTCAGGTGGACCCCCGCCTGACCGTCCGCCAGGGACACGACATCGCCAGCGACGTTCGGCGACGTGTGATGGACGCCTGCCACGACGTAATCGAGGTCATCGTGCACGTCGAGCCGGACGAGAGCGCACGGACATAAGTTGCGGCAATACGCTTCCGTCCAGGCCTTCGGGCACGTCGCGTCCCAGCATCCAAAGCAGCGAGGGCACCACGTCGACGGCGCGTGCGGCGCCGCCCCGGCTGGGGCTTATGCCCTCGCCGGCGATCATCAGCGGAACGAACATCTCACCACTGCGCAGGCCCCCATGTCCGCTGTGGTTCCTGTGCCCGAAGTCCCACCCAGGCGCGGCGAACACGGCGATGTCGCCCGCCCGCTGCGCGCGGAAATACGCCACTATCTGGGCCGGCAAGTCCGGATAATCGGTGTCGATCGTCTCGTCCAACCACGTGCGGGACAGCACCGGTTTGCCGTTCAGCAGTTCTTTAGAAACCGCACCCTCCCACCGCAGCGGGTCGTCGCCCGAAATGACCTTGTAAGATATCTTCCCTCCCACTGCCGCCGGTTGTGCGAATTCGACCTCGCCGCCGGTTGTCACTACCCGAACGCGGTTATCCCAGGCAAAGTACGTCACCGCATCAACCGCCTCCAGGCCGCAAATAGAGTCAATCAGGTTCCGCCGAGGCATGGGCTTGAGGGTGTTTGGCGGCAATTCGCCCCATGAAGGATAGTGCTTGAGGTCCCTGGCGTAGGGCCGTACGGGCCAGGGACGGAGGTCCCCATCCTCGGAAATTTTCCTCAGGCACACCGCCCAGTATCGCTCGCCGCTGCCGTAAAGCACTGCGTCGAAATCCTCGTAATAATCCAGTCGCTTCTCGAACGGCGTGTTCTCCCAGAGATGCTTCTTCGCCACTGTCAGTTGGAGTTTTTCGCGCAGATATTTCTCCAGGTCGAAGTGGCGGGTGACTTCCATCATCCCGTGGTCGGAGACGAGCACAATGTAAATGTCGTCCAGCAGCCCGGCCTTTTCAATATCGGCCAGCACCCGCCCTATCTGGCGATCGGTGTGCTTTATAGCCTCACGATACGAATCTGAATCTATCCCCTCGGCATACGCCCGGAAGTCCGGCGCCAGCATGTAGCAAATCGTAAAGGCGGGGAACTCCCCCCGCCGCCTGGCCACGTCGGCGACTATGTTCAGACGGAACAGCGTGAGGCGATCGATGAATTCGTACCAGCCGAAGTAATACGGGGGCCCGGCCGAGGTCCAGTTCTCGATGAACTTGGTGGCCCCGCGGTGCGCCTGGTAAAACACCGAGAACGTCGTGCGACCCTCGAGGCGCTCGTAAATGGTCCGGGCTGTGTAGTCGCAGTCGAGCGTGTTCTTCTGGGCGATGGTCTCGTAATTGCGCCACAGAAGGCGGTTGCGGTCGAACCAGTTTATCCCCACCACCCCGTGATGCCCGGGAAACATGCCGGTGACGAAACTGGTCTCGTTGGCCAGCGTGACCGACGGCACGTTGGCGACCGCGCGGGGGAAGTACACGCCGCGGTCGAGGAAATATTTTTTTATGGCCGGTAGTTCGCCGGCGGCGAGCATCTGCTCGAAAATCTCCGCGTTGAGCCCGTCGACGAAGAAGACCATCGCCCCGTTTTTAACGGCCCCTTCGGGCAGCGAGAAGTCCAGCCCGTAAGTCTCGGGGGGCTTGTCGGGCGCCGGCACGCCGCATCCGGGCGCCAGCACAACCGCCGACGCAAATATAACCGCCGCAACTGCGGCGAAGCCACCGACGCCACGTACGCAATCAGTCCGAATTCTGGTGGTGATTTTCTTCATCGCCGCGCGCGTGTTTTTCCATGGGAACCGCCAGGGCCAACGGAAAGACTATGTCCGAAGTGCAACATGGGATCCACACAGCCAGAAACAAAAAGAGGGTAACGGCCAGGAGGGAGCCGAAATCCATCACCTTCTCGGCGCCAAGGGCCATCAGCATGTGAAACAGCGACGCCCACGTGCTGAGCAGCACGTGCCCGAAGTGTGGGAACTTGGTCACAGGCCTGACGACGGCCACCGCAACCCCCGCCAGGGCGAGGGGATTGACCAGCCACCACTTATCTATGAAACCAAGGTGTATGTGCCGATCCGGCCAGTCGAGCAGCGACTCGGCCAGGAACGGAATCACGCTGTCGCTGGCGGTGGCGATGCCGATCGCCCCGACGTACCCCACCAATATCACCGTCAGCAGCGACCTTTTGCTGTGAATGCGGTACATTCCCGCCGTGGCAAGGGCGCTTAGAAACACGTGCATGGGGTGGAACGTCCAGAACAGGCCCGATGATATTTTCGGGTCGATGTCGCCGGCCACGAATATCACAAACAGCACGATTCCGCTAACGGCGCCCAGGAAGGTAAACGGCGCGTGGTGGCGCAGCTCGTGTCCTATAACTCTCATCGTCGCCACGTCGGATTTACCCTCGTCGGTCATGGCGAATAATTATAGCGAAAGCCCGCCAAAAAAAAATACCCGCGCACAAAATCCCCCGCGGCGATTCGCGGGGGAAGGCATGTTGGGTCGCAACGTTGTCTGCAGGGGGCTATCGGGGCTCTTTCATGCCGCACGCTTCCGGGAGGAAGTCGTCTTCATTCAATCCCACGTTGAACTTAATATCCTTGTAGATATAGGTCCCGGTGAGTTGACCGTCCCAGTTGGTTCCCTCGATTTTCACGGGAACCAGGTACTGAAGGTCTATGTACGTTCTTGTCACCGCGGTTTCGTAATCTTTTTCGGGCGGCAACTTTCGTACGATAACGATGGCGTCCCTGCCGTTGAGTTTCACGTAACCGCCGAAGCTCTGGGTGAGGTCGTTTCTTTCGGCGGCCTTGGAGTAAACGTCCAGCAGGCTCTTCAAGGCCCGCTTGAATCCGAACATTGTCACGGGTCGGCGCGTCTTCTCCATGACCTCTTTGCTGTCGGGTTCACGGGTGACGGTACCGGCCAGTATGTTCAAAAATGACGACTTGAGCTTGATGAGCATCTTGTTGTTGTACTTGCCTTCGACGTAGAGGATGCGCTCGGCGGCGGGGATGTTCCGGACCCATTTCATATACACACTGAAGGGGTCGTCCATGAACTTCACCTCGACCACCTGCGGGGCGCCGAGTTTACCGGCCATACGCTCCTGCTTTACGAAGGTGCAGGTGTAATCGGCGTAACTCCGCTCGTAATTTTTCAGGCAGTATTCCAGCAGCGCCATGTGATCGGACTTTGCCAGCGCGACGACCTTTTTGATAACTCCCGGAGAATTGCCCCCTACTTCCTTACCCGATACGTGTACCACTTTTTCCCGAGGATTCTTGACCGCCTCGCTGTGCGTGCAGTGAATGCAGAACAGACCGGCAAGGAACACGCCGACCAGCAACCGTATTCGATGGTTTCTGGGGATGAGCGTAAGTTTGGACAAACCGCTTTTAATCATGCGTGATTTATCTGTCAGTATGAGCTCTGGCGCCTTATACTCAGACCCGCGCTGGGTCTGTTGTTGCAAATCGGCATTTTCGGTGTGCCATCTTAATATTTATCGAAATTCCCGTCCGGGCCTTATCCGCCCGGCGATGGAGTAGGAAAGTATAGGGGGTGTAAAAGAAAAATCAAAAAAATTTTATCGGAATTTTTCGCCTAAACTTTTATCCTCCGGGCGGGAAAAATGATATTTTTCGGTCTTTGTCCCGACTCGCGCAGCCAAACAAAGGAATAAATCTTATGAATCTGATAACCGGAGCAACCGGGCTGCTGGGCAGCCACATAGCCGAACAACTCGCCGCCGCCGGTGAGCCGGTGCGGGCGCTGGTCCGCCCCACCAGCGACACGCAACTGCTTGATAAACTTGGAATTGAAAAGGCCATCGGCGACGTTGCCGACCCTGACTCGCTGGGCGATGCGCTGGAGGGCGTCGAGAGGGTCTATCACGCCGCCGCCCGCGTGGGCGACTGGGGCCCGTGGCGTGAATTCGTGTCGGTCAGCATCAACGGCACGCGGAACATGCTCGACGCCGCACGACGCGCCGGGGTGAAAAGATTTTTGCACATAAGCAGCATTTCCGCCTACGGGCACCCCGACGGCGAGGGGCTCGTCCTGGACGAGTCCGCCCCGCTGGGAGTCAACCTGCACAAGTGGAGTTATTACAGCCGGGCCAAGGCCCAGGCCGAGAGACTCGCCTGGAATGCATACGAGCGCGGCGACGTGCCCCTGACCGTGGTCAAGCCCAGTTGGCTCTACGGCGAGCGCGACAGGGCATCCATGCCGCGGCTGATCCGAGCCATCCGCGCCGGAAAGGGCAAACTCATCGGCGACGGCGAGAACCGCCTGAATCTAGTCTACGCCGGAAACGAGGCAGAGGGGTGCATACTGGCGGCCACCAGCGAAAACGCCCTCGGCGAGTCCTACAACCTCTCCAACGACGGCATCATCACGCAGAAAGAATACCTCAACAAGATTGCCGAGTGCGTCGGCGCCAATCCGGTGACCAAAAAGGTTCCCTACAAGGTGGCATACGGCGCGGCGTTTATGATGGAACTTTTCGGCCACATGTTCGGTAAGAAAAAGCCCCCGCTGGTGACGCGCTACTCGGTGTGGCTCATCGGGCGACGGTGCTTCTTCTCCTGCGAGAAGGCGCGGAAGGAACTTGGCTGGCAGCCACGCGTCTCCTACGACGAGGGCATCCGCCGCTCCGTCCAATGGTGCCTGGATAACGTCATAGAACAATAATATTCCGCGTGCAATCCCGATATAAATCGTAAATCTCCGACACGCCCCGGTCATGTTTAAATGCGAGGCGGCGGGTTATCCGTTCAGCGGTCCGGCGTTTCATTATCAATATTAACCGCTCCTTGTGGAATTACTGTTCGCGTGTGTGCGTAGTCTCACACATCCGGCCGATAAAAGTCTCGCTGCTGTCGGGAACGGGTGTTCTTGAAGGCGCGGGGTTCGATGGGTATGGTTAAGGCGGAATTTTTATGTGCACCGAAGGCGCCGTTTCGGCGGCGGAAAATATAATCCCTCCACCGGCGTCGCTGCGCCGCAACAGTCGCCTTGGCATTGCGGCCGGGGCGGTCAGCGGCATCGGGCGCGCGCTTCTGCACCCGGAACTCATCATCGCCGGGCTCATCTACACGCTGACCGGCTCGCCCATGCTGGTCGCCCTGGTGACCATAATCAACAAGGCGGGTTTCCTGGCCCCGCAGTTGTGGGCGTCCAGCCAGTTCGAGCACCGCCCGCGGAAAATGCCGTTTTTCATACTGTTCACGGTCCTGCGGATGGGCGGATTCGCGCTGCTGATATTGGCGCTGTGGTTGCTGGGCCAGAAAGTCAACGCGTTTTCGCTGACGACGTTCTTCGTGGCGTACCTGGTGATATGCGTCTGCGGCGGGGCCGGGTACGTCACGTTCATGGACATGATCGGGCGGATAATACCGCCGGCGGGGCTGGGGACATTCCTCGGCGCTCGTCAGATGCTGGGCAACATGCTGGCCATCGCGGCCGGGGTAGTGGTCATCCAACCCATACTAAGCGCGATAGACGTGCCGGCCAGTTACACGCTGCTGATGTCAATGGGCGCGATGTTCCTGCTGGGCGGGATGGTGCTGTTCTCCCGCTGCCACGAGACCGACGGCGCCCGCGCCGATCGCAAAACCACCGTGGGCGAGTCGCTGAGGCGCGGTTTCGGCTGGCTGAAGCAGGACCGCAACTACCGCCTGTTTTTCTACCTGCGGATGGCGTTCCGCATGAATTACCTGGCGCTTACGTTTTTCATACCCTACGGCACGGAGCAGTTGCGCGCACGCGGCGTGGGTTCGCTGGCTATACTCGGCGGGATAATGGTGGCGTGCATGCAGGTCAGCCGGGTGCTGGCCGGCGGATTCTGGGGTCGACTTGTCGATAAGGCGGGCTTCAGGGCGTGCCTGGTGACGGCCGGGGCGTGCTTTATCCTGGCGCCGTCGCTTGCGCTGGTCGCGCCGGAGCTGCCGGCGGGATTCACCTGGCGCGTGGCGGCGCTGGGCGGGGAGATCAACCTTCCCCTTGCGGTGTATCTGACGGCGCTGATAGCGATGGGCTTTGCGCTTCAGGGCAGCGTTATTGGGGGCAACTACTTTTTGGTTCGCTGCGCGCCGCAGCGGCGACGGTCGTCGTACGTGGGATTTTTGAACACGGTGACCAGCCCGCTGACGCTGCTCCCCCTGGCCGGGGCACTGCTGGCAAGGAGCGTGGGCATGTCGGTAGTGTTCGTGCTGACCATCGTCAGCGGGGCGAGTTACCTTATCAACAGCATAAGGATGAGAAATGTCGCTGCGTGAAAACGGTCGCAACCCGCTATTTTCTGCGGATTGGCATTCAAGGCCGAGGGGGGCTAAAATGCCATCAACTATGAAGGGCCAGAAATTCAAAAGAATCGCCGTATTTCTGCCGACCTGGGTGGGCGACGTGACGATGGCCACCCCGGCGCTTCGGGGTCTGCGGGAGCACTTCGCTGCGGCGGCGATAGTTCACATCGGCAGGCAACTGGCACACGACCTGCTTACCGGGACGAATCTCGCCGACGAAATAGTCGTTGACCGCAGCCGCGAGGCGCCCCGCCTGGGCAACCTGGGCGAGACGGTGCGCCACGTTTGCGCGGCGCGGTGCGACGTGGGGATTTTGCTGCCCAACAGTTTCCGCGTGGCGCTTCTGGCCAAGATGGCGGGCCTGCGGCGCATCGTGGGTTACGACCGCGACGCTCGCGGATGGATGCTCACCGACCGGCTCGAGCCCCCCCGCCATGCGGATGGCGGCTTCGCGCCGATATCGGCGACAGATTATTACATCGCGGTGGTGGATTCGCTGGGCGCAAGGTGCAAATCGCGTCGGATGGAGCTGACGGCCACGCCCCAGGGCATGGCGGCCGCCGATGAAATCCTCGCCCGCGCAGGGGTGGGCGATTCGGACATTCTGGTGATGCTCAATCCCGGGGCGAACTACGGCCCGAGCAAGATGTGGCCTGCGGAGCGTTTCGCGGTAGTGGCCGACGAACTCATCCGGCGCCACGGCGCGGCGGTGATAATCAACGCCTCGCCTTCGGAGCGGACGGTGGCGCGTCGGGTGGCAGAGGCAATGACGCACGAACCGGCCGTCAACCTGGCGGATGTGGAAAACAACATCGAGTTGCTCAAGGGTCTGGCGGTACGCTGCCGGGTGGTGATAACCAACGACACCGGCGCGCGTCACGTGGCGGCGGCGCTGGGCGCGGCGGTGGTCACGGTTTTCGGATGCACCGACCCGCGCTGGGCGCACATTTATTACCCGCTCGAGCGCATGGTGCGCGTGCCGGTTGACTGCTCGCCGTGCAATAAACGGGTATGCGATCAGCCGCCCGGACCGAGATACCACCAGTGCATGACGGCGGTTACGCCCGATATGGTCATCGCCGCCGCAGAAGAATTACTTAACCCCGCGCCGCAGGGGGCCGGAGTATGAGCGTTCAGGTCTGCTGCGACGAGGCGCTTCTGGCGGCGCTGCAGGAGCATTCCCTGGACAGCGTCGAGGGCGCGTTCGATTACTCCGGCGGTCGCGACCTTGACAAGCCCCGCCTGGACAACCGCCGGCGGACGCGCATCGAGCTGACCGACGGACGAGGCCTGCGGCACGTGCTTTACCTGAAGCGCTACGCACCGGAAGGCATGCTGAAGCGCATCCGTCGGGCGATAACCTACGGCCCGGGGCGCAGCCCGGCGGAAGTCGAGTTCGAAAACATACTGACCGTACGGGCCGCGGGCGTGGCGACGATGAGCCCGGTAATCATCGGGCGCGACGACGTGCCGCCTGCATTCCAGCGCAGTTACCTCATCGTCACCGCAGTGCCGGGCGACGCGATGGAAAGATGCTTCGAGGATTACGCCGCCGGCGCCGAGGGCGACAGTCTGGAAAGGTTCACCAAAACACTGGCCGAGTTTGTACGGAAGTTTCACGCCTCGGGGTTCGTCCATCGCGACCTGTACTCCTCGCACATATTCATGGACGCCTCGCAGAGGCGCGTGGATCTGTACCTGATAGACCTGGCGCGGATGTTCCGCCCCCGCTTAGGAAGATTCCGCTGGCTGGTTAAGGACCTTTCGGCCCTGAAATTCTCCATGCCGGATTCGTGGACGGGCGAATTCTGGGGCGAGTTCATGAAGGTTTACCTCAGACCGCAGGGAGCGGGTCGTGCGGACGCTTTTGAGCGGGCGATTGACAAAAGGGTGCGATGGATGAATAAAAGGCATTCGGTCGGACACGCGGTGAAACGAAAATGAAGATAGCCCTGATAATAGAAGACATGAATCCCGCCGGCGGCGGGCGGGAGCGGTCTGTGGCGGAGACGGCCGTGGAACTTTCCGCACGCGGGCACGAGGTGACCGTGCTGTGCCGCAGCGGCGACTGGAAGCCGCCGGCGCCGAACATAAAGGTGCACCAACTTGGCCGGCGCGGAATATTCCGCTACCGCCGGGCGAAGAACTTCGTAAACGACGCGCGTGACCACATTCGCAAATCGCGCGGAAATTTTCACGTCATTCATGCGACGCTACCTGTTCCCGGCTGCGACGTGTACCAGCCGCGCGGCGGGACGGTTCCGGCCCAGCGCGACGCCTCCCGGCGGAAGCGCAAGGGTCCCGCCAGGATGCTCTGCCGCGCCGCCGAACCGTTGAACTTTACGCGGTGCGAAATGGCGCAGTTCGAGAAGGAGGTCGTCGGCGACGCGAACGTCGCTTGCCTAGCGGTGAGCGAAATGGTCGGCGCAGAATTCGAACGATATTACGCCCGCAGCGAGGGCGTGCGTGTGGTTTACAACGGCGTGGGCGCGCCGCAGGCATACGTGCCCAAGCGCAACGAGTGGCGGGCGAGGATACGCCGCCAACTGTCGCTGGGCAGCGACGGCGTGCTGTTCGTAGCGGCGGTCAAAAACGCCCGCCTCAAGGGCGTCGAGCAGACCATCGGCTCTTTCGAGCGGTGGATTTCGCTGCGTGGCAGCCGCTCCAGGGGACGCCTTGCGATTATCGGACTGGACTCGCACCGCATGAAAAAATACGGGCGCATGGCCCGCCGTACCGGGCTTGAGCGGGCGGTCAAGTTCGTGCCCTTTGCGGATAACATTTTCCAGTGGTACGCCGCCGCCGACGTGCTGGTGCATCTTACCTGGTACGACCCGTGCAGCCGCACCGTCCTGGAGGCGATTCGCAGCGGTCTTCCGTCGGTGACTACGCGCTACAACGGCGCGGCCGAAGTGCTCGCCGACGGCGCCGGCGCGGTGGTCGACTCGCCCGACGACACCCGCGCGATAGTAGAGGCGATGAACGACCTGTGCGAGTCGAGCGGGCGCGAATCCGCCTCCGCGGCCTGTAGGCGCATGGCAGAGGGACTAACCATCGGGCGACACGTGGACGAACTGCTGGAATCGTACAGAAAGATCTCGCCGGAACATGATTGATAATCCGCTGATAATGTACGTTGCTTTCCCGCTGGCGGGGTACGTGGTGGGTTCAGTACCGTTCGGAGTGCTGATAGCCCGCGCCCGCGGAATCGACCTCCGCAAGGTCGGCAGCGGAAACGTCGGGGCCACCAACGTCGCACGCGCGCTGGGTAGAAAATGGGGTTACGTCTGCTTCTTGCTGGACATGCTCAAGGGCCTTGTGCCGGTGGCGACGGCGGGCCTGCTGCTGGGCGGGCTGAAGGATTTCCCCGCCCCGGCGCACCAGGCGGCGTGGCTGGCGACGGGCTTCGGGGCGATCGCCGGACACGTGTTCCCGGTTTGGCTGAGGTTCCGCGGGGGCAAGGGCGTGGCCACGGCGCTGGGCGTGGTGCTGGGGATATATCCGTATTTCACTTTTCCGGGTCTGTGCGCATTTGCGCTGTGGGCGGCGGTGGTGCTGACGTGGCGGTACATTTCGCTTGGCAGCATAACAGCGGCGGCGGCGTTCGCGCCGCTTTTTGCGGCGTTCAACCGTCCCGTGGGCGAATACTGGCCGTTGCTGGCGTTCGCCGGTGCGATGGCGGCGATGATTATCGCTCGGCACAGGCAGAATATCGCCCGACTGGTCAGGGGAAACGAAAACAAGATAAACCTCGGACGCGCCGAACCTCCGCAACAAAGTTGAATCGGGCTTGTCCGCCGCGTGCGTGGGTGGTATTTTATTCGTCCCCTTTTAAATCACAGGCAGAAAGGAACACGATGCCGCAAGACATTGACAAGAACCTCCTGGCGGAGAAATTCGAGCAGGTGCACGGGCGCAGCTGCGAAGGCATGGTCCAGGCGCCCGGTCGGGTGAACCTCATCGGTGAGCACACCGATTACAACGACGGATTCGTGCTTCCCATCGCCATCGAGCGGCGCACGGCGGCCGCTTTCGCCCGTCGGCACGACAGGAAGATTACGTTCGCCTCGGCGCAGGCGGACGAATCCGCCCAGATAGAACTCGAGGGCGAAATCCGCCCCGGCGAGCCCGCCTGGGCGAATTACTGCAAGGGCGTAGTGTCCGGGCTCGTCGAGCGCGGGGTTGACCTGCCGGGGGCGGACGTGTTTTTCGTATCGAACGTGCCGCTGGGCGGTGGGCTGTCGTCATCTGCGTCGCTTGAGGTGTCCACGGCGATGGCGCTTCTGGAGGCAGCCGGCGCCGCCGGAACTATTCCCCACAAGGACCTGGTGCTCATCTGCCAAAAGGCCGAGCACGAATTCGCCGGCGCGCCGTGCGGGATAATGGACCAGTCAATCGCGGTGATGGGCCAGGCGGGGCGGGCGCTGCTGCTGGACTGCCGCAGCAGCGAGGTTCGCCAGATACCCTTCGACTCGCCGGACGTTGTGGTGCTGG
The DNA here is from genome assembly GCA_964480425.1 of uncultured Planctomycetaceae bacterium. GTDB lineage: Bacteria > Planctomycetota > Phycisphaerae > SM23-33 > SM23-33 > CAYYMD01. The sequence goes on from CAYZPY010000045.1 coordinate 14,250, forward strand.
TGGCCGACACGCAGGTCAAGCACGACATCGCCGACGGCGGATACGCCGCGCGGCGCTACCAATGCTACGCCGCTGCCGAGAAGTTGGGGCTCAAGTCCCTGCGCGACGCCGGCACCGAGGCGGTCGCCGCTGCCGAAAAAGACGGCACGCTCGCCGGCAAAGAGTTGATGCGCGCCCGACACATGATCGGCGAGATAGCCAGGACGATACAGGCGGCTGAGGCGCTGGAAAACCACGATTACGAAAAATTCGGCGATCTGATGTACGCCTCGCACGATTCGCTTCGCGACGATTACGAAGTCTCCTGCGAAGAACTGGACGCGGTGGTCGACCTGGCGCGCAACTGCGGCGGCGTCTACGGCGCGCGGATGACCGGGGGCGGGTTCGGCGGCTGCGCGATAATCCTGGCCGAGACCCGGGAAGCGAAGAACGTCGAGCAGACCGTGGCCTCGGGCTTCAACGACGCATTCGGCCGCAAATGCCCCATCTTCGCCACCCGCGCCGTCAAGGGCGCCGGGAAGATAAGTTGACCGGTTGATCGGTTAATCGATTGATCAGTTAATCAGAAAAACATTTCGAATCTCGCCCGTCGGGCCCGGAAATCGGCGGGGGGACGGGTTTCGTAATTAAAAGGCGGCCCGCAGGGACCGCCTTTTGTGGTATTAAAATTTATCCGCGTTTACCTGTCCCGGCACGCCGGGTTCCTGCTAACGTTTACGACGGAAAAGTATTCCCGCGCCGCCCAGTGACAGCAGAATCATCGTTCCCGGTTCGGGCGTTGGATATTGCGTCAAGCAGAAGTCGGAGTTGTTCTTATCCAGGTCAACGTCAATGAACAGCCCGCCGGAGATAAGCCCGGGGTAGAATGTGCTTCCGTCAGCGACCGTGCCGCCGTCGACGTCCAGGATCTTGCCGTCGCAGTCGAACTGCCGATTGGTGAACGGGAATATCGAGAAACCGCTTTCGGTAGTGGCGAATACGTCGAATTCGGCGGTGCATCCGACCTGCCAGTGGTAGTCGGTCCAGTCCGTGCCGGTGTTGTTGGTAATGGCCTCGTCTGTTATGACGATCGTCGCGGCGGTCTGCGCGTCGTCGAGGCGCTGGCGGAAAAGAATGCTGTTGGGGCTGAAGTACCCGTCCTCGGGCGCCTGGTGGAATATTTTGGTGATTTCGATGACGGCCCGGTCTCCGACGACGCTGTCGGTAACGATTCCGGTGTGAATGTCGTCCTCGATAACGGCGTCCCATCCGGAATCATTGCCCGACGTATCGATAATAGGCACAATGACGCCGGCATGGGCCATAGTGGACAGTAAAAAGACGGGAAGCGCGAGCAGTACGAGCAGTCTGGTTTTCATGGCTGGTCCTCCTTTGGAACCTTCCGGATTTTTCGGCTGCGCATCTGTAGCAACAGCCCGGCGATACGGTCCGGACCAATCCCGCGGTCCGGCGCCTTACATCGGAAAGTTAAGATTTGATTCGCCGAAGGGCCAACCGAAGCGGAAATTTTTTCGTTTTTATATTTTTCTTCCGCGGCGCAAGCCAAACACGGCCCCGAGTGCCAGCAGAGTCATCGCGGCAGGTTCGGGCACCACTCTCTGCTTGAGGGTAAAGACCGTCAGGTCGCCCGGGTCGTCGCTGACCGTGGCGTCGATGACCAGCCCGCCGGCGGGCGAGAAAGTGTCGCCGTTTGCCACCACGCCGTCGGATGCGACCAGCGTGTGATAACCCGTGGTCGTCAAATCGCTCCACGTCAGTGTCGAGAACGGGGGGTCGACGTCCCAGGCGGATTCGCCCTGATTCATGCCGGCGGCGCCGTCGGGCGTGACGCTCCAGATGAACTGCGTCCAACTTACGCCGGTGCTGTTGTCGATGCTTTCCTGGCGGATGATTATCTTCGCCGCGGCGTCGATGGCGGTCTGCTTGAACGTCATAATCGCGGACCTGAACTCGCCGCCGACCGGCGGGCCGAAATCCTTCTCGATGGTGAGCGTCACCGAGGACGGGGTGCCGCCGTTCAGCACCACGTCTATGTCGCCGACGCCCTTGACGGGATCATCCGGATCGCCCAGCCACTCGACGGACCAGCCGGAATCCGTACCGTCGCCGCTGTCCAGAAGTGTTATGGTGTCGCCCGCCCCCAAAGATGCAAAACAGCACACCACCAGCACGGAAAGAAGGGCCTTGAGCTTCATTTTATTCTCCTCACTTTTATCAATAACGAGCGATATTGAATCCCGACGGGCGGTTGGGCAACCTCCATTTTGCACACATGCCATCCTCGAGATCCACCTTTTTTCGAGCGGAAGCATTATACCCCCAAACGCGAAATCCGTCAATACACATTCCAGCCCGAGCTATTTGCTTTGTAAGGATTTTTGCGGGGCTGTGGTGGTTGAAGGACACG
>CAYZPY010000046.1:0-16586 GCA_964480425.1 uncultured Planctomycetaceae bacterium
AGCCGATACACTGTTCTGGCAAAATTACAGAACGCCACTGCCGAGCGGTTTACGGAGGGGACCGTTCGGGCCTTTAATCGCCACGGTGGACTCCCCACCAAAACGATGACGGCGGACAACGGCAAGGAATTTTCAAAATGCGCCAAACTGCAGCGTCAGTTGGGACTGGAAGTTTACTTTGCGCATCCGTATCATTCGTGGGAGCGTGAATTGAATGAGAACACCAACGGATTGCTTCGGCAGTTTTTCCCGGAAGGCTTCGATATACGTGGCGCCACGCATCAGTATATTTATTACGTTGAGCACTTGCTCAATACGCGGCCGCGACGATGTCTTGGCTACCAGGCACCGGGTGAAGTGATGCGGGAATGCTTCCGTTCGTGTTGCGTCTCAGAGTTGAGACCGAGTTCAAAAACGCATGTAAACCAAATCACCATCGCAAAAGACTCCCCCCGCCGCGCCGGCGAATCAGTAAGACTGCGCCCGTCGCAGCGCGGAAGTTGCGGTTATCCCCATCTCGGACGTATCCGTCGATACTTCCAGTCGGATCTTGACACTCAGAGTGTTGCCCTCGAGATCCTCCTGACGCAGTACGTCGAATGTATCGACGGTGATGTTCTCGTCGCCCAGCAAAATATACGTATCCACCCCCTCGCCGGTGTTCTGGTGACAATACAGGCATCCGGCGCTTTGTTCGTACTGGTAGTAATCGGACAACTCGGGATTCATGTATATTGTCAGCGAATTTTCGTTGGAGTCCACCTCGTAGGCGCCGCGCACCCGCCGCATAATCCTTTCGACGGAGATTCTGGCCGCCTGTGTGACCATAGCGGCCTTGTCGTTTTCGTCGTAGCTCATCAGCGAGGCGTGCATAGCCACCGCCACTGCGGCAAGCAGCGACGCCATAATCGCAAGCGCAAGGAGCATCTCGACCAGCGACAACCCGCCCCTGCTTCGCCGCTTCTGGGTCGGGGCGCCCTGATTTCGCCCCTGTGCATCGCAGATTTTGCAATGTCGCTCGTTCATGATTTTACATCCGCGGACCTTGCCCTACGCCGCTGCGACGTTGGGCTCACGGATACTCCTGGTACGTCGAGGTTTCGGGATCGACGATGTATCTTTTCTTTACTCCCAGCGGGATGACGTTATCCGGGTCCGGCGTGAGGTTCACGTTGTTGCTGCTCCCGTCAAGGTTGCCGATGTTGGCGCCGCAAACACCCCCGCCGGTCAGCCAGTCAAGTCCCTTTCCCATGATGATGTTGCCCTGCTCGTCGACTATCTCGGCCATGGATATCACTGTTCCGTGTACGGAGATGTCGTTGTACATGTCCACCACGCCGCCCACAACCAGCCCGCAGACGTCGGAATCTCCTTCGCCGCCGCCGCCCTCGGAGCCGCCGATGTTGACGTTGTAATTCGGCGCCATCAGCGTAACACCGCCAAGGGCCTCCTGTATCATGCTGGTATTGAAGCGCGTCTGACCGCGGAACTCCATGCTGTTGTAATCCCATCGCATGCGCTTGGGCACGCCCGTAATAATCGGACCCTTGAACTGGCAGTCCTCGAACACCACGCCGTTTTGGTTGTTGCTGGTCGGATTGTCCGTTTCCTCGTCCACCTCAATGTAGGTTATGCCAGTGAACGTGCAGTTCTTGAAATACGGATTCGTGCCCTTGGCCACGCGGATATTGTTCAGTTCGGGCTTGTCATCGCCGTTGTAGTCCACCCACTTGTCGCCGTATAGTCCCCACATGCCAAGAGAAACGTCCGTACCGTCGGGGGCGGGAAGGTTGGCGTTGCTGGTCATTTCCCGAAGCGGCGATGTGTCGAAGTCCTCCGTTGACAGGCCCGTCAGTTCCGGTTCGCTGTAGGATATCTTGCTCAGCAGGTCCTGGTCGGGATTGTCTGTGCTGATTCCGTTGTGGAAATCGCTGTCGCCCTTGGAGGAGTCGCCGGCGAAATCCGAGGAGCTCAGCGACGTGCCCAGCGTGCCGTCGACAACCCCTTCGGACCCCAGGTCCACGTCCAGCGGATACACCACGTGGTTGTGGTAATCCTCGTCGGGATCGTTTTCTATGGGTATCAGCTGCCTGCCCCAGGAGCTCTGGATCGGTCCGTTGATGTTGACGTTGCCCCGGGCGATGATGCGAACGGAGCTGGCGGTGGAGTAGTGCAGCAGGCGCTTGTCCACCTGGACGTCGAACTGCATGCCGATTGTGCGGGTCAGCTGTCCGGACTGCCCCGTGACCATAAGCTGAAGTTTCGTGGGCTTTCCTTCGGCATCGGTCTGCGAAACGTAAATCTCGAAGTCGCAGTTTCGCCCCGCCGGAAGCGCCACATCGGGCACGGTCACGCTGCTGCCGTTCAGTGTGACGGTGTTGTTGGGGAGTTCTTCGCTGAGATAATCGTGGACCGCCTGGAGCATGTCCGGCAGATCCAGCAGCGTCGGTTCGCTGCGGCAGTCGCGAAGTATATACACCGCGTAATTGAGTCCGCTTTCGGCCGCAAATCGCGCCTCCATCGCTGCGCGATGGTTGTCGCCCTTGCGCAGGTTCATGTTGGTGAACGAAGCGAACGTCACCGCCAGACTGCTAAAGACGACCAGCAGGACCATCGCCAGCACGTAGGCGAAACCGGTGCGGTTGAGTTGTGTTCTTGTGTCCATAATTATTCACTCCTTGTAACGAGCCATCCGGAGGCGAGCACCTCCCTGTCGTGATGTGAAACGGTCACCTCGACGTAAATAACGTCGCTCGTGCCGTCGGGAACCACTTCGATGAGGTTATCGGGATTCCTCCAGGTCAGCGTGATAGTCTGCGACCAGTCGGGCATATCCGCAATTCGTGAGCCGAAACCGTCCATCGGCGGGCTGAAGGTCACGTCCATCAGGTCGTCCAGGTCGTCAAAGAACTCTTGCGGGTCGGACCCGTCCGGACCGGGCGGATTGCCCATATCGCCGGGGTCCTGGTCGCTGAAGGGAAGTTTTATGGTCAATTCCCGGATTTCCTGTGTGAGGAATACCGCCTGGGCGATTTCCCTCCCGGATTGATTGGTCCTGGTACCGGACATTGCTGCGGCCATCAGGGCCACTACCCCCAGTCCCACAAGTGCGGAAGCCGCCACTGCCTCGATCAGCGTGAATCCCCTGCGGGCGAAGTTTAATCCGCCCTGCCACGCGCCGCGGCGACTTTTAGTGATTGTCGATAACATTACAACACCTCGCACCTCCCTACTTGACCAGCGAAGACATCTTGAATATCGGAAGGATTATGCTCATGGCGATAAATCCCACCACGAAGCCCATGACCACTATCATCAGCGGCTCGATCATGCTCGTGGCCGATTTTATGGCGCTCCGCAACTCCTTGGAGTAATACTCGGAGATATCCTGGAGCACCTGTCCGAGTTTTCCGGATTCTTCGCCCGCAGAGAGCATCTGAACGACGTTCCTGGGCAGCAGCGTCTGGGCGGAAAGGGGATCGGCTATCTTGCTTCCCTGCTTGACGGCCGCGCCTACGCGCTGCCACATCCGCATGTAAAGCGTGTTGCCCGACACGTCGGCGGTGATCTTTATGGTCTGCAGGACCGGCACGCCGGCGGTGATCAGTTCGCCCATGGTGTGGACGCTTCGGGAAATATAGAGCGCCTTGAGCATCTTGCGCAAAACCGGCATGCGAAGTTTGAGACGGTCCCAGTATTCCCTGCCGGCAGGCGTTTTGAGCACTCGCAGGAATCCCACCACGAGCGCCGTGACCCCGATAACCAGCATGTACCAGTAGGTGCGCATGAATTCGCTTATGGTCATCAGCGCCAGCGTGGGCGCCGGAAGCAACGATTCCTTTCCGGCAAAAAGCGCCGTGAATTTCGGCAGCACAAAGGTCAGCAGGAAGATGGTGGTGATAACGGCCATCACGCCGATGATAATCGGATATATCATCGCCCCGCGGACCATCCTTCGCGTCTCCATGCGCTGGTCGAGATACGCCGCCAGGCGCTCGAGCATCTGCCCCAGGTTCCCTGACAACTCCGCCGCGCGAACCATGTTCACGTACAGCGGGCTGAAGACCTTGGGGTATTTCGCCAGCGCCTGTGAGAAGGGCTGTCCCGCTTCCACTTCACGCCCCAGGGCGCTCACAATCTCGGCGAATCGCGGCTTGTCTATCTGTGCGGCGATGCCCGTAAGCGCCGGGCGTATGCCTATGCCGCTCTTGATCATTACCGAAAGTTCGCTGGTGAAGTTCAGCACCTCCTTTAGACCCGGACCGAACTCCAGGCGGAAGTTGCGCAACCACTGCATCGCATCCTGCGCCGGGGAGGATGGCCCGCGATGCGCCATCGCAGACAAGCCCTGCTGACCCGTGTTCCGTAATGCTCCGTTTTGCCTGTCGGGCATATCTCCTCAAATCTCCTAAGCGGGAACCGACTCGCAAAGGCGGTCGGGTCTGGCCGAATGCGCCGCCGCCTGCTGAGAGCTTATTTTGCCGGTGGTGAACAGTTGCTTAATCGCGTCGTCCATGGTGAACATGCCCACGGCGGCGCCGGTCTGTATGATGTTGGGTATTTCGTGTATCCGCGCGGTGCGTATGCAGTTGCGAACCGCCGGGGTGCATATCATAACCTCGCAGGCGGGCATCATTCCGGGCGCGTCGGCCCGCTTGAACAGCACCATGCTTATCACCGCCTGAAGCGTGTTGGCCAGCATCGATCGCACCTGGTTCTGCTGCTCGCTGGGGTATATGTCTATGATTCGCTCGACCGTCTGTGCGGAGTTGAAGGTGTGCATGGTCGACAGCACGAGGTGACCGGTCTCGGCTGCGGTTATCGCCGAGGAAGTCGTCTCCAGGTCGCGCATTTCGCCCACCAGTATGACGTCCGGGTCCTGGCGAAGGGCGTGCCGCAATCCCGAGGCGAAACTCGGCACGTCCGGGCCCAACTCGCGCTGCTCGATGACGCACTTGTTGCTGTGGAGTTCGTATTCGACCGGGTCCTCAAGCGTGATGATGTGATGCCCGAACCGCTTGTTCATCGCGTCTATCATGGACGCCAGCGTGGTGCTTTTTCCGTGTCCGGTCTGCCCTGTGACCAGCACCAGTCCTCGCCGAAGCTCCGTAAGCGAATGAAGTATCGGCGGAAGGTTGAGTTCCTCCAGTGCGGGCACGCGATTGGGCACCGCGCGGAAGGCGATGGCGATAACCTCGCGCTGGTAGTGCGCGTTGACCCTGAACCGGCCGTAGCCGTCCACCTTCGCGGAAAAATCCACGTCGCGCCGCGACACCAGGCGCTTGTACCGCCGCTCGCCCAGCATGTCGCGAACGCACTTCTCGGTGTCCTGCGGCGAGACTACCGGATAATCCTTCAGCGGTTCGATAACCGTGTGAACGCGTAGAAGCGGCTTGAGTCCCGGTATCATGTGCACGTCGCTGGCCCCGGCCTCGATCGCCTCCTTCAAGATGTCCTGTATGTCTATCAACTCAGTTGCTCCCGTCCAATGACGTTTCGGTGACCTTCATCACTTCTTCGACGGTTGTCATACCGGCTGCCACCTTGGCCAGTCCGTCCATGCGCAGCGGCCTCATGCCCCCCTTGGTCGAGGCGCGCCTCAGTTCGCCCAGCGACGGATTGGCGCTTATCAGGTCGCGCATTTCCTCGCTCATCTCCAGCAGTTCGTATATACCAAGGCGTCCCTTGTATCCGGTCTGGCGGCACTTCTGGCAGCCCATGCCTTTGTAGATGGTGTCCACCTCGGCGCCATAATTGTCCAGGTACTTCTTGACCGCCTCGCTGACGTTCGAGACGGGGCTTTTGCAGTTTTCGCATATCCTCCGCACCAGTCGCTGAGCGAGCACGGCGTTGACCGCGGCGCTTATAAGGTACGGTTCGATGCCGATGTTTACGAGGCGGGTTATGCTGGACGGCGCGTCGTTGGTGTGCAGCGTGGAGAGCACCAGGTGCCCGGTAAGGGCGGCCTGGACGGCGATCCTTGCGGTCTCTTCGTCGCGTATCTCGCCGACCATTATGACGTCAGGGTCCTGGCGAAGCAGAGACCTCAACGCAGCCGCAAAGGTCAGACCGATGGACTCGCGAACGTTGACCTGGTTGGCGTAGGCAAGTTCGTATTCCACCGGATCCTCGACGGTGGAGAGATTCATGCTCTTGCCGTCCATTATCCTCAGCGCCGAGTAGAGAGTGGTGGATTTTCCACTACCGGTCGGACCGGTAACGAGCACGATGCCGTACGGCTGGAGCACCTGTCGGCGGAAACCCTCGAGCGTGTCGTCCCACATGCCAAGCTGGTCCAGTCCGACCATTATGGAGCGGTTGTCCAGGATTCGAATGACGCATTTTTCCCCGTGCGTGGTGGGAAGCGTGCTGACACGCAGGTCGATGGGCCTTCTGTGGACGGTGACCTTTATCCTTCCGTCCTGCGGGAGGCGCCGCTCGGCGATGTCAAGGTCCGCCATGATCTTCAGGCGGGATATTATCGCCGCGTGCATCTGCTTGGGCGGTGCCTGCTGCTCGAAGAGCATGCCGTCTATGCGGCAGCGGACGCGAAGACTCTGTTCGGTCGGCTCGATGTGAATGTCGCTGGCGCCGTCCTTGGCCGCTGAAAATATCAGGTAGTTCACGTAGCGGATTACCGGGCTTTCCCCGGCGATCTTCTCAAGGTCGGTTACCTCTTCCTCGCTGCTCTCAACGACCTCAACGGCATCTTCCGTGACGTCCTGGATGATCTTTTCCACCTGCTCGGAGGGGTCCTCCATAGACTCGTGGATGGACTTGCGAATGTCCGCCGGCGGGATAACCACCAGGTGGACTTTGGGGCAGCCCGCATCGGACAGGCGGTTCTTCAGGTCGTCTATGAGAAACACGTCCGCCGGGTCCGATATGCCGATGGTCGCCTCGCCCTGCTCGGAATCCTGCGACGCCTGGTGCGAGCGGACGGGTACGACCAGCTTGTTCTTTAAGTAATCCACGGGCAGCGACTTGAGCAGGTCGGTATCCACCTCGGCGGCGGTCAGGCGCATGAACGGCAGGTCGAAATATTCCGCCACGGCGCGGAGCGCCTGAATTTCGTCAATGACTTCCGTTCTGACCAGCACCTCCAGCACGCTGAGACCCGGCGATTCGCGCCGGTTTTGAACGGCCCGCTCGAGCTGCTCGTCGGTGATTACGCGCCGCTCAAGGAGTATCCGCTCGGGACCGGCGCGCGGCTCGCCCTCCTGCTCGGGACGCCACAGTTCGGCGAATCCCTCGCCGTGTCCGGCGCCGTACTTTTGCTGTTCGGCGTGGCGCTTGGTCGAACTTTTATTCTTGACCGGCAAAGGTGCACACCTCCGTCAGGACTGAATCAGCATCTCACCGGGACATCTTCAGGATGTACGTCCGGTCTTTCCATCTCAATACGACCCTGTTGGGGTATATCTTAACGACGGTCCAGCCGTTGATTTTCTGTCCCTGACCTATCAGGTTGCTCGCCGAGGTTTTGTCGGACTTCTGCGAGATCATCGCCATCGCCCCGTGCGATCCGGTCAGCACCGACTGGAGAACCAGCTCACCGGCAGCCTCCATCGCCTCGGCGGCGTCGCTGCTTTGGGTGTTTTGTGCGGTCTTCTTCTGGGGCGCATCATGCTGCTCGTCGGGGACTGGCTGCCGGCGTTCGGGCGGCAGAAACACGAACGGATTGCCGCCTATGGCGGCGGGGGGCACCTGCACGCCCTTGGTGCTGCGATAGAAGGCGTTTACCAGTTCGCTGGCGCGCTTGCCCTCAATGACGTCGCTTGGTGAGAGATTCTCCAGACGGCTCAGTTCGCTGTCCACCTGCTTCTGGACGGCGCTTTGCTCCGCCGAGGCCTCCGGCGGCGTGCACCGAAGACTCATCACGTACACGCTTCCAATCGCCGCGCCGTAAAGCACCACCAGCACCAGGTTCGCCCTGGCCGCGTTCCAAGAGGCGCCCCCGCCCACCTGCGTGCGATCGGACGGGCCCCCACGCCGACCCGTTTGTGCGCCGTGCTGACCGTCATCGGCGCCGCCGGAGGAATGCCCGCCCATCAGGGCGTCTGTCTGGTCGACATTATTAATGTCAAATTTATCTTCGGTCATCATTGGCTTCCGCTGCGTTCGAAGAATATCGATAAAACCAGTTCCGCCTTGACCACGCCGTCGCCGGGACTGTCCAGCGTCTCTATGGATAAACGGTGAATCCTTGTTATCCGCGGCTGATTCTCCATCGCCTGGAGAAACGTGTATAGGCCCATGAAATCGCCGGTCAGCTCCATGATTATGGGCTGCTCGCCGTAAGGATCGTCGGACACCAGGGACGCATATTGTCCGCTTGTGTCCGCGGTGCGAATGCTCTTTGTAACCAAACGGCTGGACTCCGCCAGTCGCCAGACCTCCTGAAGAACCTTGTCGATGTCCTTGGCGTTCGGCAGGCGGGAGCGGAAAAACGTGATCGCCTTCTGAAGCGATTCTATTTCGCCCTGCAGGTCGCCTATGGTACCCGTGGCGCGGTTGAGCGCCTCCAGACGCCTGCGCTTGATCTGCACTTCCCTTTGTATTTCCTGCGAACGGGCGGTCCGCGGGCGGAACACGAAATACCATGCCGTTACCGGAATGGCCGCCAGAAGCAGTATGAAGACTAATTCTCTAAGACCTATTTTCATGTATTCACACCCTGGGTAATTTATTCGACACGTCGTCGAGACCGCCCGTTGCGGACGAATTCTCCGTGGCGGGGTTCAGCAGCGCTTCCACCTGAAACTTGCGCACCTTGTATTCGACTTTCTGATTGTTCGCGGACCCGCCGTCAGATTGCGTACAGCCGCTTTGCCCGCGAGCGTAATTGCTCTGGAACCTAAGGACCTTTTCCTCGCTGTAGACCAGGTCGACCGACTGGAACATGGGATTTCGCGCCAGGTTTGCGATAAAGCCCGCCACCTGCACGTCGGTCGACGCCAGCCCGGTGATTGTGAGTTTGGATATTCTCCTTCGCATGAAGCGGTTTTTCTTCGGCGCGGACACTACCCGGGTGGACCCGTCGCCCGAAGACCGCGACGTACGTTGCCGAACGTGCTTAATCTCAAGGGAGAACTCGTTCATTGCGGCTTCGTCCGGAAGCGCCTGTGACACCACGCCCAGCAGTGTGCTCTTGGGCACCGGGGGGATAAGCGCGCCGGCGAGTTCGGCCTTGTGCATCATCTGGTGGCGCTTGGCCTCCAGGCGGTGCATCTGGTCGAGCAGTTCGGCCGCCTTCTGGTAAGAGTTTTTCACGTGACGACGAACCTTCTGCGTGCGCTTCATGCTCTGCTCCGAGACGACCTCGGCGCACAGCAGGCCCACCATCACCAGGGCGAACAAAATGGAACACACAACATTGGCCCGGTGCTGGCGCCGCCACTTGAGATAATCTTGAGGCAGTAAGTTTATCGTACTCATATCTTTTCCATATCAGGCGGCGGTCTCCGATCGCGCCGCGTGGCCGGCCCGGGTGACGGGCGCTCCCAGCGACAGACCAACCGCCACCGCCCAGTCAGGGTGGCAGCAGCGCCTGTCGAGCCCGCCCCCCACGCCGCAGGACGGATCGTGCTCGGTCAGCAAAAGCGGATCGCCTACCTGGGCAGGCATGTTCAACTGGCGGGCGATCGACTGGCAGACGTTCATGTCGTGTGCGCCTCCGCCAACGAAGATAATCCGCTCGACCGTGTTGTTCTTGAATACCGATTGGTAATAACGCAGGCACTTTGTCAGTTCGCCCGAGAGCGACTCGACGGACGATTTGAGAATGTGAGATATTTCATTGCGTCCCGCACTTGCGGTGTCGGATTCGTCGCGCCGGGTATTGTTGATGTCGGCGCGGTGCGGGTCTTCCGAGCGCTTCTGTTCCTCGCCGCCGGGCTGGACACCGCAGCGCGAGAGGGAATTCCGAATCTCGCCGGCTTCGACCTGCGAGACGCCCATCTCCCGAGCGACGTGACGGTCCCACTGGTCCGTGCCTATCGACAGGTTTCGGGCGAACACCATCGACCCGCCGTGCGATATCACCACCCTGGAGCCGGTGGCGCCCATATCGACGAACATAACCGCACGCGTGGCGTCGGCGGTTCGCCTGAAAAACCTGGCGAAACACTCCACTATCGCGCACGGCTCAACGTTGGCGCCTATGACGTCCAGACCGCCGCGCCTTGCGGCTATAAGGTGCTGCTCCACCGTCGACCTGGCCACGCAGATGGCTATGACTTCGCTGCGGCTCTGCTGCTCGACCATCGTCTCGCCGCCGATTACGTAACGAATTATCGTATCTTTTAGCGCCCAGGGCAACTTGCCCTCAAGCTCGCTGCGGATGGCGGCGTCGAATTCCTCCGGTCCGGAACGGGGTACTTTCACGTGATGCACGAAGGTCAGCTCCGACGGTAGACTCAAAACGCATTGGCGCCCCTTGAACGTGCGGTCCTTGAGGATCTCCTTGACGCCCCTGGTCATTGCCTTGACGCGGTTTTTCGGATCTTTGCGCCAGTCGGCGTCCATGTCGCACGCCCCGGCACAGAGCAGCTTCCACTTGTCCTGAACGATGGAAAACTGCACCATCCTCAGCTTTCGGCTGCCGGGGTCCAGCCCTATGGGGAGCACCTTTCTGTTCGAGAACCTCACTGCCATTATTCACTCCATAAATTCGCGCCCGTTGCGGGGGGATTCACCAATCGCTATGACTTGCTCGCCCGGCTCCTTGGCCGCGCTGTCCCCGAGGCGTCCCTGCCACACCATGTAGCGTGGGGCGACTCGGACTGCGTGCCCGCAGCAGGCGTTAGGAGGATCAGGCCGCCCGTCGTCCGGGCGGGCAGCCGGACTATCCCTTCTCGACCATTATCCGGACCGAAGTCTGCGAAACTCCTCGCTTTGCGCCCCGGCCTTACGACCGGTTTGCCTTTCGCCGCTCCTATATTCTCCCCTAATGGTAACATACGTTATAAACGCCTCCTGTCGCCATTATCGTTGACACCGAGGTCTCCCATCTCAACATGATAAATCGGCAATATTTCCCCCCATCTCAAATAAAGTCCCTCGCCTGCGGCGCCCGTACTCATCAAGACTCGCCGGAATCCTCAATCTCCAGGCCTGTCGGACTCCTCGAGAATGTCCGAAAGGACGGAATCGGAAACGAAAAGACTACCTTCGTCCAGGCGGATCCTCTCATCGCTGACAACCAGTGCTCCCAGTTCCGCGTAGCATGATATGCTCCGGGGGAACACTTCCAGCGGGTCGGCGCCGTATCGCCTGGTAAATTCCCTCCGGTCAACGCCTTCGGTCAGTCTCAACCCCAGCATTAGCGCCTCTGCAAGGGCCTTGGCGCCGCTGAGCCGCTCGCTTCTGTGCGGCGGGAGTCGCCCCGCCCGAATGGCCGATATATACGCCTCCAGGTCGGGTGTATTTTTGTACCTTACCTGCCTGACGTATCCTGCCGCCGCCGGTCCTGCGCCGAGATAAGGCCGATTCCGCCAGTAAACCATGTTGTGTCGGCATCGACGCCCTTGCCGGGCGAAGTTGGATATCTCGTAATGCTCCAGCCCCGCCTGGCGGCAGCGGGCTATTGCGGTGCGGTAGCAGGTTTCCTGGCGCCGCTCGTCCATGAGCGTCAGCTCGCCCCGGCGAACCGACTTGCCCAGCGGCATGCCCTCCTCAACGCTGAGCGCGTAGCAACTAAGATGCTCGGCGCCTGTGCGCACAATCGCCTCGTTCAGCGACGCCTCGAAAGACTCCGGCGTCTGACGAGGTATGCCGTAAATCATGTCCAACGATATATTTGTAATTCCGGCGCGACGAAAAATATCCACCGCACGACGAACCTGGTCGGGACCGTGCCTTCGGCCGAGTGTTTCAAGCTCCGAGGCGACGAATGACTGGGCGCCGATACTGGCGCGATTGACGCCCGAGGATTTCATCGCCTCTGCCACGCCGGGGGTTACGGTCTCCGGATTGGCCTCGACCGTGAACTCTGTGTCGCTGTGGGCCAACTTCGCCAATGCGCCTACCAGGCGCCGAAGCAGCCGGGACCCCAGCACCGTCGGGGTGCCCCCGCCAACGTAGATGCTGCCCGCCGGCGAGGAGAGGCAATCGCGCCTGTCCAGTTCGGCGGTTACGGCGCGGACATATTGCTCACCCAGGTCCGGGCGGTATTCAACGGAATAGAAATCACAGTACGCACACTTCGCTGCGCAAAAAGGCACGTGTACGTACAGCGCCCCGGGACGGGCCCCGGCGAAGGGTTGAAAATCGCAATTACATTTTTCCTTGCAGAAATCGCCTGACATTTTATAATTTAGTTGTAGTATCCTGTAAATAACGAATAATCCCGCCTGACACCCTTTGAAAAACGCAACGTCAGGCGCCAGTAACGCCCCCGCCGATATGCAGGGCGGGGAACCGTCGGTTCGACAATAATATCCTTTGAAAAAATATCGAGGTGGAGGTTATGGACGTCAAACTCATAGCATTCAAGCCAAACGGCGAAAGAGTGGATGTTCCGGTAACGCAATCCGTCACCACAATCGGGCGAGGCGAAACTTGTGAAATACGGCTTCCGGTTCCCAGCGTCTCTCGCAATCACTGTCAGATTAACGTCTCCGGGGATGAGGTAACCGTCAAGGACCTGGGTTCCGCCAACGGCACCTACGTAAATAATAACCGCATCACCGAAACCAAAATCAATCCGGGCGACAGGATTTCCATCGGTCCCATCCCGCTGGTGTTCCAGATAGACGGACAGCCGGAACAGATCGAGCCGCCCAAGCCACCCGAAAAAGAAAAAGAATCCGCCCGGGTCGAAACGTCCGAGCCGGAAGATATTCCAATCGAACTCGAGGCAGCCGACGTCGAGGACGCCACCGGGATGTCGCCGGAAGATGCGCTCTCGTCGCTCCAGCCCGAAGGCGAAAAAGGAAAGCAGGTCGATCCCATCTCGGCTCTGGAGCAGTTGGCCTCACAAAGCGACAAAAAAAAGAAAAAATCATAACAACGCGCGTTTTCGCACTACCGCGCCCCGTCGAGCATGCCGGCGAAATTCACCTCGTCGCCGGCGGACAACGTATGCCTACCTCGCATCCGTTTTCCCGCCCTGTTCACGCAGGAACTCCCCAAGAAAAACGGCGGCGGCAACTGCATCCTGACGCGCCTGTGTTTTCTTGCGGGTGAATTTGTCCTTTAATTTATCGTCGGCCTGATAACTGCTGAGGCGCTCGTCCCAAAGGCGGACTTCCAGGCCCGTGGCGCCGCCGAGGTCCTCGGCGAATTTCCTGGCGCGACGCGACTGGGAACCCTCGCTACCGTCCATGTTGAGCGGCAAACCGACAACCACGCCCCCCGCCCCGTGCTCGTCGGCAAGGGCGCGTACGGCGGAAAAAACGTTCCGAACCGGCTCGGAAGGTATCACCTCAAGCGGCGCGGCGACCCTGGTCTCAGTGTCACCCACTGCAACGCCCGTCCGCGCCGCGCCGATATCAACGCCAAGCCATGTAGCCATTGCTTTCAGATTACCGGTTATAGATTATAGCGAGCCGGTTGATCGGTTAATCATTCATGATTGTACGTAATTCCAAGTTTGTTGTTGGGGATTTGGGCATTGGGGATTTGCAATTTCTCGCCTCGGACCCGCAAGAATGCCAGGCGGTCAGACCTCGGAACTCACGAATATTTATCGCCGAATTTCCGCTCGATTTCGCCCAGGAGCTCCTTAAGGCGCTGCGCGTCAGACTTGCTGCACACCAGCGTGGCGTCGGTGGCGTGAACAACCACGCAGTCGTCCATCCCCAGCACCGCAATCAGATGACCGTTCTCGGAGACCACCACGTTTCTGAAACTGTCCATCACGGCGGCGTGACCCGCCAGCACCACGTTGCCCGCCTGGTCCAGTTCGCAGATGTTCTCCAGCGCAGGCCAGGAGCCCACGTCGAGCCAGTCGCAGTTCAACTCCACCATCATCATGTACCTGCCGTCCTGCTCGGCTTCCATCGTGCAGGCCTTTTCAATGACCGCGTAGTCTATGCTGATCTTCTCGAGTTCGGGGTAAACTTCGTCAATAATGCTCTTGTAGTCGCCGCCGTCTTTTACGGCCTTGCTTACCGGCGCGAGTTTTTCGGCGGTCTGTGGCAGGTAATCCGCCAGCGCCTTTCGGATAGCGCCGACTTTCCAAACGAACATTCCGCTGTTCCAGTAATATTTTCCGCTCTCGACGTACCGGCGTGCGGTGGCGTGGTCGGGCTTTTCCTTGAACGCCAGGACCTTGTGCACGCCCTGGTCCACAACCTCCCCGCACTGTATGTATCCCAGTCCCGTGTGAGGCCAGGTCGGGCGTATGCCGAACGTCAGCAGCGCGTCGGGATTTTTCTCGGCCGCCTCAAGAGCGATGCGGATCGAGGCGGCGAACTGCTCCTTGGGGCGGATAACGTGGTCCGCAGTGAAAACCGCCATGGTGGTGGACTCGTCCCGACCTGCGAGTATTTCCGCCGCCAGCGCGATGGCGTTGGCGGTGTCGCGACCTTCCGGCTCGCCGACAATATTCTCGGCGGGGATGTCGGGCAGAGTCTTTGAAACATCGTCGGAGTATTCGGCGCCGGTGACGATGAGAATCTTGTCCGGGTCGAAAACCTCTCGCACCCTCTCGGCCGCCACTTCCAGCAGGCATTTACCCTCGGCAATGGGAAGAAGCTGCTTGGGGCGGTTCTCCCTGCTCAGTGGCCAGAGCCGTTTTCCTGAACCCCCCGCCATTATTACTGCATGGGCCATGTCTGCTCTCCTGGATATACTCCCGTCGTTACCGGACGGAACAACTCAACGCTGTATCTACTCTATATCGAAACGTTCCGCTTGTCATGCAAGAACTGATAAATCGCGTCGAAAATTCAAACGGCATTTGTCTGTGGGCGCAGATTTCGATATTATTGCCGACCTATCGCACACAGACGTACATCTTTACGCAGGAGATTCACGTTGGCGGTGGTGGCAGGCATAGACGAGGCCGGCTTCGGACCGGTGCTGGGACCGATGGTAGTATCGGCGACGGTCTTCAGAATGCCCGGCGAGCACATGGACGTTTCAATGTGGCGTCTGCTTGAAGGCACGGTTCGCAAGGGGCGCGCCGGGCGAAAAACACTCCCGCTGATTTGCGACTCCAAGCGCGCATACAGCCGCAGTTCTTCCCGTCCGCTGGAGCATCTGGAGCGCGGCGTGCTGGGGATGCTCGCGGCCATGTCCGATTATCCCTCCTCTCTGGCGGGCCTGCTGGGTCTGCTGGCGCCGCGAACGGAAAAACTCCTGGGGGGGTACCCCTGGTATTCCAACGGCGAACTGCCGCTGCCGAACTGCATAACCTCCACGGAAGTCAAACTCGTGGGCAACGCCCTTAAAACCGGCATGCGAAAGGCCCAGATAAGCCCGGCCGCCATC
This sequence comes from uncultured Planctomycetaceae bacterium, assembly GCA_964480425.1. Lineage (GTDB taxonomy): Bacteria > Planctomycetota > Phycisphaerae > SM23-33 > SM23-33 > CAYYMD01. The sequence goes on from CAYZPY010000046.1 coordinate 15,439, forward strand.
CGCGCAGAGACCCTGCTGGCGGGAGATTTCAACCGCCTGGCGCGGGCCACCAGGAACAAATCCATAATGCTCATGGACACCACCGCCCGGCTACTGGACTGGATCTGGGCAAAGGCGCCGCAACGCCAGATGGTGCGTATCTACGTCGATCGCCAGGGGGGACGCATCCGCTACCTGGGGCATCTCCAGAGAATATTCCCCCACTGCCGATTCAAGGTGCTTCAGGAAAATCCCAAAACCAGCGCCTACGAAATGTCCGAGGGGGAAAAAACGGCACAAATCATTTTTCACGTCTCGGGCGACGATAATTTCCTGCCGGTCGCGCTGGGGTCAATGGTCAGCAAATACATCCGCGAACTGTTCATGATAATGTTCAACAGGTTCTGGGCCCGCCACGTAAGCGCCGTGTCGGGAACGTCCGGCTATCACGCCGACGCAAGACAGTTTTATAAGAAGATCAGGCCCGCGCTGACGCGTCTGGGCATAGATGAGAATTTGATATATAGGATAAGGTGAAATATAATTAACGCTCAAATATTGAAGTTGCATCTCGGCGTGTCCGATAAATGCTGTAACCATTGTAAGGTATAGTCCCTATAAGGAGTATAGAAATGGTCATCCAGAACTGGTCCGACGATATCACGGTCGTGGAACTCAACGACGATCCACAGTTTACGGACGAGTTGAACACTCTGATTGAAAATATCGAGCAGAATCCCACTGACGTAGTGCTGAATTTCGCGGCGGTAACACTCATTAATTCGTCAAACGTAGCCAAGCTTCTGCGTCTTCGTAAGTTAATGCAAAAGAAAGAACGTCGCCTCATACTCAGCGAGGTCAACACACAAGTCTGGGGCGTCTTCCTGGTGACCGGACTTGACAAAATTTTCGACTTCACAAACGACGTTTCCACCGCACTTGCCAAGCTCCAGGTCGAAAAGCCGCAGGAGGAATAGAGCCGGATTACCGCAATACCATCATGCCGTCCATACGGACGCCCGTATGACACAGTACCGTTAGGCCGGAAAATTTCGGTTTTGAGCCCCTCGGACCTTTTCACTTTCATCTTTAATTTTACATTATCTCCCTTAATCCTTAGCCTGTCCCCATGCGCTGGACAGATTCCGGAGTAAAATAAGGTGGAATCG